>JAZGHN010000135.1:0-6094 GCA_036481135.1 Dehalococcoidales bacterium | reverse complement strand
TTGCCTAGCTCGATTAAAAATTGAGGCAATTTTGATCAATTGACGTTTAACCAGTTGGCTGGCTACAGTGATTACGACTTATAGAGGTGGCACGCCACCAGATGTTCTCCCCCCACATCCCCCAGCTGCGGCTCCTCCTCATGACAGATTGGCAATACCCGGTGGCATCGGGTATGGAAGCGGCAGCCTGATGGCGGATTCAGAGGAGAAGGAACACTGCCCGGGAGCAGGATCCTAGGCTTCTTTGGATCTCTCCTACCAGGAACAGCAGATAGTAAAGCCTCAGTGTACGGATGAAGGGCATTTTCAAAAATTTCGTCCTTGTCAGCAAGCTCCACAATTTTGCCTAAATACATTACCGCAACCCGGTGCGAGACCTGCCTTATTACCGATAAGTCGTGGGCAATGAATAGATATGACAGCCCAAATTCCTCTTTGAGGTCTAGCATAAGATTTAGAATCTGAGCCTGGATAGAAACGTCTAGAGCACTTACCGGCTCATCAGCGATAATAAGCTTGGGGTTCAGAATGAGAGCCCGTCCAATACCGATGCGCTGCCTCTGACCACTACTAAACTCGTGGGGGTAGCCCAAAGCATGTTGACCCTCTAGGCCAACCCGCTCTAGTGTCTCTGTTACCCTCTGTGCCCGCTCTTCATCGTCTTTCACACCGTGGATGAGTAGAGCCTCGCCTATAGACTGACCCACCGTCATCCTCGGGTCGAGAAAGGACTGAGGGTCCTGGAATATTATCTGTATTTCCTTGCGCAATCCCCTTAGCTCTTTCTTGTCCAGCTTGGTGATATCCATCCCCCGGTAGATAATCTCGCCGTGGGTTGGCTCCTCCAATCTCAATATCGTCCTGCCCAGGGTAGACTTGCCACACCCCGATTCACCCACCAACCCCAAAGCCTCCCCCTCCTTGATATAGAAAGAGACACCATCTACTGCCCTGACATCACCAAGATGACGGGCAAGTAGCCCCCCAGTAACCGGGTAGTACTTCTTCAAATCCTTTACTTCCAGTAGCTTATTGTTCACCATTGCCTTTTATCCCGTTATAAAGGTGACAGAAAACGGTATGCCCCTTGCCGACCATAGTCAAGGGTGGCTTTTCCTGGCTGCAGATAGCCATTGCCTGGTCACAGCGGGGATGAAAAAGACAGCCCCTAGGGGGGTCAATAAGACTGGGAACAGTCCCCGGTATGGACTCCAATCTGTCCCTAGTTTTGGTTATGTCAGGCACACATTTAATCAAACCAGCGGTATAGGGATGCTTGGGGTCGCCCAGTAATTCGGTGACGGCGGCAGCTTCAGCGAGCCTACCAGCATACATGACCACCATCCTGTCTCCGATTTCAGAAACCACCCCCAGTTCATGAGTTATGAAAAGCAGGGACATCTGTCGGGTCTCCCGCAACCGCTGAAAAACGTCCAGGATCTGGGCTTTTATGGTGACATCAACCGCCGTGGTTGGCTCATCGGCAATAAGGACCTGCGGGTCACAGGACAGGCTCATTGCTATCATGGCTCTTTGCTTCATTCCGCCAGATAACTGATGAGGGTAGTAGTCAACCTCTTTTTCCGGTGAGGGTATGCCCACCTCCCCTAGCAAGTCCACGGCTCTTTGCCTTGCCTCACCACCACCCACCCCCAAGTGGAGCTTTACCTGCTCCGCTATCTGGTCACCTATGGTAAATACCGGATTCAGGGCAGATTGCGCATCCTGAAAGACCATGGCAATTTCCTTGCCTCTGATGCGCCTCATCTGCTCAGGAGAACATTTCAGCAGATTCACATTATCGTAGTATATCTCACCATCAACTACCCTGCCCGGCGGGGAATCAATCAGCCCCAGGATTGACAGCGCCGTTACCGTTTTCCCGCAGCCAGATTCACCGACAAGACAGAGGCATTCGCCCTTAAGCAGGTCAAAGTCGACGCCATCCACTGCCCGGACAGTACCACGCCTAGTGAAAAAGTAGGCCTTTAAATTTCTTATCCTTAAGATTGGTTTTTCCATCAAAGTGCACTCCTGGGGTCAAAGGCATCCCTCAGTCCATCGCCGACGAAGTTAAAGGCAAGAACGGTGAGGAAAAGCATAACCCCGGGGACTACTGCCACCCACCAGGTAGTGTCCAGGGATTGTTGCCCTGCTCTCAGAACCATCCCCCAGCTGGTTACGTTGGGGTCACCCAAGCCGATAAAGCTCAGGGCAGCTTCAGCCAGAATTACCCCCGGGATGGATAGGGTAGCCATTACTATAATCAGGCTGATGACATTGGGGACAAGGTGGGCGAGGATAATTCTACTATCACTTGCCCCCAGAGCTTTGGAAGCCATAACAAACTCTCGTGTCCTCAAGGAGAGGGTCTGGCTCCTAATTAAACGGGCTGCGCCCGTCCAGCCGGTAAGACCGATGACCAAGACGATAAAAGCCAGATTGGGGCCAAAGATAAAGATGATAAACACCAGCAAGAGGAAGAAGGGGAAAGCCATCATAACATCGGTGAGCCTCATCAAGATGTTGTCCATCTTGCCGCCTAAATAGGCCGACATGACACCGATAAGGGTGCCTATGGTTAAAGCGATACCGGTGGCAAGCAAACCGACCTGCAAGGAGACTCCAGCCCCGGAGACTATCATTGCCAGCAAATCCCTGCCCTTGTTGTCGGTGCCCAGCGGATGTTCCCCTGCCGCTGTGATTGGCTTGGTAACAAACAGCTCTGTTTGAGGGTCATAGACTGATTCCTCAATGGCGAAACCCAGCGGGGGCAGGTTTTTCTCTTCAAAACTGACCGCGGTGGGGTCAGCGGTGAAGAAGGGACCAATTAGAGCCAACAGGATGAGAAACAGAATAAAGCCTAACCCCCACACCGCCAGCCTGTTCCTCTTAACCCTCTCCCAGTAGTATTTAGTCAACCTTCTGCCGGCGTAAAGGGGATAGATTACATATAGGCCGACTATCGTGCTCAGAGCAATATAGAGATAGACCAAGGGGCCGAAGATTTTCTCCACCACGAAAAAATCCAGTAAGGCGGTAGTGCCCAGAGAGACAGCCATCAGGATGAGAATCAGCCTCCTGATGCCGCCAACCTTTCTGGCTACAGACTTCACCCTATTTAACCTGTTAGTCATATCTTATCCTCGGGTCAAGATAGGTATAGGTGATATCGGTAACAAGGTTAATTATCAGTATTAAGAAGGCTGAGATAAGGGTCACTGCCACCACTACAGCGTAATCACCGGCAAAGATGGCATTGAAGGATATCCGTCCCAAGCCGGGAATGCCAAAGATAATCTCGGTGAGGTAAGCGCCTCCAAAGACAATGCTGCCCAAATCAAACATTATAATAGTTATCAGGGGAAGCATGGCGTTTCTGAGGACGTGCTTACCGATGACCGTCCTCTCCGGCAATCCCTTGGCTCGCGCTGTCCTGACAAACTCCTTTCTCAAATTATCCAGCATAGCTGACCTGGTATATCTGACATAGCCTGCCAGCATCCCGGTACCAAGGGTAATCACCGGTAGGATTAGTTGCCTGAAATTGGCTAAGGAAAGAAGGGGTAAGCCGGTATCGTAATAGGTCTTAAACAGCCCAAACTTCACCGAAAAGAGCAGAATGAGCATCACACCCAGCCAAAAATTGGGGATGGATATGCCAATAAAGGAAAAGAAGGTTGCTGCGTAATCGGTCTTGCTGTACTGTCTGACGGCAGAGAAAATGCCGATTAAGATACCTATCACAGCGGCAAGGACAGTGCTTAATAATATTAGCTGGAAGGAGTAAATCCAGTGGGTCTTAATCAGCTCTATTACTGGCATTGAGGTGCTAAAAGACCAGCCCAAATTCCCACGGGCTAGATTGCCCACATAAATTCCGTATTGTTCATATATTGGCTTATCAAGACCATATCTAGCTTCTATGGCAGCCTCCACCTGAGATACGTCCTGCCCCTGGGCAGCCACATTGGCGAGATAATGATCGGCTGGTGAGGTTGGCCCAACTCTAACCAGAATAAAGGTGACGGTTAATATCCCCAAAGCGACGATTACGGCAAATAATAGCCGTTTAGCGATGTAACCTCTAAGCCAGCTCTTTTTCATCCCATTACCGAGCAGCCCGAAAGTTGAGACAACCAAGGCTGCCTGAAAGGTGTCTGCGGCTTATGCCGCCAAGTTATCCTCAACTAGGTTGGTCAGAAAGGCTTACTCAAAGTACCACAGGTGGTAGTTATATCTCATATTTATCCCCGGTTCTACCCCTTTGACATTATCTTGGAAACCGGGGGTTGCCAGTTGAAAAGCCAAGAAATTAGCCGGTTGTTCCTCAGAAACAAGCCGAGATAGCTCGGCATATAATTGCTTCCTCACCCCCTCGTCAAGTGCTTCCTCTGACTTCAGCCTCTGGAACAACTCATCAACCTCGGCACTGGAATAGCCCAAGAAGTTCAAGCCTCCCTCGGTGGAGTAAAAGATATCCTGACCTGAAGGCTGGAGGGGATGGGTGTTGAAGCCCATTACCATCAAGTCCCAGGGTTCTTCGCTTACTGCCCCCATGCCATTGTTGTACCTCGGTTCCTGGCCTGTGCCCGGAACCTTATTCATCAGTTATTTACGCAGAAGGGTTGCCCAGGGGATAAACTTGAGTTCCACCTCAATGCCAATAGCCGATAGTTCCTGCTTTACTAGGTGTCCTACATTTTCACGTATCTCGTTACCCGAATTAGTTACCAAAGTTAGCTTCAAGGGCTCGCCATAACCGGCCCCAATCAGCAACTCCTTAGCCCTTTCCTTATCCATCAGCGGTTCAACGCCATATTTGGCCAGACCCTCATCCTTATACCACGGCGAGGGTTTAGGTATGAAGCTGAAAGCAGGCTCACCAAAGCCATAGAGCACCTGCTCTATCATCATCTCCTTGCTTACTGCCATAGACAGCGCTTGCCTCACCTCCTTCTGCTTAAACCCTTCCCAGCCATTATCCCTGAGGTTATAAGCCAGGAACAAATAGCCTGAGGTAGGCACAGTATAGACATTGATGCGCTCCATCCTCTTGAACTTGGCTACTTGAGGGGGGTCAATTCCGGTATAAGTAATATCCTTTGCTTCCAGAGCAGCATGGCGGGTAGCTGGAGTGCCAAAAATCTTGACGATATATTGCTCAAAATAAGGGGCGCCGGTATCCTTACCCAGGTAATATTCAGGGTTTCGCTCAACGACAAACTTGTCATTTCTTATCCACTCCACAAACCTATATGGCCCCAGGTTCCCGGTATAGGTCAAATTATTGAATTCCGGAGCCTGGGTAAAGGCTTCGACATCACCCTCATATTTAACGGCGATGTATTTGGGATAGGGAGTCAAAGTGCGCACGGTATAGATAAATTCAGGGTCAACCGTCTGGCGAGTTATGGTAAAGGTAACCTCGTCCACCACCTCAGGGGTGACAAGCACCGTTCCACCACCTACCTCTTCCTGCCAATCGCTCTTGTAGGTGTAATTGAGCCAGTCGGAGAGCATCAAGTTGTTCAGGGTGTATACATAATCCCCAGCAGTAACCCTAGAGCCATCACTCCATTTCAGGTCATCTCTAATAGTCACGGTATAAACCAAACCGTCTTCACTCGCCTCAACATCTTTAGCTGCGCAGCGCAACTGAATATTCCAGTTATTATCATAAGTAGCCAGAGAATCTAGAGTGTGCCCGGCATAACTTAAAGAGGCACTATCGGCTGCCAGAATCCAGTTCAGTGTTTCCGCATCCCCCGCCGATGTCCCTGATATGTAACCCCCCCCAGCCTCCCTAGCCTCTCCACCAACGTGGCAGGAGCTAGCGATTAGGCTTACACCGATTAATAAAAACAGAAGGATTTTCAGTTTTCCCATTTGCTCCCCCTTGTTTGTCTTCCCATCTGCCGAGCTTGTCCTTCTTTAATTAGTATTATAAGACATCAACCGCCAAACCGCACCTTTGCCGATTAGGTCTTTAGCATTTCCTGCTGTTTGGAAGCTTTCTGCCTGAAGAATCGCTGCTTTCTGATCTGTTACCATAGATTAGGTAAATAGTGGGTTTAATTCCGAAACTTCCCTA
>JAZGHN010000134.1:0-2163 GCA_036481135.1 Dehalococcoidales bacterium | reverse complement strand
GCGGTTTATACTCAGCAATATACCACCGCTGGTAAACCCCGACGCTGATAACGATTAAAACAGCGGAAATTACTAAAATCCCCAAGCCAAGTAGAATACGCTGTCGCCTCTTCTGCAGCTGCCAACGGGAAAGCTGGCGCTTGGTAACTTCACGCCGGGGCTTCTCTGCCTTCTTTTTAACCAAATCTAAGCCCGTCCTGGTAAAATCTTATTTTCTATTTATATCCTAACAGCACAACCTTTTACAACTCAGCGGGGCAGGTTGTTTAAATAGTCCCTGAATTATGTTAGAATATTTACCACAGTAAGCCGGGGTGTAGCGCAGCCTGGTAGCGCACCTGAATGGGGTTCAGGTGGTCGGAGGTTCAAATCCTCTCACCCCGATTTCTATTTTTGTTAAAAAAGTTGGTTAATGCTCAACCCTATCAATCTGATAACGCAACGTACCTGCCGGTGCTTCTACCTCTATTACCTCCCCCTGACCTCGACCGATAATAGCTCTACCTATGGGTGAAGCACTGGAAATCTTGCCCCGGCTCGGGTCTACCTCCCTGGGATTGACTATCATATAGCGCAGTTCTTCGCCAGAAACCAGGTCATGCAGGGCAATACTATCACCAATACCTACCTTGAGTATTACCTTTTGATTCTCATTGATTACGGTCGCTGACTTCAGAGCTTCCTCCAGCTCTCTAATCCGCCCCTCTAGGTACCCGCATTGCTCCCTAGCTGCATCTAGAGGTGCATTCTCAGTGAAATCCTTATCGGCGGCGGCTCTACGCATTTCATCAATAGCTTGAAGCCGCCTACGCTTAAGAGTAGCCAACTCAGTTTCCAGTTCAACATACCCCTGCTGAGTTAGAGAGACAGTCTGTGGTAAACCCTGCTTGCCCAGCGACTGGAATTTGTTTTTCCTTTTCTTAGGCTTGAGGTGAGCGGCTAGATTACTCTTACTCCACCCCTCCCTCTTGGCATAAACCAAGAAGGCTCGTATTAGCTCAAGCTTTTTGGCGTAGTTTGTATCCGATAATGATAACCGCTCAGCATAGTTAGCTACCTCGGGAGCAGTAAGTCCAGCCAGAGGTCGCTCCCAGCCATACCAGTGAACGAATCTATATACCTCCTGCTGGCTCATCTCCTCTTCTTCAGGTGATAAGCTGGCAAGAAAACGGCTGGCTGCCTCGCCCAGGATTAGGTTCTGGCTAGTATTCTTCACCCTAGTAATCCCCACATATTGTAAACATTAACTACATACAGGTCAATCTACGCCAGCCCGGAAAGGAAACTTCATCACCCGCATAGCCTTAGCTACCGTCCTGTGCGCCATCAACCTTAATATTGCCTCGCCATGCCAGTCAAAAGACAGGTCCTCAGCTTCAAGTAAAGCTTTATCGATGCCATTGGACTTTATTATGTCAAATACCCGGTCAATCTGTCGGTCACTCAGGTGCTCATAAAATTTCCGAGCCCAATAGCCTACCTTCAACTCCCATCCTAGCTTCCGCTTCCACTCTCGCTCATAGTTAGCCAGTGCCTTAGCCGACAGGTCATCTCTCTCCAGTGCTCGATGTAAATTGTTAGTTGCTATGTCAGCACACAGCAAACCATAATAGATGCCACCAGCGGTGGTTGGCTTTGCCTGTCCCGCTGCAGCTCCCACCACTACCAGCCGTTCACTATGGGTTCTAGCTAACGGTTTTAGCGAGATCCCACCGTAGCTCAGCTTAGCCTCAGCCGTAACTATTTTCCCCTGAGCCAGCAGGGATACCATTAACTTCTTCAGATAAAGCCCTGGACTCCGGCGTGACAGTAGCCCCACCCGAGCTATCCGGGGTGAGGTTGGCACCAGCCAGGCAAAGAAACCAGGAGCTATCTCCTGACCAAAGTAAACCTCAATCTCATCCACCCCAGTCGTTTCCACCTCAGCCTGGGCTCCAATGACAAAATCACCAACCTTACCCAAACCCAGCTTTTGAGCCAGTCCTGAGCCAAAGCCAGTGGCAATAATTACCACCCTTGCCTCAAAGTTTAACCCTTCGCCTTGATGATTTGCCTCAACCCTAACCTTATCATCTCCAACCTCTATATTGCTGACCAGGCTATTTAACACATATTCCGCCCCGGCACCCTGAGCCTGCCTGCCCATAGCCACATTAAAAGCCG
>JAZGHN010000133.1:0-3972 GCA_036481135.1 Dehalococcoidales bacterium | reverse complement strand
CACGATGAGGGCACTCCACAGCCCTGCCAAATAACTGAGGAGATATCTAAATGACTCTAAATGAGATGAGAACCTTAGTCCGTCGAGACCTTCACGACCAGGATGCGGCTAACTATCGCTGGACTGATGATGAGCTGGATAGGCACATCCTTCACGCCCTGAAAGAGCTCTCAGAGGCTTTACCCTATGAGCAAAAGGCGGTCATGGCTACTACTGCCGACTCCAGGGAGATTTCTCTATCCACTATCACCGACCGCATCATGGTTGAAGCCGTTGAGTACCCGGTGGATGAGTTCCCCAAGAGATACCAGCGCTTTGCCCTATGGGCAGATACCATCACCCTGTTAGGTGATGAGGTTCCCGATGGCTCTAACGCCCACATTTACTACGGTAAGCTCCACACCCTTGATGATACCACCTCCACCATCCCTGCCAAGCACGAGGACTTGGTGGTTACCGGTGCTTGTGGCTATGCCGCCGTCGAATGGGCTATCTATGCCATCAACAGGGTTAATGTTGGCGGCGGAATCACCCCCAGAGAATTTCTTAGCTGGGGCAGGGAAAAACTAGCCTATTTTGAGGCTGAGCTTAAGAAGCTGGGCAGGAAAAATAGGGCTAGAGTTCGCTCCTTCTATAAACCCTACTACCCGCCTGTATCTAAATCGACCGACTACGGACCCTAAAAAGGAGGTGACTGAGGTGATTGTCAAAGAAGGATTACCTAGGACTAAGGAAGGCTTGCCCAAGGAGGCATTTGCTATCGTCGGCGACCCGGAGGATGCCGGAACCTGGAAGCTCCCCCACCACACTAGAGCCATCTTCAGGGCACTTGCCGGCAAGCTGGACATCGAAAAAACAGTCGACTGGGACCGGATGCCAGCGGCAGTGGCAGCTCTATCTCTTGGTGGTCACCGCGGGCAGAGGGTAGAAGCCAGCCCTGAGGAAATAATTAAGGCAGCCAGACACCTGGCAGGGCACTACCAAAAAGCCGGTGAGTCCTTACCTGACACTCTAGCTGCCTTGATGTAAATGAGGGCTCATATGGAGTTAAAAGATTGGGTAGACTTTATCAGGAGTATCGTCAGGCCGTTTATCATCGTTTGGGGATTTATGGTCTATGGAATATGTGTCATGACCAGTGTCGAGGTGCCTTATTTGCTGTCTGGGCTCCTCTCAGCCGTGATTATAGAATACTTTGGTGAGAGAGCCATTAGCAGGTTCAGGGAGAGTAAATGAAGGGGGTGAGGCAGTCCTGAAGGAGTTGAGAAAGTCACTGTTGTATCTTCTAACTCAACGGTTCTGGATAGGTCTTGCTTTTGTTCTCAGCGGTGCCAGCTTAATCCTCATCCACTATATTGACTACGGCGGCACCCTGCACTTTACCTTTCCTGACCATGGAACCGTCGGCTTGCTCCTAGTCATAATCGGGGCTCTACTGGCTGGGCTAAAACCAGGAGTCACAAGGAGCAAGGATAAAAGATAAAAATGGGGGAGGAGGGTTTTTGATTTTTATCTTGGACCTCTAATCTTTAAATGAGAACTTTATCATCAACCTTGCTAGCTGCCCAGAAACAGGCTACCCGTAGCCCTTATGTTAAGCTGGAAGCCTGTAATAAGATTTCAGGCGTAGTCAGATACGACTGGACCAGGCTCTATACCGGCTCGGAGGATGATTACTTTCACGCTGTGACTATGCCTGGCGATGGTTCTCTCATCAGAGCCAGAATAACTCCCCCCGGCGACTCCAGGAAGCTCTATCGGCAGAGGGTGGCTAATCCTAGCCCTTCATCGGACTTCAGCCAGTGGACATACTGTAACCGGTATAATTGCGTCATTGTGGCTGCGGCTTCACTGGGGGCGGAGGTGAGCATATTCTGGATAAACTCCGGTAGGCAAATTCGGCGGATAAAGAGCACTGACTACGGTGTTACCTGGGGAAGCCCTGAGCTTATTGATTACTCCCCCACTACCGCCATCTATGGTATAGCCGCTGCCTACAAACCTAATGGTGATTTGGCTGTCTTCTTTGCCGACCAGGCGACTCTATATGTCAAGAAACATGTAGGTGGCAGTTGGCAGACTAAAGCCTCCTGGGATAAGACTACCGGTGATTTATCGGGAGTGGCTTGTGTCTATGACGGTGACTGGAACCTCTTTGTCACCGGCAAGGATTCTGATGGTAACTATAAGCTATGGTCGCTCATTTATGGTGACGGCGGTGATGTCGCTGCCGGCACCTGGTCAGCCTTGAAGGAGTTTGCCTTAGCCCCGTCAGGTGGTAGCTTTGAATACCACAGAGCCTTTATGGACAAGCCCGATGTCTATCGCATTTTCTATGTTGAGAAGTTCACCGGCACCGAATCCTATAACCGTCCCTTCTGGTCGCACTCTGTTGTAGATACCACCTTCTTGAGTTCCCTGTGGCGGGAGCCAGTGCCGTTTGATTTATCAAGCCAGTATGGATTAGCCATTGCTCATTATGGTGACTATTGCTGGCTGTCAAGCCCCAATGGGGTGTGGAGAGCCAAGCTTACGGCACAGGGCATTGGTCTGACTGCCGATGTCATAGGGGTGAAGCAGGAGGTTGATGAGGGCCAGGGAAGGCTAACCGTGGAGCTGAGGAATGATGATGGACAGTATGCCTCACCAGGGGAGGGAGGCTTGTCAGTCCTGGACATTGGCTGTCAGTTAGAGTTCAGCCCTGGTTACCGCACTACCGCCGGTAACGAGGTAAGCTCAGGACAAACCTTTATTCTTGAAGCCTATGAGCACACCTCATCAGGCGGTAAAGCTAGCCTGCTGTTATACGCCTCAGGCGGATGGGGCTTAATCGGCGCCTGGAGAGCCAGGCATCAGTTCCGATGGAATAAAGACCAAAGTGAGCTCAATGTTAAGCAAATCCTTGAGTTTGTCCTGGCCAGGGTCGGCTTGAAGCTAGAGGTGGTATCCCAGTCATCAGTTATCACCGGCTTTTACCCTGACTTCACCATCAACCCCAATAATCAGGGAGAGGCTGTCATCAGGAAGCTACTCTCCTTCGTTCCTGATGTCCTGTTCATTGAAGGCAATAAAGCCTATCTGGTAAATCCTCTGTCTTCCGATAGTTCTACCTATAGCTACGGCTCAGAACACCCCATATACGAGGGTAGATACCAAGTCGGTGCCTGGAAGCTCAATCGGGTCCAGGTCGAGGGCTACGATACCGTTGCTGCTGCCCCGGTCATTGTCGATTCGTTGGAATGGGGTGAGATAAATAAGCTCCATGATAAGCTCCAGCAGCTATTTGATATGAATATAGATTCTGTAGTCGAAGCCCAGCAGCGGGGAGAAGCCTATTTAAGAGAAGCTGAAATAGAATCAGCCAGTGGCATCATCCGGATACCAGTCAACTGTGGTCAGCAGCTATATGATGTAATTGACATAACTGACAGCCGGGCTGGACTCAGTGGCGAGAAGAAGAGGGTGCTGGGGCTAACCCTGGTTTATCAGCCGAGCAAGGCTCAGTATGAGCAACGCCTGGCACTGGGGGCAGTATAAATATCTAAAGGAGGGTTGGGGAAATGAACCTGAGGAAAGGGGTATTAAAAAGCTTCAATTCTGGTGATTATACTGCCACTGTTCAGCTTGCTGGTAGCTACAAGGCTTATCTGGAGGGTATTGCTGTGGCTAGAAATTTGCCAGCGGTAGAGATGGCTCTGGGTCGGAAGGTAGCAGTTATATTCTTTGACGAGCATAATCCTAAAGAGGCAGTGGTGATAGCGGTTTACACCTAGTTGATTTTTGCTCTTTATTTGAAGGCGGGAATTGGTCAAACTCGATGTTATCTGGTTTGTTTAGCCACGCTCTTGGCAAGGCTCTTTAAGATGGTGAGGATTCCGAGAACAGTGTGTTGTACCTCAACCGGCTCCTGACCTAACATCCTGGCTACATAGGGGTCTAATCGCCCATTACTATATCCTGGATTTTTCTCAG
>JAZGHN010000132.1:0-2825 GCA_036481135.1 Dehalococcoidales bacterium | reverse complement strand
TTGTTTTATCGGCTAACATGGTGTAACCTCCTCTCTACGGTGACATGCGTTTCCAGTCGCTAA
The DNA here is from genome assembly GCA_036481135.1 of Dehalococcoidales bacterium. Lineage (GTDB taxonomy): Bacteria > Chloroflexota > Dehalococcoidia > Dehalococcoidales > E44-bin46 > JAZGHN01. The sequence continues at coordinate 2,762 of JAZGHN010000132.1, read as the reverse complement.
GAAAGCGGGCAACGCCGATATCAGTAAGCGGGTGGCGTATCATCTGCATCAGCACATTATAGGGCACAGTGGCAATATGAGCCCCTGCCTTGGCTGCTGCCATACAGTGCTGGGGGTGACGGAGGCTGGCAGCAATCACCTGGGTGGGAAGCTCATAGTATTCGAACATATCAACAATGTCTTCGACTACCTCCATGCCGTTGTGGCCGATGTCATCCAGCCTGCCCACGAAGGGGCTAACATAGGCGGCGCCAGCCAGTGCTCCCAGCAGGGCTTGGTTTGGTGAGAAGCACAGGGTGAAGTTTACCTTTACCTTGGCTTTCGCCAGGGCCGAGGTCGCCTCCAGCCCGGCGGCGGTAGCCGGGATTTTAATCACCACATTGGGTGCCCAGGTGGAGATGTTTCGGGCTTGCTCAATCATGGCTTCAGCCTTCTCTACCAGCACCTCGGCCGAAACCGGCCCCGGGATAATGGAGCAAATTTCCTTGACGGCAGCTTCATAGTCTGCCGGTGCCTCCTTGGACATCAGGGAGGGGTTAGTGGTAACCCCGCTGATGATGCCCAGTTTAGCCGCTTCTTTTATTTGGTCAATATTGGCTGTGTCTAAGAAAAGGCGCATTTGGCTCTCCTCTAAGTTTGCTTATCTATAGTTATTGCTTTGGTCTTTAATTAATAAAAAACCTCCGGCCCATTATGAATTGGGGGGAAGGGGCAGCGAGGGTTGAGCCCCCTCCCGTAGTATATCCTTAGCCGCACCGATAAAATCGCGGAACAGTGGATGGGGGCGGCTGGGTCGGGAGTTAAATTCAGGGTGGAACTGACAACTCAGCATCCAGGGGTGGTTGGCTAGCTCACAGACCTCTACCAATTTGTCGTCAGGAGACAGTCCGCTATAAACCATGCCTGCCTCTTGGAGGAGAGTGCGGAATTCATTATTAAATTCGTAGCGGTGTCTGTGGCGCTCCTGGACCAGGCTCTCCTTATAGGCATTGGCAGCATGGCTGCCATCTACCAGCTGGCAGGGATAGTTGCCCAGGCGCATAGTGCCCCCTTTGGCTTTTATCTTCTTCTGCTCGGGGAGGAGGTCGATGACGGGGTAAGAGGTGGAAGCATCAAACTCGGTAGAGTTGGGCTCGTTTGAGCCTACGACGTAACGGGCGAACTCGATTACCATAACCTGCATCCCCAGGCACAGCCCCAGGTAGGGGATTTCATTATTTCGGGCGTAGCTGGCTGCTTTGACCGTACCCTCAATACCCCTGACGCCAAAGCCGCCGGGAATTATAATACCCTGGGCTGAGCGAAGTAGGGTGTCGGTGCTATCCTTTTCCAGGTCCTCAGATTTAACCCAGAGTAGGTTAAGGCATCTATTATGGTAGAGGGCAGCATGAGATAGTGCCTCGCGAACTGAGAAGTAGGCATCCTGTAATTCAACATATTTGCCCACCAGAGCAATGTTAACCGGCTCCAGGGGCTCCTTAATTCGGCTGGCCAATTCCTGCCACTGGCTTAAATCTGGTTTGCGGGCTCTGAGACCAAGCTTACCCATAACCAGTTGCCCCAGCCCTTCCTCTTCTAGCATTAGTGGTACCTCATAGATAGTGTCTACTGTAGGCAGGGGGATGACAGCCTCCCGATCAACGTCGCAGAACAGGGATATCTTGTCCCTGAGTCCTTCTGACATGGGGTAGTCACTGCGGCAGATGATAATATCGGGCTGGATACCAATGCGGCGCAGTTCATTGACACTATGCTGAGTGGGCTTGGTCTTTAGCTCTTGGGTGGAACTGAGGTAAGGGAGGAGGGTAACATGGACATAGAGCATATTATCCCGCCCCACATCCTTCCGCATTTGCCTGATAGCTTCCAGAAAGGGCTGCCCCTCAATATCGCCTACTGTACCGCCTACCTCTATAATGACTACCTCTGCCTTTGATTTCTCGGCTAATTTTTTAAACTGCTTCTTTATCTCGGTGGTAACATGAGGCACTACCTGGATTGTGCCACCGAGGAAATCACCCCGTCTCTCCTTGGCAATAACGGCGCTGTAGATTTGCCCCGAGGTCACATTGGACTCGGCGGTAAGTTTGATATCAATGAAACGCTCGTAGTTGCCCAGATCAAGGTCGGTCTCGGCACCGTCTTGAGTGACAAATACCTCGCCGTGCTGGTAGGGTGACATCGTTCCCGGGTCAACATTGAGATAGGGGTCAAGCTTCTGAACCGACACGGTGATTTTACGGCTCTTGAGGAGAGTACCAATAGAAGCGACAGCGATGCCCTTTCCTACTGAACTAACAACACCACCAGTAATAAAGATATACTTTGTCATCAGGGAGAATCGCACAGGTTTTTTGGAATCGGCTAAGGTTCAATAAAGCAACTTCTTATCTAAAAGGGTAGGGGAAAGTTGTTCGCTAACTTAAATATAAGCAGGTTAGACGCCGCTTGTCAAGTATTGGGCCTTATTATAAGAGAAGCGACTGTGGATTATAGTTGAGAGAGCGACTTAACTCAAGGCAAAGCATTACTTTTACTCTTGCTTTTACCGGTACCCTGCGCTACTATGAGAAAAAAGGGATAATAGAGCCATCTCGGTCGCAGGGTAATATCCGCCTCTATTCCAGGAGAGACATAGACCAGCTTCGCCGGCTGAAGGCCTTGATGGATAACCTCGGGGTCAGCCCGACCGGGGCTGAGGTTATTTTGCGCATGAGACAGCATATGGCGGAGTTGCTGCGCCGGGTGAAGAAGTTGGAGTC
>JAZGHN010000131.1:0-6541 GCA_036481135.1 Dehalococcoidales bacterium | reverse complement strand
AGAGGGCGTATTGAGGCTATAGAAGCGCAGGGTGAAATGAGTAGTATTCGTGCTTTTATCCCCCTGGCTGAGACCTTTGGCTATGCTACCAGCCTTAGGTCACTAACTCAGGGCAGAGCTACTCATTCTATAGAATTTTATCGCTATGAACAGCTACCACCTGTATCGGCAGATGAGATTAAAGCAGCAGGCAGAAGGTGATTTTTTATGCCTAAGCAGAAGATTCGTATTAAGCTGAAAGGTTATGACCACAGGGTTCTGGACCAATCTGCTCAGCAGATTGTAGCCGCTGTGGAGCGGACTGGGGCTGTGGTTTCTGGTCCAGTGCCTCTACCAACACATATCCAGAAGTTCAGCGTTATCCGCTCCCCTTTTATCGATAAGGATTCCCAGGAGCAGTTTGAAATTCGAATCCACACGCGCCTTATTGATATTGTAGAGACAACCTCTAAAACAATAGACGCTTTGAGCAGCTTAAGCCTGCCTTCAGGCGTCGATATAGATATTAAGTTGTAAAAGGTTAGGATGGCTGAGGATATGTTCCAAGCGATTATTGGCAGAAAGGTGGGCATGACCCAAATATGCCAGGACGATGGCAGAGCGGAGGCAGTCACTGCCATCGAAGCTGGACCGTGTACGGTAATACAGATTAAAACAGCAGATAAGGAGAAATATAATGCTGTTCAGCTTGGATTTGGTCAGGCAAAACGGATCAGTTCTCCCCAGCGGGGACATCTCAAGGAATTGGGTCAGTTTAAGCATCTCCGCGAGTTTAGAACAGATGATGTCAAAGACATTAAGGTAGGAGACAAGGTCGATGTTGGCCTGTTTAAGGCAGGTGACCTGGTTGATGTTACCGGTGTGTCAAAGGGTAAGGGCTTCGCTGGCGTAGTAAAGCGTCACCATTTTGCCGGCGGCCCCAAAACGCATGGACAGTCTGACCGACACCGTGCCCCAGGTTCTATAGGAGCTACCACTTCTCCTGGTAGAGTATTTAAGGGGATGCGTATGGCAGGACATATGGGTGATGAGCGGGTGACAGTGTGTAATTTGGAGGTATTTGAAGCTGACCCCGGCCGTAACCTATTGATGGTTAGGGGGGCGGTGCCTGGGGGTACCAATGGGTTATTACTAATACGGAAGTCAGGAGGGGTCCCCCAAAAATCGAAGATTTTCGAGGGCGAAGGTGAGAGGGTAGAGAAGTGAGAGTTCCGGTTTATAATCTTGCTGGGGAAGTGGTTAAACATATTAAGGTAAGCGACCATGTTTTTGCCGCGCCGTTTAATCAGGCGGTGGTGCACCAGGCAATGGTAAGGCAGCAGGCAAATGCTCGCCAGGGCACAGCTAGTACTAAAACTCGTAGCGAGGTTTCTGGTTCTACGCGTAAGTTATATCGGCAGAAACACACTGGTTCTGCCCGGGCTGGCAGCCGCAGGTCGCCACTGCGTCGGGGAGGAGGTATCGCCTTTGGGCCTAAGCCGAGGAGCTACAGGCAGGCAATGCCTAAGAGGATGCGCCAGTTAGCTTTGAGGTGTGTGCTATCGGCTAAGGCAGGAGATAAGGAGCTGATGGTTTTGGAGCAGCTGAAACTTGATGAGCCTAAAACTAAGGAAATGGCGCAGATTTTGACAGCGCTGGGGGTGGATTCCTCAGCTCTTATCGTTACCAAGGAGGCGGAGGACAACGTAGTTAAATCAGCCCGCAATTTGCCAGAGATTAAGACCATACCAGCCGGTCTGCTTAATGTGGTTGACCTCCTTTCCTATAAAATGATTTTGATGACTGAAGCTGCCGTGCGCAAGGCAGAAGAGATATGGGGAGCGAAACTTTCTCGAGAGGGAAGCCATGCATCCGTCTGAAGTGTTACGCCATCCAGTAATAACTGAGAAAAATACCCAGCTTCAGACTCAGGGCAAATATGCCTTTGAGGTAGCTGAAAAGGCTAATAAGCCGCAGATTAAACAGGCCGTGGAAAAGGCGTTTAATGTTAAAGTGACTGCGGTTAATGTGATAAAAGTTCGTGGTAAGATGCGGGTGGTCGGCAGGCGACGGGTGTTAACCCAGTCCTGGAAAAAGGCGATAGTTACCCTCCAACTAGGAGATAAGATTGAACTCTTTGAAGGTGTTTAAATGGGATTAAAGGTATATCGTCCAACTTCTCCCGGCAGACGGGGTATGAGCGGCTCCAGCTTTGAGGAAATAACTAAAAGGAAGCCGGAGAAATCACTGCTCTTGCCCCTTAAGAAGAGAGCTGGGCGTAACAACCAGGGGAGAATAACAGTTCGACATCGGGGTAAAGGTGCCAAGCGCAGACTCCGCATTATTGATTTCAAGCGTGATAAGATTGGTGTTCCCGGTAGAGTAGCTTCCATTGAATACGACCCCAACCGTTCGGCAAATATTGCTCTTATTTACTACGCTGATGGGGAAAAGCGTTACATTCTTGCTCCTTTAGGGCTTAAGGTGGGAGATACGATAAGGTCAGGCAGTGATGCTGAGATAAAACCTGGGAACACCTTGCCCTTGAAGCTAATCCCCAGCGGCACCTTGATACATAATATTGAATTGGAGAAGGGTAGGGGTGGACAGTTAGTGCGAAGCGCTGGGGCAGCAGCCCAATTAATGGTCAGGGAAGGCGAATATGCCCTGGTTCGGTTGCCCTCCGGTGAAATGAGGCGTATTCGTAGTGATTGTTCGGCTACTATCGGTCAGGTAGGGAATATTGACCATCAGGGGATTAAATTAGGCAAGGCGGGTCGCAAGCGGTGGCTGGGTTGGCGACCTACAGTGAGAGGTTCGGCTATGAACCCGCGCGACCACCCGCATGGTGGTGGGGAAGGCAGATCCCCAATAGGTCTGCCTGGGCCTAAGACACCATGGGGGAAACCAGCCCTGGGCTATAGAACGCGCAAGCCAAAGGCTTCGGATAAGCTTATTGTTAAGCGCCGGAGGAAGTAAAGGAGTAAAGGTAGAGCTAAATGTCAAGGTCAATTAAGAAGGGGCCAGCTGTTGACCCCAAACTGCTAAAGAAAGTGGAAGCTGTTATCCGCTCTGGGGAGAAGACGGTAATAAAAACATGGGCACGCTCATCTACCATCATGCCTACGATGATAGGGCTTACTATCGGGGTGCATAATGGCAGGAGACATGTGCCTATTTTTATCACTGAGAACATGGTGGGACATAAATTGGGCGAGTTTGCTTTAACTCGGACCTTTAGGGGTCACTCCTCCAAGGTGGAAAGGACTCCCCCGGTAAAACCAAGGTAAGGATGAAGGGTAAAGCGTAATATGGAAGTAAGGGCAATAGCTAAGGATACAGGCATATCACCTACTAAGGTGCGTCCCATAGTGGATATGATACGAGGCAAGGGGGTGGATGAAGCCTTGACTATACTCAAGTTTACCCCCTCACCCACGGCTCGAGTTGTAGCCAAGGTAGTGAAATCAGCGGCAGCTAATGCTGAGAACAATTTTCACATGCCCCCGGATCTCAGGATTGTCGATATCTTTGTTAATGGGGCAAGGACTCTAAAGAGGTTCCGCCCCCGGGCTCGGGGACGGGCCAACCCTATCCTGAAGCGGTCGAGTCATATTACAGTTGTTGTTGCTGAGCAGGAGGAAAAAGTTGGGTCGTAAGGTTCATCCTATAGGTTTTAGAATCGGCGTCATACGGGATTGGCAGGCAAAGTGGTATGGCGGCAAGCATTATCTACAGTATTTGCAAGAAGACCTGAAACTTCGACAGGCTCTTAGGCTTAAATATGCTGATGCCAGTATTTCTCTGGTGGAAACTGATCGTCAGGCAAATAAGGTATTGATAAATATTTATACTGCTCGCCCCGGCGTGGTTATTGGGCGAGGAGGGCAAAGAGTGGATGAAATAAGGCAGTACCTTGAAAGCCTTATTGGGGGTAGGGTTCAATTGAATATCCTGGAGGTTCGGCAGCCTGAGCTTGATGCTTATCTAGTAGCCAGGTCGGTAGCGGAGCAGATCGAGCGCCGTATTGCTTTCCGGAGGGCGATGAAGCGAGCGATTTTCCGTACCCTTGAGGCTGGGGCTAAGGGGGTGAGAATCACCTGTTCTGGTAGACTGGGTGGCACCGAGATAGCTCGTCGTGAAATGAGGCATCAGGGGCAAGTACCCCTGCACAAACTGCGGGCTGATATTGATTATGGCTTTGCTGAAGCACATACTGCTCTCGGCCGAATCGGGGTAAAAGTCTGGATATATAGGGGTGATATTCTCCCACAAGCTGCAGCCAAGGTTGAGGAAGCACCTGCTGAGGCGGAGGCTAAAGAAGCGGCTGCTCCATTAGCAGAGAAGCCAGCTGAGCCAGTAGCTGAGAAAAGGATAGAGGCAGAGCCTTCACCTCCTGCTGAGTTAGTTGCAGAGGTTGCCGAAGCCGCCCCTGTAGAGGTAGAAGAGAAGGATGCTACAACCTAAACGAGTGAAATACCGCAAGGATCATAGAGGGTCTCGTAAGGGTAAAGCCCAGGCGGGAAATACCATTGTTTTTGGTGATTTTGGTCTGCGGGCGCTGGAGTGTGCTTGGGTTACCAGTCGGCAGATTGAAGCTGCCCGGCGGGCTATTACCCATCATGTTCGCCGTGGTGGCAAAGTCTGGATACGTATTTTCCCTGATAAACCGGTTACCCGTAAGCCAGCTGAGACCCGTATGGGTTCAGGTAAGGGTGCCCTAGACCATTGGGTGGCTGTGGTTAAACCGGGGAGAATTTTATTTGAGATGCGGGGCGTTAGTGAGGAGGTGGCTCGGGGAGCAATGCGGCTAGCTTCACATAAGCTTCCTATAGGTACTAAGTTTGTGGTAAGGGAAGCTAATATCGGTGTTAGCAGTGATTCTGCTAGTAAGGAGTAGCATAGTTGAAGGTCGAGGAGATTCGGGCTCTCAGCGATGAGAAATTGGCGAAGCAATTAGAAACAGCTCATGAGGAGCTTTTTAACCTTCGTTTTCGCTTGGCCACTAAGCAGTTGGTGAACCACCGCGAAATTCTGAGGGTTAAACGGCAGATTGCCAGATTAGAAACCATAAAGAGGGAGAGAGAGCTGGGTATAAAGCCCACGGAAAGCTCGTGATTTAAGCTATGGAAGGTAAGCATAAGATCAGGTTTGGACGTGTGGTGAGTACTCGGATGGATAAGACGGTGGTTGTGGCTGTAGAAACACCCAGGCGCCACACGTTATATAAGAAGACTCTGAAGAGGGCGGTTAAATATAAAGCCCATGATGCGAAAAATAAGTGTGGGCTGGGAGATATGGTTAAGATTATAGAGACTCGCCCACTGTCAAAGCAGAAGCGATGGCGAGTAGCTGAGATAGTAACTAAAGGAGAGGTAGCCAAGGTTAAACCTGAGGAGATAACCTGAAATCGGTTTCAGGCTGGGGTGAGATGATTCAATCTTATAGTAGGCTTAAAGTAGCAGATAATACTGGCGCCCGGCAGATTATGTGCATTAATGTGTTGGGCGGCACAAGAAGGAGATACGCCCGGGTGGGCGATGTTATCGTGGCTTCGGTGAAGCGGGCAGTTCCAGGGGCAGTGGTGAAGAAGGGGGAGGTAGTCAGGGCAGTTATTGTGCGCAGTGCTCAGCAATACCGACGTTCCGATGGCTCTTATATCAGGTTTGATGAAAATGCGGCTGTTATTCTTACCGATAAGAATAATCCTAAAGGAACGCGAATATTTGGACCGGTAGCCAGGGAGTTAAGGGTGAAGAATTTTACCAAGATCATATCACTGGCACCTGAAGTTTTATGAGGAAGCTATGAATATCAGAAAGAATGATACCGTGTTAATTATTGCCGGTAAGGATAAGGGCAAAAAGGGTAAGGTGCGCTTTGTTTACCCTAAGGATGAACGGATAACAGTTGAGGATATCAACTTCGTCAAAAGGCATGCCAGAGCAACAGGTCGGGTCAGGCAGGCAGGCGTCATAGAACGGGAAGCACCAATTCATGTGTCCGATGTTATGTTGCTGTGCAGTCGGTGTAATCATCCTACTCGAGTTGGGTTTCGCTTTTTAGATGATGGCAGGAAGGTTCGTGTTTGTCACTCTTGTAATGAGGTAATTGATTAAATGTCGCGACTCAAGGAAATGTATAAAAAAGAGGTTATCCCCAACCTAATGGAGCGTTGCGGGTATAAGAATATAATGCAGGTACCGCATCTGGACAAGGTAGTGCTTAATATCGGCTTGGGGGAAGCAATTCGGGAGGCTAAGGCTATGGAAGCAGCTGAGAAGGATTTAACTGCTATCTCAGGGCAACACCCCATTATCACCCGCGCCAAGAAATCCATTGCTGCCTTCAGATTGAGGACAGGGATGTCTATTGGGTTGAAGGTAACCCTGCGGGGAGAGCGCATGTATGATTTTTTTGACAAATTAGTAAACGCTGTCCTACCCCGTGTGCGTGAGTTTCAAGGGGTTTCCCAAAATTCCTTTGATGGCCAGGGCAACTATACATTGGGGCTGAAGGAGCAAATTGTCTTCCCTGAGGTAGATTACGATAAGGTGGATAA
>JAZGHN010000130.1:0-2860 GCA_036481135.1 Dehalococcoidales bacterium | reverse complement strand
TCATATTCGGCGCTACCGGAGTTGAGGTACCTGAATTCGCCTTCACCATAGCGCTGGTGGTAGCAGTAGTGGTAATGATAAGCTCTCTCATTCTTCGGAGAGCCTGAGCAGCACAGGCTCGAATCCACCCCCCGCTACTAAACCTACACCCCTTAGTTACCAGACCCCGATGGCACAGCCGTCTTTGCGAGGGTCGGAGCCAGCGATGAGGGCTTTGGTTGAAGGGTGTACCATAATGGCCTGTCCCCCGCCAAACTGCTGGGAGTACGGGTCATCCACTTTCACCACATGGTGTCCTTTGTTGGTCAGTTCTTGAAGAACGTTGGGCGGTATACCCGGTTCGAAGATGCATTCATTGCCCTGAAGATACCTGAATCTGGGGGCATCAAGAGCGGTCTGCACTCCCATATCGAATTCAATAATGTTGAGCAATACCTGAACCTGTCCCTGTGGCTGCATAAGGGCACCCATAACACCAAAGGTGAGAAACAGATTACCATCCTTGAAGACCATGGCTGGGATTATGGTGTGATATGGCCTCTTGTGAGGCTGGATACAGTTGGGATGACCTGCCTCCAGGGAAAATGCGCTGCCACGGGCCTGCAGCAAAATACCGGTATCCCTGACCGCTACGGCGGAGCCAAACGGCTCGAAAAGGCTATTGATAAAAGAGACGCTGTTGCCCTCACCATCAGTTACCGCCAGGTAAACCGTATCTTCGCTAGTGTGTGCGGTGCCTGCCTCCACTTTCTGCCTCGCCCGGTTTATATCTATCAGGCGCCTTCTCTGCTCGGCGTAAGACTTAGACAGCAGCTTGTCTAAGGGGATGTCCACAAAATCGGGGTCGGCAATATATCTCCTGGCATCGGCAAAGGCCAGCTTTATCGCCTCTATCAGGAGGTGCAGATACTCAGGAGAGTTGTGCCCCAGAGATTGCAGGTCGTAACCCTCCAGTATATTTAAGGCTAGAAGCACGACGAGTCCCTGACCATTGGGTGGGCATTCGTAGACCTCATAGCCACGATAATTGGTGCTTATCGGTGTTACCCAGGTGGAGGTATGGTCTTTCAGGTCGGGTATATCAATTAACCCACCGTTTTCTCGAGAGCAGGCGGCTATAGCTTCCGCAATTTCTCCCTGGTAAAAGACGTCACGTCCCCCTGCAGCAATCTTTTTGAAGGTCCTGGCTAGGTCTGGCTGGACAAAAATCTCCCCTGGCTCAGGTGCTCTCCCCTCTATAAGATAGGTGCTGGCGGTAACGTTATTGGATTGTACCTTGGTGATATTTTTCTTCCAGACATGCCCAACAATCTCCGTGACCGGGAACCCTTGCTCAGCTAAATCTATGGCTGGTGCTAATACCTGAGCCAAGCTCATGGTGCCGTACTTCTCAAGGAGTGAACACCACCCATCCAAGGCGCCCGGAGCCGTCACGGTAAGTATGCCTGTTTCCGGCATTTCCTGGTACCCCAGATTGTGGAGTGTTTCCAAGCTGGCCGCGTAGGGAGCTCGTCCGCTGGCATTTAACGCCTTCAATTCGTTGTTTTTGCTCATATATACTAGAGCAAAGGCATCCCCGCCTATGCCGGTTGCCATCGGTTCCACCACATTTAAGACGGTAGCGGTGGCGATGGCAGCATCGATGGCATTCCCTCCCTGCCGCAGCATGCTTGCTCCAGCCTGTGTGGCTAAGGGCTGACTGGAAGCAACCATTCCCCGACTACTCATTACGGCTGAGCGACGGGACGGGAAGGAATGTTTTAAATTCATATCCCCTCCACATAGAAACTTTACAAACCAGACGCCGTTTCCGGCATATTGAGGGGCTCAACGCCTAGCAGCGCCGATAAGCTCACTCAGGCTCTTTATCCCCTCTTTTTCCATGAACTTTTCTATCCCTTCTAGAACATCGAGCGCGGAGCGGGGGGAGGTGAGGTTGGCGGCGCCTACCTGGACAGCACTGGCGCCAGCCATAATGAACTCTATGGCATCGCTGGCGGTGGTAATGCCGCCACAGCCGACAACGGGCACATCTACTGCCTTGGCTACCTGATAAACCATATATAGCGCCACCGGCTTTATGGCTGGTCCGGATAGACCGCCGACTATGTTGCCCAAGAAAGGCTTGCGCTTGGTAATGTCGATAGCCATGCCCCTCAGGGTATTGATTACGGTTATAGCATCGGCTCCAGCCTCAGCTACCGCCGTAGCTATTTTAGCTATATTATCGGTGTGTGGGGTCAGCTTGACCAATATCGGCAGGGAGGTGGCTGATTTGACGGCACTGGTTACTTCGGCGGCTGACTCAGGGTTAGTTCCGAACTCAACACCCCCGGCTTTGATATTGGGGCAGCTGATATTCACTTCAATAGCACTGATTCCAGCTGCGCCGTCCAGCTCACCAGCCACTTTGGCGTAATCGTCAATGGTGTCGCCGGCAATATTAACGATGACCGGCACCCGCCAGTTTGCCCAGATTGGTGCCTTTTCCTTGATTAAAGCCCTGACGCCAATATTCTGAAACCCGATTGAATTGAGCAAGCCGCAGGCTGTCTCGGCCAGTCTGGGTTGGGGGTTACCCTCTCTGGGGGTAAGAGTGGTTCCCTTGCATACGATGGCTCCCAGCCGCTGAATATCAAAAAGTTGGCTATACTCGGTGCCGTAGCCGAATGTGCCCGAGGCGGTCATCACCGGGTTTGCCAGTAGCAGGCCTGGCTTGTGTTTGGGGGCTAATTGAATTGAAAGCTCCACGGACAACTCCTTAGGCTAAATCAGTAACAGTGCCAGCATTGTTGAAGAAGAACCTGTCGCCGAACTCCCGAGCCAAAAGACAGGCTGCTGGCATATCAGTACAGTGACA
>JAZGHN010000129.1:0-16620 GCA_036481135.1 Dehalococcoidales bacterium | reverse complement strand
AATCAGCCAGTCCTCTCCGGATTGGAGCGAGTAAGTAAGCCTGGGTTGAGGGTGTATGCTGGGAGTAAGGAGATCCCCCGTATTTATGGTGGTTTGGGTGTTGCCATTATTTCTACACCTAAAGGGGTAATGACAGGACATCAGGCCTGGCGTGAGGGGATTGGTGGCGAGCTATTATGCTATGTGTGGTAAACCGATATTGGGGTGATATGTATGTCTAGAGTAGGGCGGATGCCGATAACTGTGCCACAAGGGGTGACAGTAAATATCGACAAAGAGAATAAGGTCGCGGTAACCGGACCTAAGGGGGAGCTTCATTGTCGTTTCAACCCTGATATGTCTATTGCCTTGAGCGACGATAACCTGACGGTGTCGCGACCTAGTGATAGCAAAGAGCATCGTTCTTTGCATGGGCTGACGCGGAGTCTTTTGGCTAATATGGTGGAGGGGGTAACTAAAGGTTTTGAGAGGAATCTTGAGATAGTAGGGGTGGGTTATCGGGTGGAAAAGGCGGGAGATAAGCTGATATTTCGTGTTGGCTTTTCCCACCCGGTGGAGGTACCACCGTTACCCGGTGTCTCTCTGGATGTGGGAGGGGCAAATCGTATTAAAGTTAGTGGAATTGATAAGGAAGCAGTGGGTCGGATGGCAGCCGAGATTAGGGCCATTCGTCCCCCTGATGCCTATAAGGGTAAAGGCATTAGATATGTAGGAGAGCTGGTTTCCTTGAAATCAGGCAAGGCCAAGTAAATAAAGTGCTAGTGAGTGTGATGAGCAAAGCTACGCCTAAGATGGCACGTCTGAGAAGACATAACCGAGTTAGAGCCAAGGTGAAAGGCACTAGCTCTAGGCCACGATTATGTGTTTTTCGTAGCCTGAATCATATCTATGCCCAGATTATCGATGATTCGCTGGGAAATACTCTGACCCATGCCTCAACCCTTGACCCTGAAATAAAGGATAAAGCGGTGGGTAAGGCACAGAGGGATAGGGCTGGACTTGTTGGCTCTCTGGTAGCTGAGCGAGCATTGAATGAGGGGATAACTCAGGTGGTCTTTGATCGTGGCGGATACAAGTATCACGGCAGAGTTAAAGCCTTGTCCGAGGCAGCTCGGGAAGCAGGGCTAAAATTCTGAGGAGGTGAAGGAGCTGGTAAGCAAGATAGATCCCACAGAACTGGAGCTGAATGATAAGCTCATCTATGTTAATCGAGTGACTAAGGTGATGATGGGGGGGAAACGCCTCAGTTTTAGTGCCTTAGTGGTAACTGGGGATGGTAATGGGCATGTAGGTCTTGGCTCCGGTAAGGCTAATGACGTGCCAAGCGCAATCAGTAAGGCTAGCGCTGTGGCTAAGAAGAATTTGATTAAGGTACCACTGGCTGGGACTACTATTCCCTATAAAATAGTGGTTAAGTTTGGAGCGGCTGAGGCGTTACTGAAACCGGCAACGCCAGGTACGGGCATTATTGCTGGCGGTAGCATCCGAGCTGTGGTGGAAGCAGTTGGAATCAAGGATATTTTGACTAAATCATTAGGTAGTGCTAATAAAATTAACGTGGCTAAGGCAACAATGCTTGCCCTCAGCCAGCTTAAGAATCCCAAGGAGGAATTAGCCAGACGAAAGTCGGTGGTTAAAGCTGAGGAGGCAGTACCCAGTGAGTAAGCTATATGTTACCTGGGTGAAGAGCGGTATCGGCTATAACAGGGTTCAGAGGAAAACCTTAAAGGCTCTCGGTTTTCGTCGACTAAATCAGCGTGTTACCCATGATGACTGCCGTTCAGTTCGGGGCATGATAAATAAGGTGCAACATCTGGTTGAGGTAGAGGAGGAAGCTCGTGAGGCAGAATGAGCTCTTTCCCGCTCCCGGCTCTAAGAAAGGTCGGAAGCGAGTAGGTCGGGGGGATGGCAGTGGGCACGGTACCTATTCGGGGCGAGGTTGCAAAGGGCAGAAGTCTCGTTCTGGTGGTAAGACGACCCGTGGCTTTGAAGGTGGGCAACTGCCGTTAATCAGACGCTTACCCCGGAAGCGTGGCTTTGTCAATATCTTTAGGGTAGAGTATAGCGTGGTTAATATAGATAAGCTTAATGTGTTTGAGGCTGGAAGCGAAGTAACGCCAGAGAAATTGGTAGCCGCAGGAGTGGTAAAATCTCTAAGGCGCCCAGTTAAAATTCTGGCTGAGGGTGATATTGACCGCCCCTTGGTGGTAAGGGCAAACAAGTTCTCCGCCGCTGCTAAAGCAAAGATTGAGGCAGCAGGAGGCACGGTGGAGGAGATTGGGCATGCAGCAAAGACAAGTTAGTAGACCGCGATTACTCCAGGCGATGCTTGACGCCATGCGCGTACCTGATTTAAGACGCCGCATTCTGTTTACCATTGGAATGCTGGTGATATTTCGTTTTGTGGCTCATGTAACCCTTCCTGGCGTGGACCCTGAGGCTCTGAAGCAGCTATTTGAACGTAATGCCATGCTGGGCATGCTTGACCTGTTTAGTGGCGGTGCTATGAGACATTTCAGCGTAGCGGCGCTAGGGGTTTATCCTTATATAACAGCCTCAATTATAATGATGCTGCTGACGCCTGTTATACCTCGGCTGCAAGCCCTTTCTCAGGAGGGGGATGCTGGGAGGAATAGGATTAATCAGATTACTCACTGGTTGACTGTGCCCATGGCAGGCGTTGCCGGTTATGGACAGATGATTCTGCTCCAGCGTGCTGACCCCCCTGTGCTCACTAGCGTTGGGGCATTGCCCACGGCGGCTATGGTTCTTTCAATGATAGCTGGCACCATGTTCTTGGTCTGGCTGGGTGAGCTTATTACGGAATATGGCATCGGTAATGGTGTGTCCATAATAATATTTGGCGGTATCGTGGCTGGCTTTAGTGACATGGTTATCCGGGGCAGTTTCGCAGCCATGACCAATCCCATTGGTTTGGCGGGCTATGTCGCTCTAGCCTTAATCACGGTGGCGGTAATAGTTATCTTCACTGAGGCGCACCGTCGTGTTCCTGTGCAATATGCTCGTAGCACCTTTCGCAGTGGTCGTATGTATCGACAAGCAGGCTCATCCCATATCCCACTGCGGGTAAACATGGCTGGAATGATACCCCTTATCTTTGCCATGTCAGTGGTAATGTTCCCAGGTATGATAGCTAGTTATTTTGCCGCTCCAGTTGGAGCTGATCCTAACTTCGCTAACTCTATTGCCAATCTGTTCGACCCGAGGGCAGCGTTGCCTATGGGCTTGTTTTATTGGGGACTCTTCTTTGTGCTGGCTATTGCCTTTACCTTCTTCTATACTATGGTGATCTTTCAGCAGCAGAATTTACCCGGTGTCTTACAGCGGCAGGGAGGATTTATCCCCGGAATTCGACCGGGGAAGCATACCTCTGAGTACCTTAATCGGGTTATTAAGAACATTACCTGGGCGGGAGCCTTCTTTTTGGCTATTGTGGGTATAATGCCCTTTGTCGGTCGAGAAACTACCGGCGTTGACCTTCAGTTATCCAGCATGGGTTTGCTTATTGTGGTTGGTGTTATTTTGGATACTATGAAACAAATAGAGGCGCAACTGATAATGCGGCGCTATGAAGGCTTTATCAAATAGGAGAAAGGGTGTATATTGTTTTTCTGGGTGCTCCTGGAGCAGGCAAGGGAACACAAGCCGCTTATGTGGCTCAGAAGCTGAATTTGCTTCACTTTGCCGTGGGCGACTTGCTTCGCCAGGAAGTAGAACGGGGAACTGAGTTGGGAATGAAGGCTAAGTCTTATATGGAAAAGGGAGTTTTAGTTCCTGACTCTATTGCAATATCAATGGTTCTACAGGGTATATCAGCTCCGGCTTGTGAATCCGGGGTAATCCTTGATGGGTTTCCCCGGAATCTGGAGCAGGCTGAGGCATTGGACAAGGCTTTGGCCCAGCAGAGTAAGGCTATAGACAAGGTGGTATATATCAAGGTCTCTGAAGAGGAGCTTATAAAACGCTTGGGTGAACGCTGGGTTTGTCGCAGTTGCCAGGTGCCTTATCACACCGTGAGTTCTCCTCCTCAGGTTTGGGGCAGGTGTGATGAGTGCGGTGGTGAGCTATATCAGCGTTCTGATGATGCTGCCGAGGCCGTCGGAAAGCGGCTGGAGGTTTACTTTACTGAGACAGCCCCCCTTATCGACTATTATACTCAGGCTGGTAAGCTGGTGGCGGTAGCTGGAGAGGGAGGCGTAGACGAGGTAGGTGAGAGGGTAATCACCGCCCTTCAGGGGGAGGGTTTATAATTGGATGGGTATAATTATCAAATCAGCTCGAGAGATCGCTATTATGCGACAGGCAGGCAAAGTTGTAGCCACCGTACTGGATATATTGAGTAAGCAAGTGAGACCGGGGATGAAGACCAAGGAGTTGGATATTATCGCAGGTAGAGAGACAGAGAAGCTGGGAGCCAAACCCTCGTTTAAGGGGTATCGGGGATTCCCGGCTAACCTGTGTGTCTCGGTAAATGATGAGATAGTGCATGGGATTCCTGGGGAGCGGGTTATAAATGAGGGTGATATTGTATCTCTTGACTTTGGGGCGATTTTTGATGGTTTTCAGAGTGATGCCGCGGTGACCATAGGTGTGGGTGAGATCGGCTCGCAGGCTGGGCAGCTTATGGATACTGCCCAAGCTGCTTTGCAGGCTGGCATCGCTGCTGCCCAGCTAGGGGGAAGGTTGGGAGATATTTCAGCGGCAATTCAGAATTGTGCTGAGTCAAGGGGCTATTCGGTAGTCCGTGAGTATACCGGGCATGGTATTGGTCGAGAGATGCATGAGGAACCTCAGATACCTAATTTTGGCCAACCAGGAGCCGGTCCGGTATTGAGAAAGGGTATGACCCTTGCCCTTGAACCTATGGTGAATGTTGGTGATTGGCATACTCAGCTCGATGGTAACCGTTGGACGGTACTTACTGCCGACGGGAGTCTCTCAGCTCACTTTGAGCATACCATTGCTATTACGCATACTGAGCCCGAGGTGCTTACTATTATATAGTTATATAGTGAAGGAGTGTAGTGCCTAAGAAAGAGACTATTGAGGTCGAGGGGAAAGTACTGGAGTCATTGCCTAATGCTATGTTTCGTGTTGAGTTGGCTAATGGGCATAAGGTGCTGGCTCACATTTCGGGTAAGATAAGATTACACTATATTAGAATCCTGCCCGGGGATACAGTATTGATAGAGCTTTCCCCTTATGACCTGAGTCGAGGCAGAATTACCTACCGGTTGAAGTAATTAAGGAGTTATCATGAAGGTTAAGGCTTCAGTTAAAGTCAGGTGTGAAAAGTGTAGGATAGTGAAGCGGCGGGGGGTTGTCAGGGTCATTTGCCGCAACCCGAGGCATAAGCAGAGGCAGGGCTAAGTATTATTTGATGAGAGGGGGTTATAAATGCCACGTATAGCTGGTGTAGATATACCGAAGAATAAGCAGGTTTGGGTCTCGCTGCAGTATATCTATGGCATTGGCCCTAGCATGAGCCGGAGGATTCTAGCTCAAATCGGTGTCAATGCTGAGACCAAGGTGGATGACCTTACCGAGGATGAGGTTAATCGTATCCGAGAAGCTGTTGACCGGGAGCACAAGGTTGAGGGGGAACTGAGGAAAGAGGTTGACCTTAATGTCAAACGTCTCATTGAGATTGGTAGCTATCGTGGTGTCAGGCACCGCCATGGCCTGCCTGTCAGAGGACAGCGAACGCGAACCAATGCTCGTACCAGGCGCGGTTCTCGTAAGACAGTGGCTGGTAGGGGGAAGAGGCGTGGTACGACCAAGAAGTAAAAAGCCATTATATAGTTGAAGAGGAGATCGAAATGCCGCAAAAGAAGCGAACCGGAAGAAGGCGAGAACGCAAATCTATCCCAGCAGGGAGAGCCTATATCCAGTCAACCTTTAACAATACTATAGTGACTCTCACTGACCCCGAGGGGAATGTTATTGCTTGGGGAAGCTCGGGGACGGTCGGGTTTAAGGGCTCGCGTAAAGGCACCCCCTATGCTGCTCAATTGGCAGCTCAGGAGGCAGCACGGAGGGGAATGGAGCACGGCCTACGCCAGGTAGACGTTTACGTTAAAGGGCCAGGCAGTGGGCGCGAGGCAGCTATTCGTTCCCTGCAGAGTGCAGGTATTAATATTACTAGTATTAGGGATGTGACTCCCATCCCCCATGATGGTTGTCGCCCTCCCAAGAGAAGAAGAGTATAGGAGCAGAGAAGTGGCAAGGTATACAGCAGCAGTTTGTAAATTATGCCGTCATAGCGGTGAGAAATTGATGCTTAAAGGCAGTAGGTGTCTTGGTCCAAAGTGTGCCCTGGATAGGCGAACAAAACCATCGGGACGGCAGTTTACTCGACAGCGCAGAATTTCCGACCGTGGTTACCAATTGAAGGAGAAGCAAAAAGCCCGCCACAGCTACGGGATTATGGAGAGGCAGTTCAGGCGGCTTTTCACCCAAGCCGAGAGGCAGTCAGGCATCACTGGGGAAAATCTGCTAGTGTTGTTAGAGAGACGGCTTGATAATGTGGTCTATCGCTTGGGCTTTGCCGATTCTCGCTCTCAAGCCCGTCAGCTAGTTCAACACGGGCATATCATGCTCAATGGGCGTAAAACCAATATACCCTCCTGCTTGGCCAAAGAAGGTGATACTATTAGCTGGAAGGAGAGTAGTGCCGAGACCGAATATTATAAGCAAACGGCTCAGAACATTGAGGCTAAGTCGATTCCAAGTTGGCTAAGCCTGGATAAAGAGAAACTAGTCGGTCGAATTTCATCGCTACCTACCCCTGATGACATTGATGCTAAATTTGAGGGCAAGGCTATAGTTGAGCACTACTCACGATAAGATAATTAATGAGGAGGTAGCATTTTGTCTCGCTTAGTAATTCCGAAGATTGAGTGTGTGGAGAGCAGAGATAACTTTGGACGATTTGTTGCCCAGCCCCTGGAGAGGGGCTTCGGCATCACTTTAGGGAACTCTTTACGGAGGGTGCTGCTTAGCTATCTTCCTGGGGCAGCAGTAACTAGGGTTAGGATTGAGGGGATTCAGCATGAATTCTCCACTATTCCTCATGTGCAGGAAGATGTCCCGGAGTTTTTGCTTAATGTCAAAGAGTTGAGGTTAAGCCCTGTTTCGGACCAACCAGGCAAGTTAATACTGGAGGTGGAGGGGGAGGGGCGAGTTTGTGCTGCTGATATTAAGTCCTCAACTGACTTTGAAATTGCCAACCCTGAGCTTTATTTAGCTACTTTAGATTCGCCTGAGGCCAAACTCTATGTGGAGCTTGATGTGGAAATAGGCGAGGGCTACAGGCAAGCTGAGTCCAGCGGTAATCTGCCTGTGGGAACGATTCCAGTGGATGCTATCTTTACCCCGATGCGTAAGGTTAATTTTACCGTTGAGCCCATTCATGTTGGTCGGGAGAGTAGCCATCAGCAGTTATTTCTGGAGGTGTGGACAGACGGTACCATATCACCAACCGAGGCCATTAGCCGCAGTGCTGCCATTCTAGTAGAGCAGTTTACCCCCTTTGTTGATTATGTCAGGGTTTCTCAACTGAAGGAAGAGGAGGAGGCTGTCCGCTTATCTATCCCTGATGAGCTATATAATATGCCTGTAGACCAAATGAATTTATCAGTGCGTACCATGAATTGCTTGCGACGTGGCGGCATTGACACTGTGGGGCAACTTATAGGTACGACAGAGAAAGAGCTGCTTGCCTTGCGGAACTTTGGGCAGAAGTCAAAACAGGAGCTAGAGGAACATCTCGAGGAGCTGGGACTGTCTCTTAAATCTGGAGTTGAAGAGCCAGCTCCGCCAGTTGAAGAGTCCACCCCATCGGCTGAAGAGGAAACACAGGATGAGGCATAAAATAGCTGGTAGAAAATTGGGCGGGTCTTCGGGACACAGGAGGGCGATGTATCGCAACCTGGTTACTGACCTTTTGAACTATGAAAAAATTACCACCACCGAGGCTAAGGCTAAGGAAGTGCGTGGCCTGGCTGAGAAGATGATTAGCTTGGGGAAGAAGGGCGGACTTCACTCCCGTCGTCAGGCAACATCATTTATTTTAGATAAGCAGGTGGCTGATAAGGTATTTACTGACCTTGCCTCCAGGTACGCCGAGCGCCCCGGTGGATATACCCGTATCACTAAGCTGGGACCTAGGTTGGGCGATGGGGCAGCTATGGTTCAGCTGGAGTTGGTAGAGTAGGGGAGGCGGTCAACTTGGCAGCAACCACTAAAATGGCGTTAATCGTGGAATATGATGGTACTCACTACCATGGTTTCCAGCTGCAAGCTAATGCACCTACTATTCAGGGTGAGGTGGAGGAAGCATTGAGTAAGCTTACCGGAGAGAAGCTCCGGGTGATGGGGGCTAGTCGAACCGATGCTGGAGTTCATGCTAGGGGTCAGGTAGTCGGCTTTAGGACTAACTCCTCCCTCTCTCCGCGGACTTTTATTAACGGTTTAAACTACTATTTGCCTAAGGATATCGCCGTTAAGGCAGCGTACAAGGTAGAGGATTCTTTCGATGTCAGGCGTGATGCTATCAGCCGGGAGTATAATTACTATGTATTAAATAGCTTGACCCGGTCTCCATTCAGCAATGGTTTCTCTTATCGTGTTGCCGGGCACCTTGATATTGAGGCTATGGATAGGGTATGTCAGGCCCTTGCCGGTGAGCATGACTTCGCCTCATTTGCTAGTTGCCTCGGGGGCGTGATTGAAAACACAAGGCGGAATGTGTATAAAGTGAAGGTGGAGAGGGACGGGGACTTGGTCATTTTTAACATGGTGGCTAACTCCTTCCTGCCCCATCAGGTGCGCAATACAGTAGGTCCTCTGATTAAAGTTGGCTTGGGTAAAGTGACCATTGACCAGTTTCATGGTATAATGGAGGCGAAACAGCCCGGTTTAGCAGCTCCCGCCGCTCCTGCCTGCGGGCTGTGCCTCATGCGGGTAAATTATCCCAGCCCCTTTGGAGAGGAGATATAGTGAAAACCTATAGTGTCAAGGCGTCTGAAATCAAGCGAGAGTGGCATGTTATTGATGCTGCCGACCAGGTTTTAGGCAGATTGGCCACTCAGGTAGCCCGTTTGCTTATGGGCAAGCATAAGCCGATATTCACTCGGAATTTGGATACCGGTGATTATGTGGTTGTTATTAACGCCGGTAAGGTTCGAGTTACCGGTAATAAGGCTAAGCAGAAGGTCTATTATAGACATTCAGGATATCCTGGGGGACTTAAAACTATTAGTTATGATAAATTGATGGAGACCGATCCCACCCGGGTGATTGAGCATGCGGTTAAGGGGATGTTGCCCCATACCCGACTAGGTGCTAATATGATGAAGAAGCTCAGAGTATATGTCGGTGATACTCACCCGCACCCGGTTAAGAGGAAGAAATAGGGTTCAAATGGCAAAACAAGCTGCTTTTTATGGGGTAGGCAAACGCAAGACGGCTGTAGCTCGAGTAAGGCTATCGTCGGGCAGTGGCGCTATCATTGTCAATGGTGTTCCCTATGAGGAGCGTTTCCCTCGTCCTGAGCACCGCCGCACCATATTACAACCGTTTTTGGTTACTGATAGTGTTGGCAAGTACAATGCTGAGGTTAAGGTGAACGGGAGTGGCATGTCGGGGCAGGGTGGTGCTATTTCTCATGGTATTGCTCGAGCTCTGGTAGAAGCCGATGGACGTCTGAGGCCGATACTCCGCCAGAAGGGGCTGCTTACCCGAGATTCCCGAATTAAAGAGCGGAAGAAGGCTGGACTCAGGCGAGCCCGCAAAGCCCCTCAATACACCAAGCGTTAATCTACTATCTTCGGATACAGGAGCCAACTCGTCATATAACGAGAACATATCTGTCCTCTTTATTCAGGCTTGGCTCTTCCGTAGTCGTCTTCTACTCTGACTACATCTTCCAGCTCCGGGGTGGACACCTCAAGGAGGGTCGTATCTTCAATAGCCTCCAGGCGGTGCTTGGTGTGGGGAGGAATTCTGACGGCATGGCCGGGCTGGGCTATATATGATGTCAACTGACCATCGGCTCCTTCAATTTCCATCTGTACCTTCCCCTGATAGATATACATGCTTTCGTCCTTAAGCTCATGGTATTGGAGGCTGAGCCGATGTCCTTTTTTTATAAAAATGACCTTGCCCACATACTTTGGGGTGCGAGCATATAACAGCTCATAACCCCAGGGCTTTTCTGTTTTTTGGGGAAGCTCGTCTTTCATGTCCATCTCTCCTCAGACTCCAGCTATTTCTCTCCCCCGCTCAAGCAGCTTTTCCACCCGGGCCGGGGAATCGCTTTCGGTATAGAGGCGAAGCACTGGCTCAGTTCCAGAGAACCTGATGAGCAGCCAGGTATTATCAGCTAGGGTAAATCGGAAACCGTCTCTGGCATCCAGGTTCACCACCTTGACCCCTTCGATGGATTGGGGGGGATTATGCTCGATGCGGTCGATTATTGCCTGGCGCTTGTCCTTAGGGAATTCTACATCTATACGCTTAAAGTGGTGGGGACCAACCTTGCTGTAGAGGTAGTCAATGAGTTGCGATGGGCTTTTGCCTGTTCTGACCATCAGGTCAAGGAAATAGAGCCCAGCCAGGATACCATCTCGTTCTGGCATATGTCCCCTGAAGCCATAGCCGCCGGATTCCTCGCCGCCGATGAGGGCATTTTCAGCTATCATCATCGGGGCGACATACTTAAAGCCCACCGGTGTTTCATGGACTGGCACCCCGAATATCTCCCCTAGGCGGTAGAGCATATTGGTAGTGGTTATTGTCTTCACTATGGGACCTCGCTCGCCGCGTACCTCCAGCAGGTAAAGAGCGAGCAGGGCAAAGACCTGGAGGGGGGTTAGAAATACGCCGTTCTCATCTACAATGCCGAGGCGGTCGGCATCGCCATCAATAGCCACCCCTACGTCTGCCTTTCGCCTTGTGACTGTAGCCGAGAGCTTGGCTAAGTTAGCGGCAATCGGCTCTGGTTGTATCCCGGAGAATAAGGGGTTTCGTTCGCTATTTATCTCTATTAGCTCCATAACCCCATTACCTAACAGAGTCTTGAAATAGCAAATCCCGGCTCCATACATGGGGTCAACAACTACCTTCAGCTTGGCTCGGCGTAGCTCATTTAGGTCGATAAGGCTGGTTAAATGGTCAAAATAGATTGGGGCTAGGTCGAGGTATTCTATCAATCCTTTATGGAGAGCTTCAGCCTGTGGTATCCGATTTACTTCACCTGTGCCAAGGATGAGAGCAATGTTCTTTTCTATTTGAGCCGTAACCTCGGACGAAGCGCTGGAACCGATCTCGGACTTATACTTAAAACCGCTCCATTTAGCTGGATTATGGCTGGCAGTTATCACGATAGCCCCGCCCGCCTTTTGGGTGAGGACACCATAACTTACCACCGGCGTCGGGGTAGCCTGGGAACAGAGGGATACCTTTATCCCGTTGCCAGCCGCCACCTCGGCAGTGGCTGAAGCGAAGTCCTCGGAGGCAAAACGGGTGTCATATCCTACAATCAGCCCTCGGCAGGCTAGGCCGCTCTGTTTTAAATATTCGGCTACCGCCTGGGCGCAGCTCCGCACATTATCAAAGGTGAAGTCCTGGGCAATAATCCCTCGCCAGCCATCGGTGCCGAATTTAATGGGATTATCTGTCACCCTTTGCCCCCTTTTATCGGCAACAAATCGCGAAAGTAGAATGAATCCTTTGACACCTGTTTGCCTAGCTTATAGGCTATCCGCTCCTTGAATATCGGCCCATCAAAAACGAAGGAGTGAAATTCTCCATTTTCGCCTCCTTGGTCAACACTGGGAGGAAGTTGAGCGGTGAAGCTTTCATCGATTATCCTGCCTAAAAAGCTCTTGTCAAGAACCTTGGTATCAACGCAGGTGACCACGGCTTTGAAGCCCAGGGCGATAAATGACCGAGTAAGTTCAGTGGTATCCCTTCCCCATATAGGGAAGAGCGGCTTCATTCCCAGCTTTGATAGATTGTTTTCTCGATATTTTTTCACCCATTCTAAAAAGATATCGCCGAAAACTACCCGGGAGATACCATCCTGTTTAAACTTGGTAAGGGTTTCGTTCATCTTAGCCTCATATTCTTCATTAGAAGAAACCTTGGGAATAAATACCTTGTGCAGGGGCAGGCCCAGAGATTTTGCCTGCTGCTCAATCAGAATCCTGGGCACCCCATGCAGGCTGACTCGGTCATAACCCTCGGTAACGGTGGTGAGCAAAGATACTATTTCATACCTTTTGTCTTTTTGAATTTCATATAGAGTGATGGCGCTATCCTTGCCACCACTCCAGGAAAGGAGTACCTTTTCCATCTTTGGTTTTATCTACCTCTCCCCCTTTATCCCCCTCTCCTTCAAAGGTGAGGGGGAAGAGTTAAGAAGAGGGGCAAAGCCCCTCTAAAATCTCTCCTTTACTCCTTACCTAGTGTCTCTTTTCTGAGGATTTCGGCTTTGTCGGTCTTTTCCCAGGGGAGGTCAAGGTCGTCTCGCCCGAAGTGACCGTAGCAGGCAGTCTGTCGGTAGATAGGGCGGCGGAGGTCAAAGGTTCGGATAATTGCTTCAGGTCTGAGGTCAAAGTGTTTATCAATCAGGTTACGCAAAACCGCTTGGTTAACCTTAGCCGTGCCAAAGGTTTCTATAGAGATGGAGAGCGGGTGAGCCTTACCGATAACATAGGAAACCTGAAGTTCTAACCGCTCGGCTAGCCCGGCAGCCACCATGTTCTTGGCTATGTAGCGGGCGGCATAAGCCGCTGAGCGGTCGACCTTGGTCGGGTCTTTGCCCGAGAAAGCACCTCCGCCGTGTCGAGCTATACCGCCATAGGCGTCAACCAGAATCTTGCGACCAGTGAAACCGGTGTCGGATACAGGACCGCCGATTACGAACCGACCGGTGGCGTTGACATAATATTTAGTTTGGCTGTCCAATAGTGCGGCAGGAATGACTGCCTTGATTACCTGCTTGATAATATCCTTTTCGATTTTATCGTGGCTGACATCGGGGTCATGCTGGGCTCCTATTACCACGCTAGCAACTCGTTTGGGAACACCGTTGTGGTATTCTACCGTTACCTGTGATTTCCCATCGGGGCGGAGATAAGGTAGAGTCTTATCTTTCCTGACCTGTGCCAGATGCCGACATAGCTTGTGTGCCAGAGAAATGGACGTGGGCATAAGCTCCGGTGTCTCATTACAGGCGAAGCCAACCATCATTCCCTGGTCACCAGCACCAATCTTATCCAGGTCTTCGGCTTTTGAAGTCGCTTTTGCTTCCTGCGATTTATCCACCCCCAGAGCAATATCGGCGGACTGCTCGTTAATGGAGACCAGCACTCCGCAGGATTGATAATCAAAGCCGTATTCAGGGTGGGTGTAGCCTACATCGCGAACCACCTCTCTTACTATCTGGGGGATTTCAATGTAGCACTCGGTGGTAATCTCTCCCATAACAATTATCAACCCGTTGGTTATCGCTGTCTCGCAGGCTACTCTGCCATACGGGTCCTTGCTCAGGATGGCGTCCAGAATAGCATCTGATATATGGTCACATAGCTTATCAGGGTGCCCTTCGGTAACCGATTCCGAAGTAATTAGGTAGACAGGGGAGCTACTAAAACTGCTAGGCATTTTTCCTCCTTTTATGTTCCTTCATCCCAACTGGTCAGGTATTTCTCTTGCTCCGGGGTTAAACTATCAATGTCGATGCCCATGGAGCTTAGTTTTAACCGAGCTACCTGTTTATCTATTTCTTCCGGGACGGGGTAAACCTTGAGCGTGAGCTTGTCCTTATTCTTGGCTATGTATTCCAGACACAGGGCCTGGTTAGCGAAGCTCATATCCATAACAGTGGGTGGGTGCCCTTCAGCAGCAGCCAGATTAATCAACCTCCCCTCGCCCAGCAGGTATAAGCGGCGCCCGTCGTTCAGGGTATATTCATCCATGAAGGGTCGTATCCGTCGCTTGCTACGAGCCATGCTTTCCAGGGCGGGGATGTTTATCTCTACATTAAAATGCCCGCTATTGGCTAGAATGGTTCCATTCTTCATCGCTTGGAGGTGGGCTTTATCAATAACGTTTTTATTACCAGCAATGGTGATGAAGACCTCTCCCACTTTAGTCGCTTCCATCAGTGGCATCACCTGGTAGCCATCCATAACCGCCTCTAGGGCGCGGAGGGGTTCTACCTCAGTTATGATTACCTGTGCCCCCAGCCCTTTGGCTCTTAGGGCTATGCCATGTCCGCACCAGCCATAGCCACAGACCACTACCTTTTTCCCTGCCCATAAGATATTGGTGGCACGGGTGATGCCATCAATGGTACTCTGCCCGGTGCCGTAGCGATTATCAAATAGGTACTTGGATTGAGCGTCATTTACCGCGATTATGGGGTATCTTAATCCCCCCTTTTTCTCCAGGCTGCGTAGTCGGATGATACCGGTGGTGGTTTCCTCAGTGCCGCCGATGACATTGGCGATTAAATCGCTTCTCTTGGTGTGGAGGGTGGCAACCAAGTCGGCGCCATCATCTATGGTGAGTTGAGGCTTATTATCCAGGGCAGTATTGATATGCTTATAGTAGGTGGCATCATCCTCGCCCTTGATGGCATTGACCGGAATGCCATATTCTACTAGGGCAGCAGCAACATCATCCTGAGTGCTGAGCGGATTAGAGGCGCATAGGATAATGTTGGCTCCGCCCTCCTTTAAAGCTAGGGCCAGGTTTGCTGTCTCGGTGGTAATATGAAGGCAGGCTGAGATTCTGAGTCTCTTTAAGGGCTTCTCTTTGGCGAATCTCTCCCTGATTAGTTTCACCACTGGCATTTGCTGAGAAGCCCACTCTATTCGCTGCTTGCCCGCTTCAGCCAGGGAAGGGTCTTTAATATCAGATTGATTATTTATCTACCTCACCTCCTTAAAACTCGGTTTTTATATCAAGCAACCTTCAATTGCTCGAATTGACCGGCTACCCAGTGGGGTATATCCAGCGTGCCCATAATTATCGGTTTTTGATGGCAATCACTGCCCCCGGTCATAAGTAGGCCGTGCTTCTTGGCGAACTCGATGTAGTGAGCAGTAGTGTCGGCATCGTGTCTTGAGTGCCAGCACTCCACGCCATCTATGTATTTTAACATATATTGTTCTATAATCTTCGTCTGTTCCTCTAAATCGTGTGTTATTCTTACTAGAGATGTGCCATTGGGGTCGTTGGGGTGGGCATGCACCAGGATACCGCCGGCGTCTCTAATCAACCTTGATGCTTCGGCAAGCGAAAGCGGATACTTGGGGACATCACACTTGACCAGATATTTATCAAACGCCTCTTGCTTGTTGCTGACAACCCCCTTTTCTATCAGGTAGTTGGCTATATGGGGTCGGCCGAAGGCGCTGCCGACACTATTCTGTATATTCTGGAGGTCTTGCTCGGTAAATCTTTCAATATTCTCTTTATCAAACTCAACATTCAATTTCTCTAAAATTTGGCGTGCTCTTGCTTCTCTGTGTTCTCTCATCAATTGGAGTTTATTCTTCAGTTCTTGGTTATTGATGTCATACTGGTATCCCAGAAAATCGAGGGAAGTGGACTTGCCACCGGGAGGCTGGAATGCCACATTCAATTCTACTCCAGTAATGTAGGAAATGCCACACTCCTTTGCCAGCGTTATTGCTCTTTCTTGGCAGGCTATAGAATCATGGTCGGTTATCGACATTAAATCTATGTCTCTTCCTTTCGCCTCTGGGAAAACCTGTTCAACGGAGAGATTGCCATCGGAGCCGGTCCTGGTATGGATGTGTAGGTCTATCTTCATTTCTTTTCCACACCGATGATGTACCAATCTTGAGGAGAGTCGTACCGGGTGTCCACTATCAGGTGAATGATATCGAGGTTGGGGTACAAGCCCTTCAGGTCATTCAAGTCCACCTCCTCAAATCTCTTTTTATTATTGAGGTAGGCTTGTCTGGTCAGTGCGTTTGATACATAGTTCTCTTTAGTGCGCTCCAGTATCCGCTTGATGGATGCCTCTTCCAGGCAATCTGTCTGCAGGATAACAAATGTCTTGCCGTGTTTGGCGGCTATCTCAGCTGCCCGTCTCCTTAATGACTGGGTGACGAAGGTAGCATCTAATATCACCCCATCGCCCTTTGCCAAGGTCTTATCTGCCTGTCTGAACATCTCATCATAGACCTTTTTTCGTTTATCCATATTAGAGGCGACCTTCTCATCAAAAATATCCTCATTTTTCAGCACTTCTTTCCTAATCAGGTCGGTGCGGAGGATGGGGTAGCCCTTAATCTTTGATACCTCCTCGGTGGTCTCCGTCTTCCAGGTACCGGGGAGCCCGCAGGCAATGAGCAGAAAACCGGATCCTAGTTCGGTTTCTATAAATTTGGCAAACGGCTCCTTCAATTTCCTCATCCCCTCCTTCTTCATATATACGATTCTGCAAGGTCAAAGTAGCTCTTGGCGCTGGCTAAACTCTTTGCCCTCTCCTCTTCCGAGATATGGGGGTCATCAAACTTGAAGCTCGCCACCTTCCCCCGCACATAAGCCCGGTAG
>JAZGHN010000128.1:0-3612 GCA_036481135.1 Dehalococcoidales bacterium | reverse complement strand
CCCTCCATTTATCAGGGAGACCCCATCTACTCCAGCACCACCGCGGTGCCATAGGCTAATACCTCAGAAGCCGACTGCATTATCATTGAGGTGGCAAACCTCATACCGATTACGGCATTAGCCCCTTTTTTCTCCGCATCCTCTACCATTCTCTGGATAGCTTGCTCCCTGGCTTCACTCATCATGTGGGTATAATCGGATATCTCTCCCCCAATTATGCTCTTTAACCCAGCCTTAATGTCCCTGCCAACATGCCTTGCCCTGATGGTGTTGCCCTTAACCAAGCCTATAGTCTTGACAATCTTTTTGCCCTCTACTTGCTCTGAAGTGGTAATAATCACTTTTTTACCTCCTTGGATTTGTCCGATTTAGCTCTAGTTAGTCTGGCCCTAACCAGTTTCACCACAAGGAACAGTACCCCTCCCCCAACAGCACCGACTGCTACCCTGATACCCAGGTGGATACCGGCGTCGGCGAAAAAACCCCTTAACCCCCAGCCCATTAAGCCCAGGATAACCGTGCCCAGTATAATAATGCCTAAATCGTTCCTCATAAGCTATCGCTTACGCCTCCACACCGTCCCCTTGGCGGTATCCTCCAAAGCTATGCCAAGCTCATCTAGTTGGGTTCTAATCTCGTCGGCTTTCTGCCATTGTTTGGCTTGCCTATGTTTATCACGTTCTCTTATCAGATTTTTGATGTGTTCCTCAGAACCTATTTTCGCTGGGGACTGTATTATTGTAGGGATGCCAAACTGCGCGGATGTGGATATCCCCATAGGTTTTATTAGTTTGCGAGTTGGCTTTAGAGTCAGCCCTAATACACCGCTTAACTCTTTCAGCGCCTGTTGCGCAGCAGCGACACTATAATCCTCATCGCTGGCTCGGTTGATATCCCTGGCTAAATCAAACAGGGCAGCCATAGCCTGAGGGGTATTGAAATCATCATCCATGGCCTCGATAAACCTCTGGCGGTAAGGCTCGACCTCTACCTTCTCATCACCCTTCTCTCCACCCTCAACCTGAACTGCCTGTCGCAGTCTGTCAGCACCGCTCTCCGATGCCTCCAGCGCCAACTCCGAATAGGTAAGGGGGCTGCGATAGTGCGAGCCGAGGACAAAGATACGGAGGGCATCAGCACTATACTTCTCCAACGCCTCTTTTATGGTTATCAGGTTGCCTATAGATTTACTCATCTTGTCCACACCAAGCTGTAGCAACCCGTTATGAAGCCAGTATTTAACGAAGGGTTTAGCCCCGGTAAAGCCCTCCGACTGAGCAATCTCATTCTCATGGTGAGGGAAAATCAAGTCCTGCCCCCCGCCGTGGATGTCAATCATGTCACCCAGATACTTCAGGGACATAGCACTGCACTCAATATGCCAGCCCGGCCTGCCCTTTCCCCAGGGGCTTTCCCATGATGGCTCTCCCGGCTTGGCTGCCTTCCACAGAACAAAATCCATGGAGTACTCCTTACCCTCCCCAGCCTCAACTCTCGCCTCAGTCAGCATAGATTCCAGACTGCGATGAGCCAATTTCCCGTAATCGGGAACACTCCCCACCCTGAAATAGACACTGCCCTGCGCCGGATAGGCATGCCCCTTGTCGATAAGACCCTGTATCACCTCAATGATTTTGGGTATCTCCTCGGTAGCCCTGGGGTAGACATCAGCCCGGGCAATATTGAGGGCATCCATATCCTCAAAATGGCTATCGGCGAACTTGCCCGCCAGCTCGCTGGCGGGAATACCAAGCTTATTGGCTCGGCCGATAATCTTATCGTCGATGTCAGTAATATTCTGGACATACTTCACCTTATAGCCACGAAACTGGAGGTAACGCTTGATGACATCAAAAACGATATAACTCATGGCATGGCCGATATGAGACTCGTCATAGGGAGTAACCCCACAGACATACACCTTAACCTCATCGCCATAGGGGAGGAACTCCTCCTTCTGGCCGGAAAGGGTGTTATATACCTTCAATATCTGCGTCCTTTCTCCCTATATCTATCTTTATATCCATATAAACGCTTTTCCAGCTCTCTGACCCGCCTCTCCAGCGACGCCAGCTTCTCCCCTACCGGGTCAGGCAACTTCTCCACAGTATCGGTATCGGGGTTCCTGATGGCTACCACCCGTCCCGGCACCCCCACCACGGTCGCATTAGCCGGCACCGACTTTATGACCACTGAGCCGGCACCCACCTTGGTGTTATCACCGATAGTAATATTGCCAATAACTTGTGCCCCCACACCAACGACAACATTGTTGCCCAGGGTAGGGTGACGCTTTGTCCGCTGCTGGCTGGTGCCGCCCAGGGTTACCCCCTGGTGCAGGGTAACATCGTCGCCAATCTCTGCGGTCTCGCCAATGACCACTCCCATACCATGGTCAATAAAGAAACCTTCGCCAATCTCGGCCCCGGGGTGAATCTCTATGCCGGTAACAAACCGGCAGAAATGAGATACCAGCCGAGGTACCAAGGGAACACCCCGCCGAAACAGGGTATGGGCTACGCGGTGAAACTGGCGAGCATGCAATCCGGGGTAAGCCAGCAATATTTGCAAGGTGCTGACCGCCGCCGGGTCACGCTCACGAGTTGCTTGGATATCTCTTTTTATACTAGCAATAAGCGACATTTAACTCCTCTCCTTCCCAGACTAAGCCTTGTTGCCTAGTTGCCCCGATGAATGGGGCGAGGACAGGTGCATTTCAGCACCTTGGAAAGACAAATAATTATGGAGGTTACCACATAGCTAAACATGGTCGAATCTCACCGAATACCTCTTATTAACGCCACAGCATGGGCAGCTATCCCCTCACCCCGACCAACAAAACCTAACTCCTCTGAGGTGCTAGCCTTGACATTGACCTGACCGGGAGCAATACCCAGCGCCTGGCTGAGCTGTTTCCTCATCCCGTCCATGCAATCCCCGAGCTTGGGCTCCTCAGCCACAATGGTAGCATCAATATTATCTACCATCCAACCATTCTCTGCCAGCTTGTCTCTCACCCTTTCCAGTAGTGTCAGGCTGGATATATCCTTATATTGTGGCTCACCGGGCGGGAAATGACCGCCTATATCCCCCAGGGCTGCCGCCCCCAGCAGGGCATCAATGATAGCATGGGTGAGCACATCGGCATCACTCCAGCCGTCAAGCCCCTTACCAAAGGGTATCTCCACTCCACCCAATACCAGTCGGCGCTTGGGGGTCAAGGAGTGGACATCATAGCCTATACCAACACGTAGCTTACTTTCCATACTTCTGCCACAAGACCTCAGCCAACGTGGAGTGTATACAATACAACCCAGTCAATTCCTTTCTGTTTGTCTATCAACATAGAATTATAGCACATTCATTATAAGGCTAAAAAGGAGTTATCAAGCGATGAAAAGAAGATTAACTAACTACGAGCAAGAGACCATTATCAACTTCAACAAGGCTGAACACATAGCTTACATCTTCACCTATGAAAAGACCTGGCAGAAACACCTTGAGGGTAAACAAGGCTTAAAGCCGGTTATGGACAACGGCTTCGGTGGTAAAGAATACGAGTTACCCAAAAGCAGAATCAAGCCACCAAGAGCACCGAGGAAGTTATCAGAT
>JAZGHN010000127.1:0-4059 GCA_036481135.1 Dehalococcoidales bacterium | reverse complement strand
TGCCAAGAGGTGGGGAGAAGCGCAGGAGATGAGAGCCAATTATGGAGAACATTTGAGAAAAACGATAAGAAGTGTAAACTCACCTTGATAACAGTGAGAGTTTACATTACATCCCTTAATTCACACTTTCGCTACCTGAAGCCTCAACACAAGATGTAGGAGTCAGTCAACGCTTCCCAGGCTTGGGCAGCGAACCTCCACAAACAGGACACATTTTTTCAGTAGACCTAACCATTAGGTTAGCCTTGCACTTGGAGCATTCGACAGGCTGGAGTTTGGCTCGTTCGATTTCGGCAGGGTCAAGGCTAGTCATCTTCATCATTCTCTACTATTCCACGATAGAGCTGACTTACCCTGCCGCCTGCACGGGTCTTTACCGGTTTTTTACGATTTAGTGTAGCCCTAGCCTGGGATTTAAGTCGCTCAACTATGATTTTGAGGTGCCTGTTAGTTTCATCAAGACCCGGTGTGGCTCCAGCGGCAGTTAGGGCTTTAAGTTGTTCCACTATGACTTCTAGATGTCTGTTGGTTTCATCCAAACGTTGCTTAATGCGAAATACGGCAAACGGCAGAGCAATCCAGAGAGCAATCAGCACGATGCCGAGAATCCCGAAGGCGACTCCTGTTATCAAATTAAAATCGAGTGCCTGTTCCATATTTGCTCAGACTTTTCCTCTCTCCAGTTGATGCCGTGTTCTAGTGAAGTTGCTGATGAGTTGGAGATACCGCTGTTGCGTATAGAGCAGCCATGCAGAAAGGTTTATTCCTTGCTCCGAGGGTGCCAGTACGTGCGATCGAGCATTGGGTCAGTGTACACCCTGACAAAATCTTGGAGAAATTGCCGGTCTTTTTCAGGGACTTCGATGAAGCGTAGACCCACTCCGATTAAGGTATTCTTCTCATCAGAACTTAGAATATTCGACCATATCACCTCTGCGGAGATATAGAGAGGTGGTACGCCGGTAGCTTCAATGATCAGGTCCACCACTTTATGTAGTTGGAGGGGTCGATTCTTTCCGTGTGGCTCGAAGTAGTAGATAAATGCGCCATGAACACTGATATTTCTTACTATCCCATCTATTGACTTATCTTTGATCAGGACCTTGGCGGGCCATTTTATTAGCTTAACCCTTTTATTTGATCGTTTATCAATCTTCGGTTCCATGATGGCAAATGAGAATACTCTGTCTGAGGTTTCTTCCTTGTACTTCTTCAGAATGTCTTGACTGGACTCAAATTACAGGAATAAGGGGTGCAGATGCAACAATAAAAAAGCGGGGCCGAAGCTCCGCGGTGCCACTCAAAAATTATATACCACCTCTTTTACATTCAAACCGCACAAGATCGACACAGACAAATCTGTCTGAATCGTATCAGACCCACAAGGGCAAATCCACAAATTACAGTGGTAAATACTATAATTTGGCTTATACCGTAGTGAGTAACATTAGCGATGAGAAGAGAGGTCAGCAATATAAAAATTGCCACAATTTTTGGCACTGCACTATAACATGACGGTGCCTCAGACCTATTCATAATCATTTCTGAAATCCTCATCTAATGTTCGAAGCACTCAATGATTTTTAAATGTAATCACATAATCCAGACTTGGCAAGTAGGATTTATCTTAAAAGCAAGCTTGGGATATGTATTATGGCATTTGACCCACGGATATAACCAGAGACAAAGTACTCAGCCACTAGAGTTGAGATGACAAAAGTATGTGCCAATAAAAAAAGCGGAGCCGATAAGCTCCGCGGGCGTGTTCGTAAAGTTAATAGTGGAATTTAGGGGCCGGGTACTCTTCTGAGTGACTAGCCTGTCCCGCCACATTCAGGGCAAAGACAGTACGAATGGTGCTTTCCCCCTGCTTCGTGACATACTGGGCACTCACAGGTAGAACGATGAGCGCCATCCTTTTCCCCACACTGCGGACAAGTACAATCAGGGTAGTGACGACCACCCAGCTTAGAGCATACACGACAAACGCAATGCTCATGATGTTTTCCGCCCATCTTCATGGCTCTAATGCCCCTTGCTTTTCCTCTTTCTGGTCCATGCCGCGTTTTTGGAAAATGAATAGAGTATTTTAATTTCCCCTAGATATAGTGGACATCCCTTAAATGCAAAGTGGGGATTAAAGTATGTAATCTGCACTTTTGGAAGGCCAGTGCGGACTTTAGATCATAACGATTTAGATAAAAAAGGGCGAGGAGTTGGTCCCCGCCCGTTTCTCCCATCATGGCCTTATACTGTTTTAAGCTTGATACCCTCGCATTTTTATCCTTCTAAAGAACAGTACGGTAAGGATGCTTACTAGAGCTAGAGTCGCTAGCATCAGCGCCAAAGTGGGTATGAGGCCAAACTGCAGGGCCATCCAACTGACTCCTACGACTGGTAACAAGCTCCAGCTTACTACCGTCCTCAGACTGTCATGCTCGGCGATGAAGTCCGCAATAGGCGGAGAGGCTTGATAGTAAAATCTCACGAACCTTTTTCCTACAGCATTGGTCAACAGAACATTATCACGGAAATTCTTCAGGATCTTTATTTCTTCTGCTCTACGTGACCTGAAGGCTGCGGTGGAGATGAAGCAGCCGCCACCAGCACCTGAATCGAGCCCACCAGAGGCGGCGGCGCCTGCAACTCCACCCGGGTCCACGATTATGCCGTTTGCCACGCCGTCACTATCACCATGGCCACCGTCCTTGAGTTCCACCGTGACTGAACGGCCATCTGGGTTAAAAATTGTATGCGCGGTGTAGTCCTGCCACCCACTCACAGTGTCATAGAGGTAATATTGATTCGCCCCTGAAATATCTTCTGAATAATAGACTCTAACCAAAACAGTGGCACCGATCTGGCTTAAACGAAGCCTATAGGAGGCTAGTCCAAATAAGAATGTTTCTGGCCTATTCGTCTTATCTAGTATTGTAGCTGGATTGATAGGTTCCAGCGCTTCAATGGCATCGATGGAAGCCGAAATCTTGCTAACTCCAAAAGGCTCGTTAGCGCCTACGGCTGATAGTATGGACTTGATAACGTCTGGCTGGTCGTTATCCGGAATGGAGTCCTCGTTTAGGTCAACGGTGTCATCAACCTCGTAAGCGTCAGGAATACCGTCGCCGTCGAAATCCACTATGGTCGAATCGGTGCTGAATGTGACTGCATCAGACCATTCTGAGGGTTCGGAATAAGAATCGTAGAACTGAACGCTGACTGAATAAGTGGTATCTCGGTCCAACACCGCATGGGGAACCGAGAGCTCGGTAAGATGGCCGCTACTCGTAGTGTCAAAAACCACTGAGGAATCTTGCTGCTTGACAATCTGCCACCGGCTCTCTTTGTGGGTGTCGCCGTCCGGATCGGAGAAAGGATCAGTCTCAACAGTCAATAGTAAATCGCTCTCTGTTTCGCCGTAATAGGGTGAGGTGATAACGGGTTGATCTGGGGGCAGATTTGATGATGCAGGATCTATAACAGTAATGGCCACAATCTCGAAATCGCTCTCCGGGGGCGTACCATTATCAGTTACTGTGAACTGAACATTATAGTTTCCAGCATCACCGATGGCAGGCGTCCAGCTGAAGACACGGGTTGACGGGTTGAAACTCGCCCCAGTGGGAACATTACTCGCGCTGAATGTTAATCCATCACCATCCGGATCACTTGCCGTCACCGTGAACGTCAAGAGAGTACCCTCATCTACGCTTTTGGAACCGATGGTACCGAGCACTGGCGGCCGGTTTACATTACCCACTGAAATGGTCACGGTCTCGGAATCACTCTCAGCAGGACTGCCATCATCAGTTACTGTAAAAGTAACGCTGTAGTTGCCTGCAACTCCAAAGCCCGGGGTCCAACTGAATGCCCGGGTTGATGGGTTAAAGATCGCCCCAGTGGGAACATTGCCGGCGCTGAAGATTAGACCATCACCATCCGGGTCACTTGCTGTAACGGTGAAGG
This sequence comes from Dehalococcoidales bacterium, assembly GCA_036481135.1. Taxonomy (GTDB): domain Bacteria; phylum Chloroflexota; class Dehalococcoidia; order Dehalococcoidales; family E44-bin46; genus JAZGHN01. The sequence goes on along the minus strand of JAZGHN010000127.1, from coordinate 93 downwards.
TAAGAAGAGCACCTTCATTTACACTCTTGGAACCGATGGAGTTAAGTACCGGTGGCCTGTTCACATTGCCCACTGAAATGGTCACAGTCTCCG
>JAZGHN010000126.1:0-2444 GCA_036481135.1 Dehalococcoidales bacterium | reverse complement strand
CCAGACCATTAGAGATAGCACAACCCATCAATATATTCTTATCGGTATCGGTACCCAAGCCGCGCACCATCTGCTCATTATCACCGGTTGCCCTCAATGCCAGGCCAATCTCAGTGCGCAGAAACCAGTTTAAAATGATGAAAACAATAACAGCAATCGATAAAGCAACAGCGATTGATGCCACAATACTGCCGCCGCTAAGTCCTAAAAATCCGCCGACTTTATCAAAGGTGGTTACCTCGCGAAGGAGTGAAACATTGGCTCCACTCATAATCCTTAGATTTATGGAGTAAAGCCCCACCATCACAAGGATGCCAGCTAATAAAGCCGGTAGCCTTAGCTTGGTATTGAGTAACCCAGTTACCAAACCAGCACATAGACCTAAGCCGCCAGCAGCTAGGGTGGCCGCAAAGGGGTGGGCGCCATTGACAATAAGCACAGCCGAGATGGCACCCCCCAAGGGGAAGGTGCCATCTACACTAAGGTCGGGAAAGGAAAGAACCCGAAAGGTCAAATATACGCCTATGGCCACTAAGCCAAAGACCAGCCCCTCGTAGAAAGAAAAGGACAATACACCACTTACGACATCCAGCAACGCTCTCTCCTATCCAAGACCTGGATGAGCAACTTTTTACCTATTCAATTGACGGGTTATTGTTCCCGTAAATGCTTATTCTATTACTATGTCGGCTTTATCTATGACTGCTTGAGGAATGGTTATCCCCATTCTCTCCGCCGCCGCTGGGTATGCTACGGTTGAAACTGCGCTCTTTATTGGGGGAATATCGGCTATGCTTTCACCCTTCAGTATCCTGGCCGCCATGTATCCTGCCTGCTTGCCTATCCAGTAGTAATCGACACTACAACCGCCAACCAGACCCGTTCCAATCATGCCCACTGCGGAGCCAAAGACTGGCAGCTGGTTCTCCTCACCAACCTTAATTATGGATTCAATTCCCGCACCGCCTACCGTATTGCAGGTAGGAATCCACACCGCATCACACCTACCAACCAGTGACTGCCCGGCAGCATAAACATCGGCGGTTGACGCCGCCGTTGCTTCAACAACGGTAAGCCCATATTGCGGGGCAACCTCGTTAAGTATCTGTGCCTGCACCGCTGCGTTCACCTCGCCAGCGTTATAAGCAGTGCCCAATACCTCAATGTCAGGAAGAACTTCCAGAATAAATTCCACCTGAGGCGGCATCTCAAACCAGTCGCTGACCCCGGTTACATTGGGTGCCGCTGCCTCCCAACTGGGAACTAGACCAGCCGTTACCGGGTCAGTAACCGAGCTGAAGACTATCGGTATATCCGTGCCCTCGGCAGCAGCCACTACCGTCTGTGCGGATGGGGTAGTTATTGCCTGGACTAAATCCGGCTTCAGGGAGACAAAGTAGTCGGCGATTGATGCTGCTACCGTCATATCACCTTCAGCATTTCTCACGATATACTCAACATTCTCTCCCTCAACAAAGCCTTTCTCAGCCATAGCATCAATGATACCCTGGCGGTCACTGTCTAGGTCAGGGTGAGTAGCTATCTGAGTTATGCAGACCGTGTATACCTTTGCCCCTCCGGGAGCACAACCTGCCATGAAAGGTAGCGCTGTTATTATTAAGACTAAACATAGACCGGCTACCAATACTAATAGGCTTTTCTTTCTCATTTAGAAACCTCCAATGAAATTTTGTTCTGATAAGAGTAAATGCCTGTATCTATCACCCCCCTCACTATTAGATTCTAGGGTCTTCTCAAAATCCTTCTTGTAGAATTTCAGCCAGTTCCTCTTTGCCCAGGTCTGCTATCCCTAGCTCTTCAAGCGACCTTCCTTCCTTATAATAATCTGCCTGATTTATCACCGAAGCCAGTTTGATTGCGGCGTCAATAATCGGGATGTCAACATCGAATTTACGTGCCAATTGTGCTGCAGGGACGAGCCCATAGGGGACATCCTCAGTTACATACCTGCCATTCATTGACGAAGGTCCGGTGATATTGGCGGCAGTGTCCTCTTTATCAAGGGGAGCCTTAAAGTAGACCGACATGATTGTGCTCCTCAACCAGAATGATTCCTCAGGATACTCAAGCAGTTTTATATCAATAGTTTCCCCTATTCTAGCTACCTCTTCATAAACCGCTTTTATCGCCCTGGCCACGGACAGGGTTGTACCATGTCTATAAAAATAGAAGTCCTTGCCCAGGGTGTCAATCCAGCCTGCGTTTAGAATCGCCCCAACGGGGTGCACAATCGGATTTAGATTATTTAGCGAAGTAGCCAGAACATTCTCGCCAGGGACCACCGGGTAGATATCCCTTAAGTCATTTATAACCCTGCCTGTATTTTTTGCCGGAAATGCAGCTAGTAATAGCTTCCAACTGTCAAAGAATATTCTTGTTCTGCCCGGGGCTTCCAGCCTGCACCCCCAAGGAAGGGTATGTCC
>JAZGHN010000125.1:0-3832 GCA_036481135.1 Dehalococcoidales bacterium | reverse complement strand
TCATCTATACAATTGGCAAGTATGTCTTCCTTCTTCATTTTCCCCATTCACTTCCCGTCAGCATACGTCTTAGATCACCAAGAGCTCTGTGTTGAATTACTCTGACCGCCCCCTCGCTCTTGTTCAAGGCTTGAGCAATTTCCCCATAGCTGAAACCCTCAATAAAACGCATCAGAATAACCTTTTGTTTATCCCCTTTAAGTTTCGAGACAGCATTTCTAATATAACTCCGATTAAGGCTAGCCTCAGTCATTGCCTCCGGATTGGTCTCATCACTCCCCCCAACCGCTCTTGCCTCATCCAGAGGGATGGACTCCTTCCTGGTTTTGTAGTAGTCCACTACTAAATTGTGGGCAATGGCAAGAAGCCAAGCCACAAATGGTGCTCCCCTCCTTTTGTATTTGTTAATAGCTTTCCAGGCTCTGATGAAAACCTCCTGGGTAATATCCTCAGCCTCACTCTGATTAGATACCCGATAATAGACATGTCGGTAAATCCGGTCTACATACTTATCATAGAGAGCAGTGAAGGCTGCCCTATCACGCTGAACTGCTCGCTCGACTAATGATTCTTCTGTGCCTTGTGAGTGCATCTGCGGCCTGTGAGGAATTACGTCCAACAAAGTTTAGTCAATCCAGCTTCAATTATCCCATCTAGGCAAACAATTTACAAGCTCCCACAGCCGCAAAATAGTCCATGCCCACCTCCTCTCCTGACCTATTCTCCTCTCTTCTTAATATAAAACGAAAAAAAGGAGCTTTTGTTACAAGTTACAAGCTCCTTTTACAGAAGAATGATGGATATTAGCAGTGATGGGAAGCCTAAATCTTCCTGCCGACCGGAATCACATAGAGGGGCACCTCATTTTGGGGCATACCAAGAAGGTTCCTCACCCATTTATCATTAAAAGCGCCAACAGTTACCATGCCCAAGTCAAGAGCCACTGCCTGTAGATAGATATTCTGGGCAGCATGACCTGCTTCCATATGAACATACCTCTCGCCTCTGCTGCCATACTTTTTCGTTGCCCTCTCATAAACCGCTGCGATGACAATGTCTATGGCACCTTCCTCAACCCAGTTCTGACCCCAAGCGGCTATAGCCAGCTCTTCCCTGACATCCAGGTCGCTAATTCTGAGCAGTTCGTGTCCTTCAGGCTTATACTTATACACGCCGGTGGCAAGGCCTCCGACATCACCCACCACTAGATAAACCTCCAGCGGATATAACGCCCCTGCCGAGGGCGCGGTGCGGCTTCCCCATTCCGCTGTTATCCCCTGGGCCGCCCAGAGAAGCTGAGAGACCTCGTCAAGCGTCAAGGGTACATCGGCATATTCTCTGATAGACCTTCTTTGAAGCAGTGCCTCTTCTATCGATACCTCGCTCTCCAGCCTGGGCTCAGGCAATGTTATAGTGGCGAGATATTCCGACGGTGGCACAGTATCTGCTGTTGAAGAACCGACTGGTTGGGGGACACAGGCAGAGCAAGCCAAGACTAGCAAAAGGGCTGGCAATAAAACAGCCGAACGATTCAGGTTCATTTCCGCTTCCCCACAGTCAAAAGCCAAGATATTCCAGCGACACCCTAATTATAGCAGGAGGCGCCTGCTTATAATAGATGTGAAGCAGTGTTTAACTTCCATAGATTGGCGGGGTATAATGGAAAGCAGGAGGTATTACTATTCAGGAGGCAGCGATGACAATTCAGATCGGAAACTACTATGAAATCCTTTCACCGCGGTGTACCGTTCTCGTCTCTACTATGGACAAAGAAGGCAGACCCAATGCCGCTCCCTTCAGCTTTGTCACCCCAGTCTCCTCAGACCCTCCCCTGGTGCTGTTCGCTGCTGCCCCTACCAGGCATACTCTAGCCAACGTCAGGGATACCGGAGAGTTTGTCCTTAATCTCGTTCCCGAAGAACTACTGGACAAGCTGTGGGTATGTTCAAAGGCCTTCGCCAGAGGCGTCAGCGAGATAGCGGAGGCTGGGCTCACCGAACGAGGGTCAAGAAAGGTTAAGCCACCCAGCATTGAGGAGTGCCTTGGCTGGATTGAGTGCCGGCTAGAGTTTGAGAAGGAAGCCGGGGATCACGTCTTGGTTATAGGGAGGGTAGTGAACGCTGAGATCAAGAAGGCGTTCATCAAAGATGGCAAATTTGATGTCTCGCAGGCAAAGCCAATAATGCACATCCGCGGGCGCAGATTTGTTGCTGCCGAGAGGATAGTCCACGCTCGGGGATAATCCTGGCAAAACTTTGAATACTGTGTCCGCTGCCCTCGATCCCCCTTTGAAAATACCCTGTTTAGTATTTATAATATTACCTGAAAGAATTACCTGCCCGAGGGTTTGGAAAATCGGAGGTTAGCCATAGCGATGAAAAGATGGAGACCAGTCTTTAGGTGAATGGAGGGTAATATGAAAACCGAACAAGATAAAACTATAGAAGCGCTCCAAATTGCTATCCAGATGGAAATTGATGGCAGGGAATACTATCTGAAAGCCAGTCAGGAAAGCGGCAATAAACTGGGCAAGGAGCTACTGCAGTCCCTAGCTGCTGAAGAAGAGATTCACCGCGAGAAGTTTAACGAGATATATCATGCTATCCAACATAAAAAGGCTTGGCTGGCAACGGATTTTCACCCTGACCGGGGTAAAAGATTGAGAACCGCATTTGCTCAGGCGATAGAGGGAATGGGCTCCAATGTCAAGACCCTAGCCACCGAACTCGATGCCGTGCAAATAGCCATGCACATGGAAAATAAGACCTATGATTTCTATAAAAACCGAGGTGAGAGTGCTACCTATGACACAGAGAGGGAGTTTTACCAGGCATTAGCCGGTGAAGAGAGGGCACACCACCTCATTCTGCTTGACTACTACGAATATCTCAAAGACCCAGCAGGTTGGTTTGTCAAAAAGGAACGTCCTTCTTTAGACGGCGGCTGAATAAGCGTAGAAACGATGGAGGAAGAAGATATGCTGCATATCAAGCAATTAACCGTAGCCGTGGGGGATAGGGAGATTCTGCACAACGTAAATCTTAGTATTGGAACCGGAGAGACGCATGTTCTCTTCGGCCCTAATGGCAGTGGCAAGACCACCCTCCTTATGGCGATAATGGGCTTCCCCAAGTACCAGGTGACCAAGGGCAACATCATCTTCAACGGCAAGGATATAACCAGCTTACCTCTGGATGAGAGAGCCCGCTTAGGAATCGGACTGTCTTTCCAACGCCCTCCAGTAGTTAGAGGGGTAAAAACACGCGATATGGTTGCTGCCTGCCTCGGAGGGCATGAGGACCAGGCAGGTATTGACCAGATGGCAGGGAAAGCTAACCTGGCGGATTTTCTGGATAGGGAGATAAACTATGGGTTTTCGGGGGGTGAGATAAAGCGCTCTGAGCTAATGCAGCTAATGGCTCAAAAGCCACAGCTAACCCTGTTAGATGAGCCTGAATCCGGTGTTGACCTGGAAAACATAGTCCTGATAGGTGAACTGATAAATGAACTGCTGGAGAAAGACCGTCCAATACACGCCCGCAAGTCCATGGGGCTTATCATCACCCATACCGGTAATATTTTGAACTATGTCAATGCCCGCACTGGGTATGTCATGCTGGATGGCAGGATAGGCTGCCAGGGAGACCCCCACGAAATCCTGTCCGAGATTAAAGAGAAGGGCTACGAGGAATGTATCAAATGCGCTTTGAGGAATGTGCAATATGGCTAAAGTGAAATCACCCCAAAGCTACAAAGACAGAGCTAAAGCGGCAGCCGCCAAACCAGCAGCCCTTGGTGAGGATATAGACCTGAGCGTCTATACTAGCTCAAC
>JAZGHN010000124.1:0-2244 GCA_036481135.1 Dehalococcoidales bacterium | reverse complement strand
TCTTATGTTAAATTACATTGACTGGCTAAACTATAACCTGATGCGTGATTCTGCTATGAACAAATACCTACAAAAACCCTATATCATACTTATTATTATTGGTCTCAGTGTGCTCGTCGCAATGTTGTTGGTGAAGGCTCGTGTGCCACTGGAACATGCAGATACGGAGATGCCCAGTAAAAGCGTTGAGATCATAAAAGCAAAGCGTATCCCATTTGCTGCAAAGGTCGTTGCTTATGGTAACGTAGAGCCAACGGTGACCCTGAAAACTCTGGCCGAAGTCAGCGGTAAGATTAGTTATATGCATCCGGATCTCAATCAGGGCAACAGTATTGCTGCCGGAACTGTGGTTGCACGAATTGATCCGCAAGATTATGAAGTGATATTAAGACAAACACAGGCTGATCTGGCTGCTAATAAGTCTTCACTCAAGCAGCTAGAGGTGGAACATCAAACCACGAGCCGTTCTCTTGAGCTGGCAAAGAAAAATTTGTTGATGGAGGAAAAAGAGTTGGATCGCATTCGCACTGTATGGGATCGCAAACTGATTGCTCGTTCAGCGTTGGATGCAGAAGAGCAAAAGGTAATTCAATTGCGCCAGCAAGTATCAGAACTTCAGGGCCAGCTAAATACATACGCCAGCCGTAAGGCTACAGTACTGGCCCAGATCTCCCGTACCGAAGAACAGATGAAAGGCGAAAAAACAACGCTGGGTCGCACCGAGATCACCTTACCTTTTAGCGCACGCATCAGCGTAGTGTCCATCGAAAAAGATCAATTTGTTAACGTAGGAAGTACCTTGTTCGAGGCCCAGGATATCGATAGTGTTGAGATCAATGCGCAATTACCAATAATGCATATGCGTTCCCTGGTCAGTCATCTGGAAGGTAAAACCTTTGACAGCCCGGGCATAGGTCTTACCCGAGAGGTACTTGCCAGACTAAACCTATCGGCACGAGTGAAACTGGTGGGAGACATGCCAGATGCATGGTGGGATGCAAAAGTTTTGCGTATTAGCGAATCCATTGACCCTATTCGTCGCACTCTGGGCATCGTAGTAGGGGTAGACCGGCCGTATGAGAAAGTGATCCCTGGACGAAGGCCACCATTATTAAAAGGTATGTTTACTGCGGTGGAACTCCACGCTCCACAAAGAGAGGCTATAGTAATTCCGCGAAAGGCTATACATCATGGGCGTGTGTATGTTGTCAGTGAAGACAAGCGCTTGCAGATAAAGGCTATTGAAATCCAGCAACAACAGGGTGATCTGGTAGTGATACGCAGTGGCTTGCAGGAAGGCGACCAAATCATCATTAGTGATTTGGTCCCCGTCATTGAGGGCATGCCACTGACGCCGGTAGTTGCCAGTGAATATGAAAAAGCACTAGTTAGACGCGCCAGCGGAACAGAATAACTAATCCTGGAAACCGTAGTTGACCGACTCCAAATTAAAATTATGTGCTATAAACCAGTCATTTATTCTATTTCAGTACTTCACCCATTGGGCGAATTCACCTACGCATTTGATTGCACGTTTTTTAGACTCATTTGCTTGACGGCAAAAGCCTTACGTAGAATGGCTGGTTTTTGCTCCTGCAAAACCAGCATACCGTACGTCCTGTACATAACTATGTACGGCTTTTTAATCGGCGCAACCGGGCCTAAAAAACACACACTTAAACGCGTCCAACTACGGTTTCCAGGATCATGATCCGCTATTTTGCCAGCCACCAGACCGCGGCCAACATTCTGATGTTTGTCATCCTGTTGTCCGGGCTACTTGTATTGCCCACACTGAACAAGGAAACCTTTCCTGAAATCGATACAAACCAGGTAAAGGTTACCGTAGTTTACCCTGGTGCCAGTACCAACGAAGTAGAAGAAGGTATTTGCAACCGTCTGGAAGACGCGACCGATGGCATCAGCTTTCTGGAAGAACAGCGGTGCGAGGCTCGCGATAATATTGGCAGTTTGACTCTGGACATGCAGGAAGCAGGCAACATTCAGAAGTTTCTGGATGATGTTAATGCCGCCGTAGATGGTATTACAGATTTTCCGGATAACGCCGAGGAACCGGTAGTTGAAGAACTGGGACGAACGAAACCAGTGGTCAGTGTTGCTATTAATGCTGACCTTGCCCAGCCAGAACTGAAAGCACTGGCCGAGTATTATCGGGATCGCTTGCTGGTTTTACCAGAAATACCCATTGTGACTGTATCCGGTTTCTCTACCCATCAACTCAGT
>JAZGHN010000123.1:0-14906 GCA_036481135.1 Dehalococcoidales bacterium | reverse complement strand
TCAATACCCCGGCATTATTGACAAGTATGTCTATCTTGCCAAACTGCTCCAACACCTTCTGAACCACATGATCAACTTCAGCCGGTTTGGTAATGTCCATCTTGAGGGAAACAGCCTTATAACCACTGTCACTGATACTGTTCGCGGTCTTATGAACTAAATCCAAAACGTCAGTCAGCACAACAGTAGCCCCTTCCCGTGCCATTACCCTCGCCGCCCCCTCACCGTTACCTTTGGCGGCTCCAGTTACCATTGCTACTCTGTCCTCTAGCTTCCCCATCTTTTAATCTAATCCCTCCTTTCAGCCCTTTTAGTCGTCATTTTCAAGCATTTTCGATACAGATTATTGGTGACAACAAATTATAAACGATAAGCGGCTGTTTGCTCAAGCTGATAACCTAACCAGCCGTCATATTGCAAAACAGCCTGCCTTTAGGATATAATGCCTTTCGGTGCTAAGCCGAGGTGAGATTAAATTATCAAGGAGGTATTACAGGATGATAATCGGTGTTCCCAAGGAAGTAAAGATTGAAGAGTACAGGATTGGTGCTCCACCTATGGCAGTAGATGTGCTTACTAAAGCTGGCCATCAGGTGTTGATTCAGAGCACGGCTGGAGAGGGAAGCGGTTTTGCTGATGAGGAGTTTATTAAGACTGGAGCTACTATAATTAAGACGGCCGAGGAGCTCTACGATAAAGCAGAAATGATTTATCAGGTCAAAGAACCCATCCCCAGTGAGTACCCGTTACTCAAGAAAGGCCAAATCCACTTTCGTTATCTTCACCTCGCTGCTGAAGAAAAACTAACGCACGTCCTTATGGAGAAGGGGATAACTGCTATCGCCTTTGAGACGATAGAGACGCCTGATGGCAAAACACCCTGCCTTGACCCGATGAGTGCCATTGCCGGAAGAATAGCCACTCAGGTAGCAGCTCAATTTATCGGCAGAATGTATAAGGGAATGGGGAAGTTGCTCGGTGGTGTCCCCGGAGTACCCCCAGCCACTGTGGTCGTCGTCGGTGGTGGTGTTGTCGGCACTAATGCTGCCGAGATGGCTCTCGGCCTTGGAGCTCGCGTTATCATGGTCACCAGAAATCTGCTTCGCCTGCGCTACCTAGAAGATATCTTTCACGGTCGTTTTGAGACATTAGCCTCAAATTCCTTTAACATCGCTCAAGCGGTTAAAGAAGCCGATGTGGTAGTTGGCGCTGTTCTAGTCAAAGGCGGCAGGGCACCTATTATGGTCACTAAAGAGATGGTCAAGACTATGAAACCGGGCTCGGTCATAGTTGACGTTGCCATAGACCAAGGCGGATGTATCGAGACCTCCCGTGCTACTACACACAAGGACCCGATCTATATTGTTAACGATGTCGTCCACTATGCTGTTACCAACATGCCGGGAATGGTTCCTCGAACCTCCACTCTGGCCCTATCCAATGCTACCCTGCCCTATGCCCTGAAGCTGGCTAACATGGGTTGGCGAGAAGCCATGAAAGCTGATGAGCCATTGAGCAAAGGACTAAATGTGTGGAATGGCAAAGTCACTAACAAATTTGTCGCTGATTCACTCGGTTTAGAATATACCCCCTTCCAGCCTTAAACAGAAGGGGCTTTCGTTATTTATTATACAAAGCAAGTAACTAGACGGCTGCGGAATTCTTAGCCAGTAATTCCGCAGCCGCTTTTTATTCTCATTCCTGACACCAGATTCAACCGGCTATTATTGACTAATATGAACAAGTTGATTATGCTGGGATAGTGTAATGTGGTGATACGGACTTGGAGGAGAGTTGATATGTTGACAAAGGATGAGGCGAGGAGATACTTAAGACAGATAAGCATATTCGGCGAGGAAGGTCAGACCAGACTAAAGAAGGCAAAGGTCTTTATCACCGGTGTTGGAGGTCTCGGCTCTGTTATATCAACATATCTGACGGTTGCCGGAATTGGAAAGCTGAGAATGGTTGATAATGATGTCGTTGCTCTGGAAAATCTGAATAGACAGATCCTACACTGGGACGATGACATCGGCAAGAAAAAGTTAGAATCTGCCGCAGAAAAACTGAGGAAGATGAACCCCAATGTTGAGTTAGAAGTTATCCCAGAAACGATAAATGAAGCTACTGTTGATAACCTTGTTGGCGATTTTGATTTGATTGTAGACGCGATGGATAACTTTCCTGCAAGGTATGTGCTAAACAAAACCGCGCTAAAGAGGAAAGTCCCGTTCTTCCATGGTGCAGTTCATGGATTTTACGGGCAAGCAACAACCATAATCCCCGGCAAAACGGCTTGCCTAAGGTGTATATTCCCCCACGCCCCCGCAGTAACCCCTCCCCCAGTGGTGGGGGTAACACCAGGTATCATCGGCTGTATTCAGGCTACTGAGGTTATCAGATACGTCCTCGGAATCGGAGACTTGTTGGAGAACAGGCTGTTGATGTGGGATGGGCTGAATGCTAAGATGGAGGAACTCCCACTGGAAAAGAATCCAGAGTGTGAAGATTGTAGCAACCGTTAGCTACACTATAAAGGTAAAGGGATGGAACTATGGAAGTAAAGGTGAAATTCTTCTCCATCTTAAGAGAGGTATTTGGTACTGAAGAAAAAGAAGTGGAGTTGAAGAGCGGGTCTAATATACTAGACCTGTTAAATATTCTATGTGATTCGCCCCACCGTCATGAGACAATATTTGGTGATTCCAGTGAGCCCAAAACATATATACAGATATTCAAGAATGGCAAGCCTATCCAGTCTCTCAATGGAATCCAAACCAAACTCGGGGAAGGGGATACGGTTGCAATTTTCCCGGCTATATTTGGCGGTTGAAGATTGAAACATCAACCAAAGCCTTCCGTCACTTTCCAACACCCCTTAACACTTAGGGGCTTCTGTCGCTCCGCTAAATATCAGATAACCAATTTGTGCTATTCGTGCTAAAAATTAAGTATTGACATTTGATATTTGGTGGGTTATACTCCACACTTGCATACTAGGCACATCTAGAAATGATAATTCACACGGGGAAGGAATAACCTCACATATCCCGGAGAAAGGTTCATTAGTGAGCAAATCCAGAGGTTTTTGCAAAGTTAAGGCGAAAAATATTTCAGCATTGCGAAAGAAGTGATAATTTAGCAAAGGGGGAGGATTATTGTCCTTCCCTTTGCTATTTATTAAAGATAATAATAGGAATAAAGAAAGGGGGAGTAGCAAAATGGCTACAAAAGCAGAACTTATCAAGAAGGATTTGGCACATGCCCTTCACCCGTTCGGGGTAAAGGGAGCAGAGCCTATCATCTGGGAGAAAGGTGAGGGCATCTATATACAGGATATAGATGGTAACAGGTATATAGATACCACCTCCGGCGGTGTGCATTTGGTCAACTTGGGTCACGCCCGGAAAGAGCTCATCGACGCCGTCAATGAGCAGGCGAAAAAATTAGCCTACTTCTCGGCAGGGGCACCCAACGCCGCTACCGAGGTATATATTAATTACTGCACCGAGCTGGCTGAGGTTCTCCCTGGCGATATTAACCATGTCTATATCACCTGCTCCGGCTCGGAAGCCACCGAGGTCGCTGTACAGATGGCCAGGCACTATTGGGACTCTGTTGGCCAGCCGGAGAAGTACAAGGTTATCGCCATACACCGTGCCTACCATGGTGGCACCCTTCTCAGCAGAGGTCTCACCGGAAGCCACATTGGCATGGGTTCCTTTGGCCGCAGGCCCCCTGAGGTGGTCAAGGCACCCAATTACTATTGCCAGGAGTGTGCCTTCGGTCTCACCTACCCCGATTGTGATATGGCCTGTGCTAAGTTCATTGAGAGTGTCCTCATCCACGAGGGACCAGAAACTGTATCTTGTATGATAGCTGAGGTGGCGTTTGGTAACGGTGGTGTACTCTGGCCCCCGGATGAGTGGTGGCCGATGGTGAGAGAGATCACCAAGAAGTACGACGTACTGCTTATTGCCGATGAGGTACAGACCGGCTTCTGCCGCTCAGGTAAATTCTGGGGTGTGGACCACTATAACGTCGTCCCCGACATACTTAATATGGCGAAGGGAATCAATTGCGGTTTCTTGCCCTTTGGCGCGGTAGGAGTCAGCGCCAAGCTCATTGATGCTTTCCCCAAGGGTCAACCTTTTAAGGGTTATACCACTTCTGACGCCAATGCTCTCGTTGTCGCCAGCGCCAGAGCGGCGCTAAAGATATACAGGGAGCAGAATATGGCAGACCGGGTGGCCAAGCTGGGAGCACATATGACTAAGCGCTTTGAGAGTGAGTTCGCACCCCTTCCTGTGGTTGACGCTATTTCAGGTAAGGGCCTATACCAGTCCTTTGCCATCGCCCTCAATAAGACTACAGGAAAGCCCTATGACCCAGAGGCGACAGCGAAGGCCAGAGATTTCCTGGTAGCCAAGGGCAAAGAAAAAGGCGTTTTGCTAGGCGCCTGCGACGGCTATCCCAGGCGACAGCCCATCGTTCCGCCCTTCATCATCACTGAGGCGGAACTGGACAAGGTGCTCGATGTCACCCTAACTTTGCTGAAACAGATTAAGCCAGCATAATCACCAAGGTGTGTCTATAAATAGAGCATCTGTGAGTAAAGCACTCATTAAATGAGTGAAAGGGAGGTGTTATTAGAAACAGATGTTACTGAAGTAAGGCTTATTAAAATCCCAAGGAGGAAGATGTTAGGTGAAAAGGAAAGTAACACCAAAATTAGTTGCTATTACTATCTTGATAGCAACAATAGCAATCATTATGCCTCTAGGCATAGGCTGTTTACCTAAAGCAGCAGCACCAGCAGCAGCGCCACCAGCAGCAGCGCCACCAGAAGCAGCGCCACCAGAAGCAGCGCCACCAGAGGCACCAGCAGAAGAGGTGCAAACTTGGCACCTCAGAGGTATATCTCCCCAGGTTCGCTCCATTGTGGAAAGAGACTCGATAGCACAGTGCTGTGATATTATCACAGAGATGAGCGGCGGGCGAGTTACCTTTGACTGGTACGCCGGCGGCGAGCTTATGCCATCTGAGGAGGAGATACCCGCCCTCAAGGCTGGCACCATTGATATGCTTCAGTGGTATCCGCTTATGGGTACTGTCACCGAGCTGAGGACCATTGAGTGCGGCGCTCCCTTCGCCACCAAGAATGCTATAGAGTTCAGGTCGCTGATTTACCACCGAGGGCTGAAGGAGCTCTTCGCCGAGTCCTATGAGGAGCAGGGTCTTATCTATCTTGGACCCTCACTACACGACCCTATAGAGATTTGTTCCCGATTACCAGCCTATTCCCTTGAGGACATGGAGGGGCAAAGGATTCAGCTTCTGGCTGAGCACGCTTATCCCTATGAACAGATCGGCGTTGCCTGTATGCCTACTCCCCCAGCAGATGTCTACCTGGCCATTCAGACGGGTGCTATGGAAGGGTTCGGCTGGTCTGGTGCCGATGAGATCGTCATGTTCGGCATGCATGAGGTTGCCGAATACCTTTGGGACCCGCCCTTAGTTGATGTGTGTAATGTTGCCTACTTGATAAATCCCGATGTGTGGGCTAGCATGCCCAGCGACATACAGGCAATCATTCGCGAGGGAGTTCTCCACCTCGACCTGTGGAATGAGACGATAAGGGCCTCCGGAGAATGGAAGTACCGGACCGACGGTTCCTTTAAGGAAGTCTGCTACCTTCCAGAGGAAGATATCGAGGTGCTACGACAACACGGAATGGACTATCTGGATATAGTGGCTGAGAGGAACGCCAGGTGTGCCAGAGCCGTCGATATAATCAAGGCTTTTCGCGTTGAAGTGGACGAAGCTAACTGGTATGGCCATTAAGGAAACCAGTTAACAGTGTAGGCTAAAGTGATTCCCGCCCGCCCCCAAGTCGAAGTTTGACTGGGGGCGGGAAAGGAATTACATAGCAATTTTTAAAGGACTTTGAATGCCTGAACTAGTGGTTGCTTACATAAAATTTATTGACCGAACCGTGGCACGGCTATGGACAGGGCTAAGATGGATTACTATGGTTCTCATAGGCGTCCTGACCTATGCCGTGGTGATGAGACATATTGTGGGTACACCCAGTATTGCAGCCTACGAGTTCGCCATGTTCACGATGACTATTGGGTTCTTTCTTGCCGGGGGGCCCCTTCTTCTTCAAGAAGAGCATGTGAGAATGGATGCCTTTTATACCAAGTGGTCCCCAAGGAGAAGAGCCATTACCGACGTGGTTACCTTCGCCCTCTTGATTTACATTATTGTCATGGCAATGACTGCCATTTCCGCTACTATGAGCTCTTATGCCGCAGGGCAACATACCAAAAGTATATGGTCACCCCCTCTCTGGCCCCTTAAAGCTGGTATGGCGACAGGGTGTGTCATACTACTTCTTCAAGCAATAGCTAATCTTATCCGCGACGTCGCTACTATCAGAGGGAAGCCGTTGTCATGAATGTAACGCTTATCACCATTGTGATGTTCGCCTCCATGATGGCGTTACTTACAACCGGGCGCCAGGTCTTCCTCATCGTTGGCGCCGTTGCCACTGTCAGTGCCATGGCCCTGTGGGGCACCGGTGGCATAATGATGCCGCACTTTAACGCCGTTAACATGATATATTGGGATGTCATGCTGTCCTTCCCAGCGTTTATCTTTATGGGGTATATGCTGGCCAGGTCAGGGATGGCTGATGCCCTTTACGATATGATATACAAGTGGATGGGTGGCGTTAAGGGCGGGCTAGGTATGGGAAGCATTGGCATCTGTGGCTTAATCGGGGCGGTACAGGGGACCTGTGTATCCGGGCAGGTGGCTATGGGGCTTATCGCTTTACCCTCTATGCTCAAGCGGAAGTACGATAAGTCAATAGTAACCGGCCTCGTCCAGGCCGGCGGCGGTCTGGGCTACCTCATCCCCCCCAGCCTGGTTTTCGTTCTCTATGGGTACCTAGCCAGGGTACCAATTGGGCACCTATGGATGGCTGGGGCAGTACCCGGCCTCATATTAGCTGGCATGTATATCGCCTACATTGGTATCAGGTGCCACTTTCAGCCTCACATCGGTCCACCCCTACCCCCTGAACTTCGGGTTGGCTGGGTAGAGAAATTTAAGAGCATGAGGGCTGGCTTAGCACCTATAGCCCTTCTTTTCATGGTTATGGGGTTATTGCTGATGGGGGTAACTACGGTAACAGAAAGCTCCGCCATTGGGGCTCTAGGTTCTATGGCGATTGCCCTTGCTTACCGCAGATTCAGATGGAAGGATTTCGTAGATGTGGTGGACCACACCTGGCGGCTTACCAGCATCATCATGTGGATCTTTGTCGCCGCTATTCTCTTCGGCGCTGTCTACCAAGGCCTTGGCGCGGCCAAGGCTTTTGACGTGATGATCACGGGAGTAGTAGGTCAGAACCCGACGCTGATAGTGGCTATGATGATAGGTATCTATATATTACTCGGGATGGTTATGGATGACTTCGCTATGCTCATCGTCACCGGTCATATGTTCATACCGGTACTAGTAGGCCTGGAAGTAAACATGATCTGGTTTGGCGTTCTCTATTGCGTCACCGTCTTAATAGCCCTGATGACGCCTCCCTTTGGCTTTGCCCTGTTTATTATGAAGGGGCTGATTCCAAAGGGCTCAGGGATAACCATGGTGGATATCTACAAGTCAATTATACCCTTCGTGGCTATCAACGGTATTCTCTTGGCTATGTTAATACTTAAACCTGAGATATGCCTGTGGCTACCCGCCCTAGTCTTTGGCAAGTAACCTCTGACAATGATAGAATCGGCACTGGCAGTAGAATCTGTCAGAAGAGTCTACAGATATTATATTGCCGGATACTGGTGTGTCCTTTGATGCTTTGCATTGGGCGACACTTTGAGATATTACAGCACAGAAAGGAGGAATATTATGGCGATAAAAGGAGGATATTGGGGAAAGCTCTTATGCGTGGACCTTTCCCGCGAAGAAACGAGCGTAGCGACATTTGATGAAGGCTTTGCCAGAAAGTACCTGGGAGGAGTTGGCCTGGCCGCCAGAATAATCTACCCCAGCGTGGACAAAAATACCAACGCCCTCGGGCCGGATAATGTCCTTGTCTTCGCCACCGGAGCGTATCAGGCAGCGGCTATCGCCAGCTCTGGAAGGTGCATTGCTGCCGCCAAGTCACCGCTCACCGGCTATTGGGGAATGAGTCTGGCAGGAGGCCATATGGGCCCGGAGCTTAAGCGAGCTGGCTTCGATGCCGTGGTTATCACTGGGAAAGCCAAGAGGCCGGTCTATCTGTGGATTAACGATGGTAAAGCAGAGATAAGAGACGGCAGCAAGTTTTGGGGGCTGGAGACCAACCAGGTAGTAGATGCGCTAAAAGAGACGGTTGGTGATACCAAAGCTACGGTGGTTTCCATCGGTCCGGCTGGGGAGAACCTAGTGAGGCTTGCCAATATAGTAAATGACAAGCACGGGTTTTTCGGCAGGTGTGGACTGGGAGCGGTGATGGGGTCAAAGAACCTTAAGGCACTGGTAATAAGAGGCACTCTTAAGCCACCCATTGCCGACCCTGACAAGCTTAAGGAGGTCTATAATGCTGTCCTGACCAAGATTAAGGCGGCACCCTTCACCCAAGCAAACCGTCAGGATGGTCAGGCTATGGCAGTTGTCCCCAGAGAAGAGAACGGTCTTCTCCCCATGAAGAACTTTGCCCAGGATAACTGGGCTGAAGGGGCAGCTAAGATAGGAACTCCGAGGATAACCGAGGAGCTCCAGATTAAACCGTGGGCTTGCCCCTATTGTGTCATGGGGTGTCACAGGAGGATTACCAACACGAAGCATGATACCGAGACAAGTGGTCCAGAGTATGAAACCCTGGGTATGATTGGCTCAAATCTCCTGATAGAAGACCTGGCCGCAGTTACTAAAGCCAATGCCCTCTGCAACCGCTATGGAATGGATACCATTGAGCTTGGCGGGCTATTGGGTTGGGCGTTTGAATGCTATGAGAAGGGTCTGATAACCAAAGAGGATACCGATGGGGTGGAACTGAAGTGGGGTAATGGTGAAGCCCTGGTTAAGATGACGGAGAAGGTAGCTAAGAGGGAAGATATCGGAGACCTGATAGCCGAAGGGATAAGGGCCTGCGTTGACAGAATACCCAAGTCTAAGCCATATGCTGTGGAAGTAATGGGAATGGTGGCAGCGGCACACGACCCAAGGGCTTTCTTCGGTCAAACCATAACCACTATAGCCTCGCCAAGGGGGGCATGTCACCTGCACGGGTTTGCTGAGGCAGCAGAGCTAGGCGTTCTTCTCCCTGAATTGGGCATTGACAAAACAATGGACCCCCACGATGCCACCAAGAAGGGATATGTTAGTGCTATCTACCAGGATATCCAGGAATTTTGGAACAGCCTTACCTGGTGCTTCTTCTACTTCTTCTCCGATGTAAACCTGACCGACCAGCTTAACATACTAAATGCCATAACCGGCTGGGATGTAACCCCGAAAGAGGCTCAAAAGATGGGGGAGCGCATAGTGTGCCTGCATCACATGTTTAACCTAGCTAACGGGCTTGTCCCCGAGATAGAGAATGTGATGCCAGAGCGTTTCACTCGCCCCCATAAAGAGGGCGGGGCTGCCGGACAGGTACCGCCGTGGCAGGATATCTTGAAGGAGTATTGGGAGACGAAGGACTGGGCCAACGGTGTTCCGACAAACAAGAAGGTCGCGGAATTAGGCCTAGATGGCTTGGAAGCCAAAAGAGCTTCTAGCTTTAAGTGTCAGGATTACCGAGAATAGTGAATCTGTATCTTAAGGAACCTCAAAAAGTCACTTGAGAGACAGTGATGGCGCCGGCGTTTTAACCGGCGCCATCAGTTTATTCTAGAGACGCTCTCTTTATGACGGATATGCCGAACTAGGCCCGACCCTTTGCTAGCTCCGTATTTACCAGGTTTGGGGGAATCTCCCCTCGCAGCCCGGCTAATAGATTTTTTACAGCCAAAGTGGCATATGCCGTTCTGGACCTTACGCTGGCGCTGGCCAGATGAGGGGTAAGAATCACATTATCAAGGTCAGCCAACCCCTCGCTGAGACGAGGCTCATCCTCATAAACATCCAAGGCAGCTCCGGCGATACGCCCTGCTTTAAGAGCCTTAACCAATGCCTTTTCGTCAATAACAGGACCACGGCTGGTGTTAACAATATAAGCCCCGGGTTTCATTATAGATAACTCTTTCTCACCAATGAGATGGAATGTCTTTCCCGGGATTAATGGACAATGCAGGGTGATAAAATCCGATTCCTTAAGCAGAGTTTCTAGAGAGACTCTCTCTAACCTTAATTCCTGTTCTATTTTAGGGTCTATGATAATGACATCATAATACAGGAGCCGCAGATTCCACCCCTGCCCCCTCCGAGCCACTTCCTGGCCTATTTTGCCTAAGCCAACAATGCCAAGTGTTTTTCCAAAAATGTCAGCTCCTATCCATTTGGCTGGGTCCCAGCCCTTATACTTACCAGCCCTGACATCTCTATCCCCTATAAGAATCTGCTGGGTTATCGCCAGCAACAGGGCCCAGGCCGACTCTGCCACAGCCACGCCGATATCCTCAGAGGGGGTATTGGTAACAAATATACCTCTTGAAGTAGCAGCTTCAATATCGATATGATCAAATCCTACGCCGTAATTGGCAATTACCTTTAAATTCTTCCCCGCCTCCATTACCTCTTTATCAATAGCTGGGTCACCAATAAGGCAAATAAGCCCTTCTTTGTCTCTCACCTTCTCCAGAAGTTCACTTCTTTCAATTCCTGTGTCATGGGGGAATATCTCTAACTCACACTCTGCCTCTGCTGAATTCAAGACCTCCCCTCCAGCAATCTTCCTGATATCCCTGGTCACAAAAACTTTTGGTTTCAATTTATTCTCCTCGTAAATAGTGTTTTGTTGTCAAACACCCTCAACCCGTAAAGGGACGGTGCTAAAGACCTTTTATTCAAACTCCTTAGGAACAGCACAGATCAGGATTAGTAATTCGTCCTGTGATGTATTCCTGTACTGGTGTTTTTCATTGGGAAGGACCAAGACGAAGTCGCCTTTCTTTATCTCGCGTTCCTCACCGCTTTTTGTGACAACAGCACCGTGACCCTGTATCACATAATTCATATGTTCAAAGGGGTGTTCATGAAACGGAGTATGGCCGTTCGACTCAATGGTAAATACCCGAAAGGAAAACTTCGGTGAACCATCACTTCTTGATAGGGGAACTTGCTTGTAGACATCTTTTGCCCCCTCCATGTCTACCTTTACCCTGGCAACCTTATCCAGACTGGTTAGTTTCATCTAAAGCCTCCGTGATGGAAATTTATGATTGGACATGCCTAGCATGGACACTTTAAGCAGCCAATGTGGTTTTGTCAAAAGCCTTGGACTGGTTAAACAAACCCAACTCCTCAAATAGACGCCACCCAGAATGGGGGGCAACAGCGAAACTAAAACCAAGTATAATCAACTTATGCCAAAGAGGCAAGCTGGGTGTCTGCCCTGGCGAACCACCCCACTCCGTTAACAATAAATGTTTACCGAAGAAGCAGAATTAAAGTATAATACACCCGATGGATGGGGCATCGGCTGAAAGTGCCACTGTGATTAAAAAACCAAGGGAGAAGCAATGAACAACAAAATTAGCATTATTGGTGCTGGACATGTCGGCGCCTCCTGCGCTCAGCGAATTGCCGAGAGGGGCTACGCTGATATAGTCCTGGTAGACGTTATCGAGGGTCTACCCCAAGGTAAAGCCCTGGATATTATGGAGTCAGCACCTATAGGTGGATTTGACATCCGCATCACCGGAACTAATAGCTACCAGGAAACAGCTGACTCAGATGTGGTGGTTGTTACCTCAGGCCTTGCCAGAAAACCAGGTATGGGCCGTGATGAGCTGCTACAAGCTAATATGAACGTCATCACCGAGGTTATCCGTAATGTAGTGAACTATTCACCCAATTGCATCATCACTATGGTTACCAACCCCATAGATGCTATGACCCATCTGGCTATCAACATCAGTCAGTTTCCGCGAAACAGAGTGCTCGGCTTATCCGGTGTGCTGGATACCAGCCGACTTAGAAGCTTCATCGCCGCTGAGCTTGATGTATCGGTAAAAGATGTATTTGCCTGCATCCTGGGGCAGCATGGTGAAGCCATGGTGGTTATCCCCAGGCTATCCACGGTCGGCGGCGTCCCCATAACCGAACTCCTGCCCCAAGAAACCATCAACAAACTGGTTGAGCGCACTATAAAGGGCGGCGCTGAAATTGTGGGTTTACTCAAAACCGGCAGCGCCTTTTATGCCCCTTCCGCCTCCGTCGCCCACATGGTAGATGCTATAATCCTAGATAAGAAGCAAATCCTGCCCTGCGCCACCTACCTGGACGAAGAATATGGAATCAAAGACACCGTCCTCACCGTCCCGGTAAAACTGGGCAGGAACGGCATTGAGCAGATAATAGAGCTGGAGCTAACCGACGAGGAGAGAGCAGCCCTGATAGACTCAGCCGAGACGGTAAAGCAACTGGTGAAGACTATGAAGCTGTAGGGAAAGAGGTGAAAACACTATGAGGGCTATCAATGTTAAGAAAATAACCAGTGTCATAGCTCGCCTCTTTCAGGAGGCTTGCTATCACCTCCCTGAGGATGTGCTGGACTCGCTCAAGCAGGCACGAGAGGTTGAAGAATCGCCCGTTGGGCGTGAGGTGCTGGATAGGATGCTAGAAAATACTGATGTATCGGCCGAGGGAGAATTTCCTCTCTGCCAGGATACGGGAATGGCAGTGGTCTTTCTGGAACTGGGGCAGGAAGCCCATATAATCGGTGGCGACCTGCATAAGGCAATAAATGAGGGAGTAAGACAAGGATACCATGAAGGTTATCTGCGTAAGTCCATAGTGCGCCAGCCTTTCTCTGCTAGAATCAACACCAAAGATAATACGCCGGCTATTATCCATACCGATATCGTCCTCGGGGACAGGCTCAAAATCAGCGTAATGCCCAAGGGCGGTGGTGGTGAGAATATGTCCCGCCTGGCTATGCTATACCCAGCGCAGGGCCGACAAGGAATTATCGACTTTGTGGTCAAGACGGTTGATGCGGCAGGCGGCAATCCCTGCCCCCCCATTATCATCGGTATCGGCATCGGAGGAACAGCGGAGAAGACCCTCATGCTGGCTAAGAAAGCATTATTACGTAAAGTAGGCCAGCCCCACCCGGATGGCGAGGTTGCCGAGCTGGAAAAAGAGGTCCTCAAACGAGTCAATAAACTAGGCATCGGGCCCATGGGATATGGCGGTAGAATCACCGCTTTAGCAGTTCACGCTGAGGTTATCCCCGCTCATATCGCTAGCCTGCCAGCAGCAGTGAATCTGCAATGCTGGTGTGCTCGGCATAAAGAAGCAATCATTTAAATCAGGGAAGGCAATGGTTAAGAAGATTTCGCTCCCTCTCACCGACGAAACCTTGAAAGACCTTAAAGCTGGGGACGAGGTTTTGCTCACCGGTGTTATCTATGCCGGTCGGGATGCTGCCCACAAGAGAATAGTCGAGGCTCTAGATCAAGGAAAGAGCCTGCCATTTGACATCAGGGGGCAGACGATATATTTTACTGGTCCCAGCCCCTCTAGGCCAGAGCAACCAACTGGGTCGGCTGGCCCTACTACTAGCGGCCGCATGGATAGCTACTCGCCCCGCCTGATAGCGGAGGGGCTTAAAGGGATGATTGGCAAAGGAATGCGCTCTTCAGCGGTAAGGAAGGCTATGAAGGAACATAAGGCAGTATATTTTGGCGCCATCGGTGGTGCCGGCGCCCTCATCTCTAAAAGCATAAAGAAATCAGAGGTAATAGCCTACGAGGAGCTGGGAGCTGAAGCACTTCGCCGATTAGAGGTAGAAGACCTCCCCGTCACGGTAGTAAATGATATCTATGGCGGAGACCTCTATCAACAGGGAAAAGCCAGGTATAGGATAGCCTGATGAAGCAGTATGACTATGTTATCGTGGGCAGTGGTATTGCCGGGTTGTATACTGCCCTGCTGGCAAAAAAACAGGGGAGTGTACTGATTATTACCAAAGGCAGCATCGATGACTGCAATACCAAATATGCCCAGGGGGGTATCGCCGCCGCCATCGGCAAGAATGACTCCCCAGAGATGCACTTTAAGGATACTGTAGCTGCTGGAGACGGCTTGTGTAATACAGAGGCAGTGCGCATCTTAGTCAACGAGGCCCCAGTTCGTATTGCCGACCTCGTCGATTTTGGAGTGCCCTTTGATACCGTTAATGGAAAGGTATTCCTCTCCCTGGAGGCAGCTCACAGTGCGCCTCGCATCCTCCACGCCGGGGGTGATGCCACCGGTGAACATATGGAGGTCACCCTCAGCAACCAACTAACTTCCTGTAAAATCCAAGTGCTTGAAGATTGCCTGGCTACTGAGATTGTGGTAGAAGAGGGAACAGTTAAAGCGATTAAAGCCCTCGATTGCCGTACTGGCTCCATTGAGCAATTTGACTGCCGCTACTTGATTCTGGCTACCGGCGGTGCCGGGCAGTTATACAAATTCAGCACCAACTCAGATGTAGCCACTGGTGACGGCGTAGCTCTAGCCTTCGACGCCGGAGCTGAGATAGTTGATATGGAGTTCTTTCAGTTCCACCCTACTGCCCTCCACATGCCGGGGGTAACTCCATTTCTTATCTCAGAAACGGTTAGAGGTGAAGGAGGGGTGCTGCGCAATGCGGATGGCCGCCGCTTTATGACCGACTATACACCAGAGGCTGAGTTGGCACCACGGGATGTAGTAGCTCGCAGCATGCTCAATGAGGTGAAAAAGACGGGCTC
>JAZGHN010000122.1:0-7362 GCA_036481135.1 Dehalococcoidales bacterium | reverse complement strand
GGATTGGTAAGCGACCCCGACCGGATTTGAACCGGTGATCTCCACCGTGACAGGGTGGCATGTTAGTCCGCTACACCACGGGGCCATCTAGCTCAGTAAAGTGATTACATTTTCACTTCGCTAAAGTTTATCAGGAGCGGCGTGTTGTGTCAATCTGATTAGTATCGGATTATCGTTTGGCATCATTTTCCTCTAGTTGCGATGACAGGCTGTTATATTGGCAGGATATATGATATATTATATTGTTCGCATTTTTTGTTATGTGATATAATATATCAAAAATTTTCGGAGGCAGATGGTACCTAGAAGAGCAACTAAGCAAGCGTCAGAGGTGGAGGAGGTGGGGTTGCGTGACTACGAGCTGACAGTCATTATTAGCCCAGAGGTTGAAGACGAGAAGTTAGATACGGCGATAGATAATATCAGCCAGTTTATTACGGAGAAGGGCGGTGTCATTTCTGGCATGGACCGATGGGGTAAAAGGAAGTTAGCCTATCCAATAAAACATTTTATGGAGGGTAATTATGTGTTAGCTCAGTTTAAGTTGGAGCCTACATTGGGCAAAGAGCTCGAGGCGAAGTTACACATCTCCGAGGAAATACTACGGCATTTGTTGATAAAAGTTGAGTAGTTAATCGGGGAAATAGACATTTCCCTGAGAGGTTGAGAGGGAGTTTTGAGACAATGGCAAGTGTAAATAAAATAATAATTATCGGTAATCTTGGGAGCGAACCGGAAATGCGTTTTACTCCAAATGGCAATCCGGTCACTTCATTTCGTGTTGCTACTAACTGGAGGTATACTACTGCTCAGGGTGAGCGCAAAGAGGAGACGCAGTGGTTTGCTGTGGTCACTTGGAACAGGCTGGCTGAGCAATGTAACCAGTTCCTGACCAAGGGTCGTCTTGTCTATGCTGAGGGTAGATTGCGTACACGCAGTTGGGATGGGCAGGATGGGCAAAAGCATTTTCTGAATGAGATAATAGCTAACAAGGTAACATTCCTTGATAAGCAGGCGGTAGCCCCCCTTCCTGAGGAGAAGGCTGAAGCTGCTGAAGCTGCTGAAGGGGCTGAAGCGGCTGAAGGGGCTGAACTGGAGACGGAAGACGTTCCATTTGTAGCTGAAGAGTAACATCTAGTAGGGAAGTTATAAGGAGAGTGATTATTCCTCGACAACAAGCGAATCAATTTAATAGCAGGCCTAGACAGGGGGCAGCCTATGGTAGAAGGCGTAAAGTTTGTCCCTTCTGTGTTGATAAGCGTAAGGCTGAAGCCCTAGATTATAAAGACCCGGCGAAATTACGCCGCTATGTATCAGATAGAGGGAAGATGGAGCCGCGTCGTAAAACTGGCGTTTGTGCTAAGCATCAACGGGTTTTGGCGATGACTATAAAGAGAGCGCGGCACTTAGCCTTATTGCCATATGTGCCGGCTCATATCCATAAGACGGGGGGCGTTGGCATACGCGAGTAGCGTGTCAAAGGGTTGTAATTATTTCAACCTGTTGCGGAATTAAAAGTGCCTAAGAGGACTTATCAACCAAAGAAGATTCCAAGGAAGCGCGAGCATGGCTTCCGGGCGCGGATGAGTACCCGGGGCGGCCGAGCTGTTTTAAAGGCGAGGCGACTCAAGGGTCGTAAAAGATTAGTTGTGGTATGAGGTAATAAGCAGTTCCTTTACCCGAGTATTTATTAATCCCTCTTTCCTTTTCCCTTGATTAAATGGAGTCTTTACTGGTAAATTGGTTAGGAGTTATGCGAGGGGAACAGCATCTTACAAAGCGAAGACAATATACACTGGTTTATCGCGAAGGTAGATCGTGGGTGAGCGGTTTAGTGGTGATGAAGGCTTTGCCTAACGGTCTCGCTTTATCCAGGTATGGCTTCTCGGTTACTCGGCAGGTAGGCGAGTCGGTGACCAGGAATAGGGTAAAGCGTTTGCTCCGTGAAATCTTACGGCTAACACCACTTGAGTCGGGGTGGGATATTATATTTATTGTTCGCCCTGTGGCGGCGACTGCCAGTTATGCCGAGCTTAAACAATCGGTTGTGAAGTTGTTATCGCAAGCGGGTTTATTGAAAGCCCTGGGAAACAATCTTGGAGGGTTTAGAGCTGGGGCTAGTGGAGGGCTGGGTCTAATCAGCCAGATAGTATGAAGAAGTTAGCTTTAAAATTAATCAAGATTTATCAGTTAACCATCTCACAAGTTAGGCCGTCATCCTGTCGTTATTTCCCAACCTGCTCCCAATATACTTACGAGGCTGTGGAAAGGTTTGGTTTTTTTAAGGGGGTGTGGTTGGGAATAAAGCGGCTAGCTCGTTGCCAGCCTCGCCATCCGGGCGGCTATGACCCGGTACCTGATAAATGGCATTTTAGGGGGAGTAGGTGTGGATGAAGCATAATAAAGGGTTGTTGGGCAAGATATCGCTTCTGCTGGCTATCCTTATCGTAATCGGGGTAGCTGTCTCAGGGTGCTATGGCAGGCAGCAGCCTAGAGGCTGGTCGGGAGCAACAATAGTTGATGACACCCTGTTTGTCGCTTCTATTGAGGGTAGGCTTGTTGCCCTGAATACCTCAGACGGTAGTCGACTATGGCCTGATAGCGTTCTGGGGACCTCCGAATCAAAATCAAAGGTAGCCATTTATGGCACTCCGGCGGTAGAGGGGGAGCTGGTTTATCTCGGCGGCTATAATGGTAAAGTCTATGCCGTTACTGCTAGCTCAGGCGCGGTGAGATGGGTATATCCCCGTGAGGGCAATCTGGAGCCTATAATTGGGGGGGTGGTGGTATCCCAGGGCAACGTCTACTTTGGCTGCTCTGATGAGAAGCTTTACACCCTGGAAGCTGCTACTGGCGATCGGGTGCGAGAGCCGTTTCAGACCGGGGATAAGATTTGGTCTACCCCAACTATTGATGGTGAAACAATATATGTTACTTCCTTGGATAACAGGCTTTACGCCCTGAATACCGCCGATGGTAGTGAGAGGTGGCAGTTTGAAGCTGGGGGGTCTGTTATTTCTACACCCCTGGTCTATGATAACACCGTTTATATTGGTGCTTTTGATGGGCATTTTTACGCTGTAGATGCCGCTAATGGCAGCCTGAGGTGGCGTTCCGAGGTTGAAGTCAATAGTTGGTTCTGGGCTAAACCTGTAGTTTATAATAATGTTATCTATGCCCCGTGTCTTAATGGCAAGGTTTATATCCTGGATGCCGAAAGCGGTCGCGAGGTCAGGGAGGCTGTTGATCTGGGAAGCCCGATTAGCTCGTGGCCGGTAGTAGTTGATGACAAGGTTATTATTGCTTCCCAGGAGGGTGGGGTATACTCCCTGGACACCGGTAGCAGTCAGGCTAATCTGTTATTTAGTGTGGGAGATGATGGGCAGGAGATATATGCTCCCCTCGGTGCCAGCGACGGGGTCGTTTATATCCATGCTCAGACATCAAAGCGGGATACCCTTTATGCGATGGAGGCGGACACGAGGATAGAAGTGTGGAGCCCTGTTTCTTTAAGTGTGGAGTGAGGTAGATTACATTGGGTTTTGGCGAACTGTGGAGCTCGGGTCCTGTAGCGTTGATGATAAACTCGCTCATCGCGCTGTCCTCCTATTTAGGAGGCAGTTTCGGGCTATCTGTTATTGTTTTGACTGTTATTATTCGAGCCGCTATGTATCCCCTTACCGCGAAGCAGCTGCATGCTACTAGAGCCATGCAAGAGCTCCAGCCAAAGATTGCCGAGCTTCAGAAGAAGTATGCCAAGGATAAGCAGAAGCTGGCTCAAGAGCAGATGAGGTTGTATAAGGAGTACGGGATAAGCCCGGCTGGTTGCATGGTACCTATGCTAATCCAGATGCCTATCTGGATAGCCCTTTACCAGTCAATTATAAAGGTTCTACCGATAACTCCCGAGGATTTATTAGCTTTGTCTCGATATCTCTGGGCTTGGCCAATGGTATATTCTACATTGCCTTTGGAGAGCCATTTTCTCTGGTTTGACTTGGCTAGACCTGATATCCCGGTAGCCATCATAGTTGGAGCTACCATGTGGATACAACAGAAGATGGTAACGCCAAGCACTGCCGACCCCCAGCAACGTTCTCAGGCTGAGCTGATGCTGTGGATGATGCCGCTCATGTTTGGCTTTTTGGCCATGAGCTTCCCCAGTGGCCTGGCTCTCTATTGGGCAATATCAAATGTTATTAGCATTGTCATGCAATACTTTATTTTTGGGGGATGGGGTGGCCTGGTTAAGTCAAGAGCTGGGGTAGCAGCTGGGGTAACAGCTCGTGGGGGTGGAACTTTGAAACAGCGCATTGCTCAGGTAGAGCAATCGCCTACCCAGATTACGGCTATGGGGGCTGATATTGTTGACTCAGGTTCTACCGAAGAGGAGCCCACAGTCCGTAAAGTAGGCTATTCCACAGACATTAGTAGAGTTAAGCATCGGCGAAAAGGTAAAGGTCGCCATAAGAGAAGATAGGGGTGGCATCTTGGTTTGGGTGCCGAGGAGACTGAGTTCAGAGCGATGTCCGCAGCCAAGAAAGATAACGATATAACTGAGGTAGCCAAGGGTGTCTTGGAGGAGCTGCTGGCCGGGATGGAGGTGGCTGCTTCAGTTGTGGCTGAGACTGGACCGGAGGCTGAGGAGGGGGAGGCTGCTCCTATTACCCTTGAGATTGAGGGTGATGACCTCGGCATCTTAATTGGGCGGCGGGGGCAGACCCTCGCTTCTCTCCAGTATATCGTCAGGCTCATTGTCGGTAATCAGACGCAGGCTTGGTTGCCTATAACTGTCGATGTTGAGGGGTACAAGCAGCGCCGCTATGAAAGGCTGCAAGCTTTAGCGTGGCGCCTGGCGGAGCAGGTGAAGACGAGAGGGACGCCATTTACCTTGGAGCCGATGATGGCTTACGAGAGGCGTATTATCCATCTCGCTTTGGTTGACCACCCTGATGTTACCACCGAGAGCATAGGTGAGGGCGAGTCTCGTAGGGTAGTTATCCGACTGAAGTGATAATAACACTCTGAATTGAGTTGTTTTTGAGATGTTCCGTCCAGTAGGTAGTAAGGTGAATTTCCCCCAGGTTGAGGAAGGCATACTCGGCCTGTGGAGAAAACATAATGTCTTTGAGCGGAGTGTAAACGCTCGCCAGGGCGGTTCCCGGTTTGTCTTCTACGAGGGGCCGCCTACAGCTAATGGTAGCCCAGGCATTCATCACGTGCTGGCTCGTGTCTTTAAGGATGTTATCCCCCGCTACAGAGTGATGAAAGGCTATTATGCCCCGCGTATTGCTGGCTGGGACACACATGGATTGCCGGTGGAGTTGGAGGTGGAGAGGGAGCTGGGTCTTTCCAGTAAAAAGGAGATTGAAGACTTCGGCATTGACAGGTTTAATGCCCGTTGCCGGGAGAGTGTCTATGGTTACCTCAAAGAGTGGGAGGCGATGACCGAGCGTATCGGCTTCTGGGTTGACCTGGAACACCCCTATGTCACCATGGACAATAGATATGTTGAGACCGTGTGGTGGGCAATCAAGCAGATGTGGGACAAGGGCTTAATATATCAGGGCTACAGGGTAACGCCCCACTGTCCCCGCTGTGGCACCTCCCTGAGTTCCCATGAGGTTGCCCTCGGCTATCAGGATAACGTTGAAGACCCTTCGGTTTATATAAAGTTTAAGCTGGCGGAGGAATCACAACGAAGGCTGAATCTGGGTAAACCGGCTTATTTCCTAGCCTGGACTACTACCCCATGGACTCTGCTGAGCAACACTGCGCTAGCCGTAGCTCCCGATGCTGAATATGCCGTGGTGGAAGTTGATAATGAGTATCTAATTTTGGCTTCGGCTCGACTGGAACAAGCAGGGCTGGGCGATGCTCCTGTAGCCGCTAAGGTGAAAGGGAACGATTTAGTCGGACTGCACTACGAACCCCTATATGAGATTCCCATTGGTTACACCAAGGAAGATAAGCCCGCTTATCGCGTTATTGAAGGCGATTTCGTATCTATGGATGATGGCACCGGCATTGTCCATATTGCCCCCGCTTATGGTGAGATAGACTTTGAAGTAGGTCAGAAGGAAGGGTTACCGCTTGTACATAGTGTGGACTTGGAAGGTACAGTGAAGCGTGCTCCTAGTGGTTTTACACCTAAGTATAGAGAGGAAGTTCTTTCTGGGTCTGTTATACCGATATCTAGCGTGGTGAAAATTCCAAGCGCGGGTAAGTTCGTCAAGGACGCCGACCCTCTTATCTTAGACGACCTTAAGTCAAGGGGGCTGCTCTTCCGCAGTGAGAAGATCCATCATACCTATCCCTTCTGTTGGCGCTGTGAGGCGCCTCTCCTCTATTACGCCAAGCAGACCTGGTACATCAGGACGACGGCAGTAAAGGAAAAACTTATCGCCGGTAACGATGAAATAAACTGGTATCCGGAGCATATCAAGTATGGTCGCTTTGGCGATTGGCTAAACAATAATGTTGATTGGGCATTCTCTCGTGAACGTTACTGGGGCACGCCGTTGCCTATCTGGCGTTGCGAGTCCTGTGGTTATTGCGAGTGTGTTGGCGGTGTGGATGAATTAAAGAATAAGCCAAAGCTCTCAGGATTGAAAGAGCCCCTGGATTTGCATCGCCCCTTTGTTGATGAGATTTTCTTTACCTGCCAGAAATGTAAGGCTAGAGGCACGATGAAGCGGGTGTCGGAGGTAATTGATTGCTGGTTTGATTCCGGAGCCATGCCCATAGCTCAGTGGCATTATCCCTTTGAGCACAAAGAGTTATTTGACAAAGAGTTAAAGCAGGCTGATTACATTTGTGAGGCAATTGACCAAACTCGGGGCTGGTTTTACAGTCTGCATGCTATATCCACCTTATTGTTTGACCGTCCGTGTTTCGGGAATGTTATCTGTCTGGGGCACATCCTTGATGCCAAGGGAGAGAAAATGAGCAAGGCTAGGGGGAATGTGGTTGAGCCCCAGGCGGTGATAGATAAGTATGGTGCCGATGCTTTACGCTGGTATTGTCTTACTGCCTCGCCGCCGGGTAATGTGCGCCGTTTCGATGAAAAATCAATCGCTGAGATAAGCCGTCGCTTTTTGATGACGCTGTGGAATGTCTACTCCTTCTTTGTCACCTATGCTAATATAGACCGTTTTGTTCCCGCCTCAGAGGGGGTTTCATCAGAGCAACCGGAGCTTGATAGGTGGATTATCTCCGAGCTTAATCAGCTTATCGCTGACGTTGACGGGGCTCTGGGGACTTATAACCCTCTGGAAGGGGGGAGGAAGATAGAAAGTTTTGTTGATGGGCTATCTAACTGGTATGTGCGGCGAAGTCGGCGGCGGTTTTGGAAGAGTGAGA
>JAZGHN010000121.1:0-25692 GCA_036481135.1 Dehalococcoidales bacterium | reverse complement strand
TATCAATCAGCTCCAGCAGTACCTCTTCGCCATCCCCTACTACAAAGAGGTCAATGAAATCAGCCATAGGCTCCGGGTTAAGGGCGCCGCTGCCGCCGGCGATTATTACGGGGTGGGAATCATCCCTTTCCGAAGCTAACAATGGTATCCCGGCTAGGTGAAGCATGTTCAGTATATTGGTATAGGTGAGTTCATAGCCCAGCGAGAAACCGATGATATCGAAATCCTTTAGCGGGTGCCGGGATTCCAGGGTGGACAGAGGGATACCGCTGGCGAGCATTATTTCTGCCATATCCACCCACGGGGCAAAGACCCTTTCAGCAAGGACGTCGGGCTGGCGGTTAAGCATCTCATAGAGGATAGGCAAAGCCATATTAGACATGCCCACTTCGTATAGGTCCGGGTAGGAAAGGACAACCTTGATAGGAGTCTTGTCCCAATCTTTAACTATGCTATTCCACTCACCGCCGGTATAGCGGGCGGGCTTGATAACTTGATGTAATATATTATCCGGATAGCTCAATTTGCCTCCTCACTCGTCCAATTTTGACAGGTCGAACCTCATGCCGTCTCGGGCAGCGACTACCTTAACCCCGGTCTCCTCAGACAGCTTCTCGGCTATCCCCCATGGCTTTGCCCGCCACATGGTCATACCAAAGTGGGTCAGAATGGCCGCCTTGGGCTTTAATTCCGCAATAATACGCTTGGCATCAGGCACTGATAGGTGGTCAATGGGAGGTCTGGGCTTTTCGAAGACCACGTTAATAATTAATAGCTCGCCCCCGTAGCTCTGGCATAAGCCATCAAAGTAGCGGCTATCAGCAATGTAGGAAAAGGTATGCTCAGCGGTGGTGAACACCATGCCGTAGGTTTCTACCGGGTGTATGTGCCGAATTGGGGTGGTAAAGGAGACATTGCCTATGGAGTATGACTTGCCCTCTTGTAAAACCTCAATGCCCTTAAGGTTGTTTTTCAGGTAGGAAAAGATAACCGGCTCACTCTCTAGGGCATCTGCCGGGGCGAACAGCCAGCCATGTTGCCTGAATCCGCCCTGAGTCATGGCCTCAACCATGACATTGACATCTGCCGAGTGGTCCAGGTGGCGGTGAGAGAGGATTATACCGCTGAGCTTAGCACCTCTAAGCTTTCTTTTAGTGGACTGAACTATACAACCTGGACCGGGGTCAAGGAGTATTTCGGTGCCATCTAAATTCAGCCACAAGCCGCCTGAAGCTAAAACCTGGGAAATAATGGCAAATCTGGCACCGCCAGTCCCTAAAAAGGTTATAATATTCTCAGCTGAGCTCTTACCTTTCATGGCTAATGTAACTATAAAATACAGGGGCACTTTTTACAATCGCCGCCGAAAACTATACAATAGGCTAATCAATCAAGGAGAGCAGAAATGGAGAAGATTTGGGCGCCGTGGCGTATGGAATATATCATGATGGAAAAATCGGAAGAGTGCTTTTTGTGTGAAAAACCTAAGCAAAATAATGATGCTCTAAATCACATCCTGTATCGGGGAAAGCAAAACTTTGTCGTTTTGAATAGCTATCCCTACAACCCAGGGCACTTGATGATAGCCCCCTACCGGCATGTAGCCAGCCTGGAGGAGCTGACCGATGAAGAGCTTCATGAGCACATTGAAATAGTTGTTCGAAGCCTCAAGGTGTTAAGACAGGTATTTAACCCCGCTGGCTTCAACATAGGGGCAAACATGGGGAAGGTAGCTGGAGTGGGCCTGGAGGGGCATGTCCACACCCATATCGTGCCCCGGTGGCAGGGTGACACCAACTTCATGCCGGTAGTAGCTGATACTAAGGTAGTGTCTGAGGCAGTAGCTGACACCTATAAGAAACTGGAGGGCAAATTCTAAGTACCCCCAACGGAATTCGAATCCGTGTTGCCGGCTTGAAAGGCCGGTGTCCTAGGCCTCTAGACGATGGGGGCACACGGCTAAAGTATAGCAGAGATGTAGCTAGCGGGCAACGCTATCTATTCCCCTCAACCCTCCCCTTCAAATATGCTACTATAGAGGGCAAATGCGCACTATATTTAGCCGTGGCAAGCTGATGGAGATGGGCAAAGAACGGCTGAGAGGGAAGGTCCTTCCCATATTGGCCCTGTGCTTTGTCGTCGCCATTTCAGTTGGTATCTTCCTTTACCACGATAGGATTGCCGAACTTGGATACTATGGCTATCCCAGTGTTTTCCTCGTCAGTATGATTTGGAACTCCACTGTTCTTGTCGTCATCCCCAGCTTCTGGATATATTTTCCTCTTCAAAGGTTTGGCCCTGATTTCTTCCCGCCTCTGTTGGGGTTGGCTGGTGGGGCAGGGGCAGCTATTGGAGAGCTAACCGCCTATATGACAGGATATAGCGGGCGGGGAATTTTGCAACGGCGAAGGGGGTATGCTAGGGCTGAGCGCTGGGTAAAGAGATGGGGAGCTATTATTATCTTTGGCTTTAACTTCGTGCCCCTTTTCCCTATTGACCTAATCGGGATAGCTGCTGGTGCCCTCCGTTACCCTTTATGGAAGTTCTTTCTGATATGCTTGGCAGGTAGAAGCTTGGCCTACACAATCATAGCCTGTATTGGTGCCGGGTGGATACAATTACCTGGGTGGATGCCCTTACCTCTGCTTAATCCCCCTCAATAACATTGAGCTGGCAATAAGAGAACCGAAACTAATCCAGAGCATAACGGTGTAGCCCAGCCCGGCGCTGTAGGCGTTAACGAAGTCAATCATCGGTCCTTGGAGGCGGGCTAGGATAGAGCCGCCAGCAGTAGCCAGATTGGTCAGGCCGAGGTATCTCGCTGCTTCATCTTTGGGTACTAGGTCTACCGCCAGAGCCCAGTTACTGCCCATAAGCCCCCCCAAGCCAATTCCGAGGAGACTGGCGGCGAATAACATGGAGTGGTAGCTATGGAGGAAGAATAGCAGCCCAATCCCTAAAGCACCAATAAGTCCGGAAATGAAGGCTACCGGTCTTCTCCCGAACCGGTCAGAGAGGCGCCCGGCAGGATAGACCACGCTTGCCATGCAACCGCCGGTTACTAGAGCAAAGTCGCCCATCACCGCCGCTGGGTTGGCTACACCGGCAACATCCTTAAAGAAATACAGCCCAAAGGTCATGAAAGTAGTCAGCGGGAGAACAAAAAGGAGGCGGGACACCAGGAAACGCTTAAAATCAGGGGTGGCTTCGACATCAATCCTGAAACTTTTACGTAGGGTGGGCAGTAAGGGCAATTTAGGGCCGCCGGCTCCCGGTCGCTCCTTAACGGTTACTATCGTACCAATCATGGTGCTGAGGAAAACGATTCCCAGTATACCCAGGCTCAACCATAGCCACCAGCTTCCCTGTCCACTGGAGTAGTCGGCCATTAAGTGACCTACCACCCAGATGAAGGTAACCCCGCCCACTATCTCCAGCAGCCCCTTCACCCCTGCAGCTCGCCCCCTCTTCTCTTCAGGCACCAGGTCGGGAATAAAGGCTTGATATGGACCCAGTGCCGCATTGCAGCTAATCTGGAGCAGGTAATAAATGGCGAAAATGGTAACCAAACTGCGGGCAAAGCCTATTCCGGGCAGAAGCGACAGAGCCACTACAGCGCCGATGAGAATGAAAGGTCGTCTCCGTCCCCACCTGAAGCCGGAGCGGTCGCTAAATGCCCCTGCTATGGGCTGGACAGCTATAGCCAGGAGCAAGCCGGTAGCGGTAAGAATTCCAAGGTAGGTATTCTTCTGTGCCTCAGCGACAAAGTCCAGCAGTCGCAGCGGCAGAATTATGCTATGAAGGCTGCTCCAGAGGGCAGTCATGGCAAAGCCGAAGATGGTGATCTTGACGTAGTCAATAGGGGCAAACCCATTAGGACTGACATCTGTGCTGGTAGTGATTGCTGCCTTGCTCACTATGGCCCAAGCATAGCAGAGGCGCAGGTGTGAGACAACATTTCAGCGGGTTGCGTGGAGCTTAAGGATAAATCGCCAGAGTATCAAGCCCGGTGGTTTCTGGCAAGCCCAGCATGAGGTTCATATTCTGGACAGCCTGTCCCGCCGCCCCCTTGACCAGGTTGTCAATGGCGCTGATAACGATGAGCCTCCCCGTTCTGGTGTCAATGGCGGGGTGAATAAGGCAGAGGTTGTTCCCCCAGGTGTGCTTGGTGTGGGGGGGAGATTCCACTACCCTGACAAAGGGCTCATCCTTATAGAAGTTTTGATATAGCTGGAACAGCTTTTTCTCTCCCTTTTGGTCAACGGAGACCTTCCCCGAGGCTATCGGGGCGTAGCCGGTGGTCAGTATCCCTCTGGTCATCGGTATTAGGTGGGGGACAAAGGTTATTGAGAGCGACCGCTGGGGGGAGAGCAGCTCTAGCTCCTGCACGATTTCAGGCAGATGCCGGTGCCCCTCTAAGGCATAGGCGGCAACATCCTCATTGGCTTCGGAGAAGTGGGTTCTCATGCTGAGGGTTCTCCCTGCCCCGGATACCCCCGATTTGCTATCAATAACGATGTCAGGCTCAATTAGCCCCTCCTTGACCGCCGGAGCTAGAGCCAGAATAGCCCCGGTGGGGTAGCAACCGGGGTTGGCTACCAGTTGGGCGGAGGCAACCTGAGACCGGTATAGCTCAGGCAGGCCATATACCGCTTGGTCAAGTAGTTGCGGGGTGGGGTGATTGGAACCATACCACCGCTGGTATTCGGCGGCATCCTTCAGCCTGAAATCGGCGCTGATGTCCACTACCTTAATGCCCTGGTCGAGCAGTGGTATCACCTCCTTGGCACTTGCCTGGTGTGGCATAGCGGAGAAAGCCAGTTCGACCTCCCCCAGCTCAGCTTCAATAGTCAGGCCTATATCGGCCAGATGGGGGAAGACCTGACCTAGCTCCTGACCAGCAGTACTGCGCCCGGTAACTGAAATAAGCTCTACCTCTGGATGCTGGTGTAGTAGCCGGGCTAGCTCAACACCAGCATAGCCGGTAACATTGATGATGCCTACCTTGGTCATTATGGTTGACCTCCTTCACAGAAACATTCCAGAGCGGTCAGCTCCTTGGGAGTACCCATGATGATGAGGCGGTCTCCAACCTCAATAGCGGTGTCACTGGTTGGGCTGGTCAGGAGTTTGCCACTTTTCTTGCTTATTGCCAGGATAATAGTTTTAACCTGCTTGTGGATGGCTTCGATAGTTAACCCGGCCAGTGGCGAGTCGCTCTTTATGATTATATTTTCCATGAGCAACTCTTGGCCACGGCGATAGGTTACCGTGTCAATAAAATCAACTACTGCCGGGCGCAGGGCGAGCATGGCCATGCGCCGAGCGCCGATACTGCTGGGAGAGACCACCCGATCAGCTCCAGCCCTCTTTAGTTTTGTCTTTGCTTCCTTGTTGCTAGCTCGAGCCTCAATGAATAGGTCGGGGCGCAGCCCCCGAGCCGAGAGGGTAATATAGGTATTATCAGCATCACTGCCCACGGCGGCCACTAGTCCCCTGGCCTGTTCAATACCAGCCTCCGTTAGCAATTTATCGCTGGTAGCATCGCCAAGCAGGCATAAGTAACCGTGTTCTTCAGCCATGGCAATATTATCTGGGCGGCTATCGACAACGACAAAGGGGACACCCTCCTCGGTAAAGGTGTGGGCTATCTCCTCTCCTACCCGTCCATAGCCACAGAGAATAAAGTGGTCTTTTAGTTTGGCTATTTTACCTTTCATTTGTCGCCTCCATAATTCGGTGCGCAATCTTCCCTCTATGACATACTGGATAAGGGCGGTTAACACAAATAGTCCCCCGCCAACACCACCCCCAATCAGGAAAATGCTGAAAATCCGCCCTGAATGACTGAGCGGGTGAACCTCGCCATAACCTACAGTGGTTATGGTTATTATCGTCATATAAATGGCATCGGTAAAGAACCAACCCTCGATGAGCATATAGCCAATAGAGCCAGTGGCTATGATGCTACCTAGAATAATCAGTCCCCGGCGTAACCTTTTTTGTGGTTCCACTTTAGTCGCCCGTAACTAAGTTCTATTGAGGCATATTATAGCCTTTATCAGCATGCAAACCAAGCCGAAGATTTGTCAGTGAAGCGAGCATATGCTACCATTTCTGCGATATCGGGTT
This sequence comes from Dehalococcoidales bacterium, assembly GCA_036481135.1. Lineage (GTDB taxonomy): Bacteria > Chloroflexota > Dehalococcoidia > Dehalococcoidales > E44-bin46 > JAZGHN01. Next base: position 19,560 of record JAZGHN010000121.1, on the reverse strand, counting down.
AAACCGCAGGTGTTGAAATGGTTGCTGAATTGCCAAACATGACCCTGTGGCTGATGCTAGGGTGCCCCAATGGCTAACCAAATCTCATTGATAAGCCAGAAGCTACAGGATATCTACCGTCGGCTTATGGACTGCTACGGGCCGCAGCATTGGTGGCCGGCAGAAGGGCCGTTTGAGATGATAGTCGGTGCCATCCTTACCCAGTCAGCGGCCTGGATTAATGTAGAGAAAGCCATAGCTAATCTGAAAGTAGCCAAAGCGCTGTCACCAGAGGCGCTACGCCGGCTGCCCCTCCCTGAGGTCGCTGCCCTTATCCGCCCCTGTGGTTACTATAATGCCAAAGCGAAAAAGCTTAAGTCCTTTGCCCACTGGCTAGGCGACCACTGTGACGATAACCTTGACAAGCTGTGGGCCGATGATATTGCCCATCTCCGCCAGCAGTTGCTTTCCATTCATGGTATTGGAGAGGAGACAGCCGATTCCATAGTACTTTACGGTGCCAACAAGCCAATTTTTGTTATTGATGCTTATACCCGCCGCATCATCGGCCGTATCGGCTTAGCCCCTGAGAGCCATAGCTACGCTGCCTATCAGACCCTTTTTATGCACGGTCTCCCCACTGATAGCGAGCTATTCAAGGAATACCATGCTCTGCTGGTCTGCCTGGCTAAGGATGTCTGCCGCAGCCGCCCTCTCTGCTCCCGGTGCTGTCTAAATAATATTTGCCCATCCCGTATTCGCTAATCTCGCCCAACCTTTTGATTAAGTAGCTATAGGTAGTATATTTAGTGTATTATTTATATAGGTTATTCGTATGGATGCTGAGCAATTAGCCCAAGAATTAGTCTTGTGGATAGAGGAAAAGACAGTGGCCGCCGGGGGTAAGGGGGTGGTGGTAGGGATGAGTGGTGGGCTTGATTCCTCAGTAGTGGCGGTATTGTGTCACCGAGCTTTCCCCAAAAACGTGTTGGGGGTGGTTATGCCCTGCTACAGCGACCCAGAGGATAAGGAGCATGCCCTGGCTGTGGCCAGCAAGTTCTCCATCAAAACCGAGGTGGTGGTTCTTGACCCTGTTTTTGATACCTTGCTCCATGCTTTGTCCGGTGATAAGACAAAGCCCGGTGCCAGCCGGCTAGCCGAGGCCAACCTTAAAGCCAGATTAAGGATGCTCACCCTTTATTACTTCGCCAATCAGCTCGAATATATAGTGGCTGGGGGGGGTAACAGGAGTGAGCTTTCTGTAGGCTACTTTACCAAGTATGGGGATGGAGGAGCGGATATTTTGCCCTTGGGCAACCTGGTCAAAAGCCAGGTAAGGGAATTAGCCGGTTTCCTGGACATCCCGCAGCCGATTATTGATAAGCCCCCCTCGGCAGGTCTGTGGCAGGGGCAAACTGATGAGGGTGAGCTGGGGATTAGCTATGAGGAGCTCGACCGGTATCTGGTTACCGGCGAGGCACCAACTGGACTGAGACAAAAGATTGAATCTATGATAGCGGCTAGCGCCCATAAACGCTTACCCCCCCCGGTGGCTAGCCTTGAGGAGGAGTGAAAGTTGACTGCCGAGGTTAAAATCGTTACTGATAGCACCGCTTACCTATCGTCGGAAGAGATTGCCAAATACAATGTTCATGTTGTCCCGCTCAAGGTCATCTTCGGGGCAGATGACTATAGTGAGGGTGAGGACATTACCAGCGAGGAATTCTATCGAAGGCTAGCCTCATCCAGAACGCTTCCTACTACCTCGCAGCCTTCTATAAACGATTTTACCCAGATATATAGTGAGTTAGCCCAGGGCGGCCATCCTATCCTTTCCATTCATATCTCCAGCAAGTTAAGCGGGGCGGTTAATTCAGCCAGGGCTGCCAAGGTAGAGTTGCCCCAAGCTCAGATTGAGGTAGTGGATTCGCTATCTATAGCCATGAGGATGCTGGTTGGTCCTGCCGCTGAGGCTGCCAAAAAGGGGCAGTCCTTGTCCCAGATTAAGGATTCCATTGAAAGGCTTAACGCATCCATAAGCGCCCTTGGCGTGCTTGATACCCTGGAATATCTGTGGAGGGGAGGGCGCATCGGTGGGGCGAAGGCTTTGCTGGGTACCATGCTCAGGATTAAGCCCATCCTAGCCTTTGAGGGTGGAGAGCTTAAGGTCCTAGCCAAGGAGAGAACCACCCGTAAAGCTATACAACATATCCTGGGGCTTATGAAGGAGCGGATGAAAGGAAGTGCCCTCATTCATGTCATAGTAGTTCACACCCACTCTCTTAAGCCAGTTTTGGTGCTGAAGGAGGAGGTTCAAACCCATTTCAACTGCGCCGAGCTTGCGCTTATTGAGCTCGGACCGGTGCTGGGGACGCATATAGGTCCGGGGTTCTTTGGTCTGGGTTTCTACAGCGAACGGGACTGGCAACCAACCCAATAATGACCGAAAGGGGTCGAGGGTGAGGTTGCTCGGTACTCAGTTATTTCACTTGTTTGGGGGGGGTGCTTGTGTTATCATTAGTTAAGCGAAGATGATAACGGAGAAGGAGAAGGCGCTAGACCTGGCTATTAGCCAAATTGAAAGGCGATATGGCAAAGGTTCAGTGATGAAGTTGGGGGAGGCGGCGTCTATACCGCCGATTGAAGCAATTCCCACCGGTTCACTGGCTTTAGACCTAGCCTTGGGTGTAGGGGGTGTCCCCAGAGGGCGAATTACGGAAATATTTGGCCCCGAGGCGTCAGGGAAAACTACCCTAGGCCAGCATATAATTGCTGAAGCCCAGAAGCAGGGGGGTGTGGTTGCCTATATTGATGTGGAGCATGCCATGGACCCTGCCTATGCTAGCAATTGCGGGGTTAAGGTTGATGACCTGCTCATCTCTCAACCTGATGCGGGGGAGGAGGCTCTGGACATTACTGAGGCGTTGGTCAGGAGCGGGGCTATTGATGTGATAGTGATTGATAGTGTAGCTGCCTTAGTGCCCAGAGCTGAAATTGAGGGGGAGATGGGGGATGCCCATATTGGTTTACAAGCCCGCCTGATGTCGCAAGCACTGAGAAAGCTAGCCGCCGCTATCGGTAAGTCAGGCACAGCAGTAATATTCATCAACCAGCTGAGAGAAAAGGTTGGTATTATCTTTGGCAATCCTGAGGTGACACCAGGTGGCAGGGAATTGAAGTTCTACAGCTCAATAAGGATAGACCTGAGGCGTGTGGAGACCATCAAGCGGGGAGACGAGGCTATAGGCAGCCATGTCAAGGCTAGGGTGGTCAAAAATAAGGTTGCCCCTCCCTTCAGGAAGGCTGAGTTTGACATTATGTTTGACCATGGAATAAGCAAGGAGGGTAATCTTATTGACCTCGGTGTGGACTGTGGGCTAATAAAAAAGGCGGGCGCTTTCTTCTCCTACGGTGATATTCGCTTAGGACAGGGTAGGGAGAGTGCCAAGCAACACCTGAATCAGAATCCTGAGCTTGCTCAGGAGATTGAACAGAAGATTAGAGCCTCAGTCGCCACCACTCATATTACAGTGCCTAGTGTTTAACACACCTTAAATAGACAACTTGATAAAGGTAATAGGAGCGAGAAAGGCTGAGGCATAGGCTTCAGCCTTATGTCTTTAAAAGAGGGGTGTGGGTTAATGAAGAAAATTAGCGCCATCCGTTTCGGGAAGGGTGGGAGAAAGCGAGTCAATATATCCCTCGATGGCAAGTTCGCCTTTAGTTTGGATGCCGAGGTGGTGCTAAAAGAGGGCTTGCAGGTGGGACAAGAGCTATCCCCTAGTCAGATTGAAGCACTGGCCAGGTCTGACCAGTCCCATCGCTGCCTCAACGCTGCTCTCCGTTACCTTAGCTATCGACCTCGGAGCGAGTTTGAGCTAAAGGAGCGACTTTCTCGGCGTGGTTTTGATAGTGAGAGTGTGGAGGAAGTGTTCACCAGGCTGAGGGAGCAGGGGCTAGTGGATGATGCAGCCTTTGCTCAATTCTGGAGGGCTAATCGGCAATCATTTAGCCCGCGCAGTCGGTGGCTAACTAGGTTGGAACTAAGGCGAAAGGGGGTAGCCGAAGATACTATAGACCAGGCGGTGGGCGTAATTGATGATGAGGATAGTGCTTATCGAGCAGCCCTTAATAAAGCTCGCAGCTTACCTGTGTCTGACTATCAGGGCTTTCGTCACCGGTTAGCTGGCTACCTTAAGCGGCGTGGCTTTAGTTATGGGGTGATAAATCATGCTGTGGAACGGGTATGGCAGAAACAGGGGGCAAGGTAGCTTTTATGTTGACTTCGGATTGGTGGAGTAAGTAGTATTTAAATCTATAGTTTGACTTAGAGTCAGAGGAAGTGAGGTAAAGAATGCCAGTAGCAATAGATGTAACGACAATAAATATAATAACAATTCTATTTAGTTTCCTCATTGGTGGGGTGGCTGGGGGGGCCGCTATGTTCCTCTTCAGGCGAGCGATGATTAACCGGCAGATACGTCTCGCCGAGAAGAAGGCGTCTAAAGTGAGGACCGACGCTGAGATCAGAGCCAAGGAAATACTCCATGAGGCCAAGGAGGAAGCGGGGAAATTCAAGTCAGTAGCCGAGGCTGAGCATCGGGAACGGCGCTCTGAACTACAGCGGCGCGAGAACCGTCTGTCTCAGAAGGAAGCGACCTTGGAGCGCAAGTTAGAAGACGTGGGCTATCGGGAAAAAGCCATGGGTAGTAAAGAAAAGGAGATAGAATCCATTCGCTCCCAGATTAAAGAGGCTAGAAATAAGCAGTTAAAGCAGCTAGAGCTGATTTCGGGCATGTCTACTGAGGAGGCAAAGCAACAACTGCTCGGGGCTATGGAGATTGAGATGCAGGAGGAAGCCTCTCGGCGCCTTCGGGAGTGGGAAGCCAAGTTAAAGGAGGAAGCTGACCAGAAGGCTCAGGGCATCCTATCCCAGGCTATCCAGCGTTCCGCCTCTGAGGTTGTCTCTGAGACTACCACGGCTAGTGTTCCCCTCCCCAGCGACGAGATGAAGGGTCGGCTCATCGGACGGGAAGGTCGCAATATCAGAGCCTTGGAGCAGGCTACCGGTGTTGACCTGGTTATTGACGATACCCCTGAGGCAGTGACTCTGTCTAGCTTTGACCCGGTGCGGCGAGAGGTGGCTCGCGTTGCTCTAAATAAGCTTATCCTTGATGGGCGTATCCATCCAGCTCGTATTGAAGAGGTGGTAGCCAAGGCTAAAGAGGAAGTAGATGCTACCATCCTTAGCGCTGGAGAGCAGGCGGCATACCAAGTGGGGGTGCATGGATTGCACCCTGCCTTAGTCAGATTGCTTGGTCGCCTCAAGTATCGCACTAGCTATGGGCAGAATGTCTTAACCCATAGTATTGAGGCTGCCTATCTGGCTGGTATGATTGCTTCAGAGTTGAATACTGATGTTGCCCTGGCTAAGAAGTCTGGTCTGCTTCATGATATTGGTAAGGCAGTGGACCGCGAGGTGGAGGGCAGTCACGCTGCCATTGGGGCTGACTTGGTTAAGCAGTGGGATAAATCCCCTGAGGTGGTTCAGGGTATCATTGAGCATCACCTTGAGGCTGATACCGTCGGCATTTGGGGCTTCATTATTTCAGCGGCTGATGCTATCAGTGGTGCCCGACCCGGAGCAAGGCGCGAGTTGTTGGAGAGCTACCTGAAGCGGCTAAAGGCCCTCGAAGATATAGCCGATGGCTTCACGGGGGTGGAGAAGTCCTTTGCTATTCAGGCCGGTCGTGAAATCCGTGTCCTGGTCAAGCCGGAGGAGATTGATGATTTGGGGGCTATGAGGCTGGTTCGGGATATTGTTAAGAAGATAGAGGAGAGCATGGAGTATCCAGGGCAGATAAAGGTTACCGTGCTCAGGGAGACAAGGGCTGTAGACTATGCTAAGTAGGAAGAGTTAGTGTTAATATTAGCCATTGGTGATGTAATTGGTAAGCCTGGTAGGAGGGCGGTACAGGCACTTTTACCAGGCTTACGCCAGAAATATGGGTTGGACTTGGTTATTGCCAATGGTGAGAATGCTGCTGGTGGTTTGGGTCTAACCTCAACTACGGCTAGGGCACTATTTGATGCTGGCGTTGATGTGTTGACCTCAGGCAACCATATATGGGCTCACAAAGAGATTATTCCCTACCTCAATAGTAACATGCCTATACTACGTCCGTTAAATTATCCCTCAGGCGTGCCCGGTAGAGGCTATCTATTAGAGGGTCAGGTTATGGTGGTTAATCTGATGGGGAGAGCCTTTATAGGCAGTTTCGATTGCCCCTTTAGAGCTATGGATCAACTGCTCGCTGAGCTGAAACACAAGCCACCGGTTATTATCATTGATTTCCATGCTGAGGCAACGTCAGAGAAAATAGCCCTGGGACGATACCTAGACGGTCGAGTCAGTGCTGTGCTCGGCACCCATACTCATGTGGGAACCATTGATGCTCAGTTACTCCCAAACGGCACCGCCTATGTGACTGATATTGGCATGACCGGACCCACCGATTCAGTTATCGGTGATGATGCCGATGCGGTACTTCGCCGTTTTCTAACTATGATACCCCATCGTTTATCTGTAGGCAAAGGCAAAACAGTATTTAACGCCGTGGTGGTTGAGGTGGATGACAGCAGTGGTAGGGCGACAAACATTGACCGCATCTGTGAGGAGGTGGAGTAATAGTGGCTAAGGTAGATCTCCATCTACACTCTACCGCCTCTGATGGTCGATTTAGCCCCGAGGAGATTGTCCGTAAATCAGCAGAGCAGGGGCTAACCGTTATTGCCCTTGCTGACCATGACAATGTGGATGGTGTTGCTCCTGCCTTAGCAGCGGCTAGGGCTTTCTCCGGGCTGAAAGTAATACCTGGCGTGGAAATCAGCACCTATGTCCCTCGTGGTGAAGTCCATATTTTAGGCTACTTTATAGATTATACCAGTGAGGAGCTAAGAGTCAGGCTGGAGAGAGTGTGTAATTCTCGGCGGGATAGGGCTCAGAGGATGATTGCTAAACTGGGGGATTTGGGTATTCATATTGAGTGGGAGCGAGTCCAGGAAATAGCTGGCACCGGTTCTATGGGTCGTCCTCATATTGCTCAAGCTATGTTAGCCAAGGGTTATGTAGACTCGGTTAGCCAGGCATTTGCCAAATATTTAGGTCGGGATGGGCTGGCCTATGTTGAGGGGGTAAAGATGATTCCTGTGGAGGCGGTGGAACTAGTAATAAAGACTGGCGGGTTGCCGGTGCTGGCACACCCTTTAACTGTTGATAACCTGGAGACGGTGGTTACCGAGCTAAAGGCGGCTGGTCTGGTAGGCATCGAAGCTTATTACAAAGAATATACCGCTGAGGAGGTAGCTGGGCTGGTCGGCTTAGCCGATAGGAACCATCTCATTACCACCGGCGGTAGTGATTACCACGGCCTGGAGGCCGACACCGAGACTATGATTGGAGGTGCTGAGGTGCCCATAGAAGCGGCGGAGCGTCTTATCGCTCTGGCAGAGGCGAGGGCTAGGGTTAGCTAGCCTCTGCCTTTTTAAGCCCCGGCTGTCTCCATAATAAAACTGTTACGGCTTAATAAAATGAGATGTACCAATCACCCTAATGTTGAAACTGACCTGAGGTGTGGTAAGTGTGGTAAGCCGATATGCCCTAAGTGCCTGGTGCAGACACCAGTCGGTGCTCGATGCCCTGATTGTGCTCGGCTACAGAAGCTGCCTACCTTTCACATTACTAAAAGGTATTATCTGAGGGCTATATTGGTCGCAACAAGCATGGCCTTTGCCTGTGGCGCAGCCTGGTGGGCAACTGGGGCGGTGAGGGGTGCTGCTTACTTTAATTTCCTCTTGGCTGCTGGTTTCGGTTTTGCCATTGGCGAGGTGATTAGCCGTTCGGTTAATCGCAAGCGGGGTAGGAGCTTGGCCTTTATTGCCGGTGCCACCATGGTGATAAGCTATGTGATTAGTATCTTTCCTCCGTGGGGGCTTTGGTTTGGTGGATTTAGTCCCTTCGGTCTTCTGGCGGTGGCTCTGGGTGTTTATCTTGCTGTCAGCCGGGTACGCTGAAGGGTTTCAGAGCTTTTCTCTTACCCGCTCTATTACCTTCGACATTGTTTCTCCAGCCTTGGCCTTAATGAGGACGGCGGCTTGCCTGTCCATAGGGGTGGGGCTGAGATTAATGATAACCAGTTTGGCTCCCGAATCAACGGCATAGATAGGCATATAGGCGGCGGGATAAACAATTAGAGTGGAGCCAATTACCATAAAGAGGTCAGCGCTGTATGAGCGCTGGGTTGCCTCTTCAAACACCTTCTCTGGCAGTGTCTCACCAAAGAGAACAATATCTGGTTTCAGGATGCCATGGCAGGACTCGCAGTCCGGGATTTCCTCACCCTTATCCAGCCTGACTTTAATTTGTTCAAGAGGGTAGCGCTTGCCACAGTTCAAACATACTATCCACCGCATGTTGCCATGGAGTTCAAACACCTTATCGTCTGGCACCCCAGCCTTCTGGTGCAGGTTATCTATATTTTGGGTGATGACACAGTCAAGCTTGCCCAGCTTATCCAGTTCAGCAATAGCAAGGTGGGCTGGATTGGGCTCGGCATCAGTGGGCAACTCCCTTTCCTGAAATATCTGCCACCATTTTCTCCTCGCTTCAGGGCTGCCCATAAGCCTCTGATAGGTGAAGTCCTCTGGGTCAAATCTCTCCCAGATTCCACCAGGGCTGCGGAAATCGGGAATACCCGATTCAGTACTAATCCCGGCCCCGGTGAAGACTACCACCCTTTTAGCCTTCACAATCAGGTCAGCCACTCTATCTATAAGGGTATCTTGGTCCTGTTTCCCCATAGCTCAGCCTCGCCTTTTATTTATATCATATCGCAGACCGATCTCCAAAGCCTGGACGCTGTTTTCACCAGCTGAGTTGACATCGTGCTTAATGGTGGTTACATTCGAGAGCCATGCCGACCCGAAATCTTCTTCTCCAAAAGTGAAGATACCTGACGTTGGTGATTACTTCGATGTGAAATGCATAGACCTATGGGAATTATTGCGACGGTTGCAAGTGTCCCTTGACCTACTTGACGACAGTGGATAACTTAGTACCCACAGCCCAGGCCCATAATCTGGCTACTTGTTTTTAGGGGATAATTACCTTGTTTTTTATAGTGGAGGTTCTTATAATCAGGGGTGTGGAGAATACCCAGCTTATTTCTGACGTCCAGCGACTGAGTGACAGCTTGGGGCAACTTCCTGAGCCAGTGGCCAAGCCTGTCTTGATTGTCGTCAGCGGCTTACCCGGGACGGGGAAATCTTACTTTTGCAGCCAATTAGCTGAGAGGCTACCGGTCGTTATTCTGGAAAGCGACGCCTTACGCAAGGCTCTTTTCTCATCGCCGAGTTATAGCCTGCAGGAGAGTTCACGACTTTTCCGGGTATGTCACCTTCTTATTGAGAGATTGCTGAAGAAGGGGATGTCCCTTATTTTTGATGCCACCAATCTATCAGAGCGGAATCGTGAGCATCTTTACAGTATTGCTGACCGTCTGGATGTCAAGCTAATCTTAGTGAGGGTTGAGGCACCACCTCAGGTAGTATATCAGCGGCTTAAGGCTAGGGGGGAAGAGTCAGAGAGTAAATCGGATGCCGACTGGATGGTATATCGCAGGATGAAGCCCGCGGTGGAGAAGATCTGCCGTAACTACTATGCTGTGGATACCTCCCGGGATATCGCCCCGGTTCTGGACAAAATTGTGAGACAGGTTATTAGGTGAAAGGAGGTTTAAGGTGGAGATTAAGGTTATAGCTGGCAGTATTGCTGAAATCGAAGCCAGCGCTATCATAGTCAACCATTTTGAGGGAGTGAAACGCCCTGAAGGCGATACGGCTAGCCTGGATAAGGCTCTGGCCGGAGCTATCTCTCAGCTTATCGCTAAGGGTGAGATTAAGGGCAGGCTTAACGAGGTTACCGTTATCCATAGCCTGGGTAAGCTACCAGCAGCTCGGCTGGTGGTTGTTGGTTTAGGTAAGAAGCGGGAGCTATCTCTGGATAAGATTCGGGGAGCAGTGGCTGAGACCTGCCGACTATTGCGAAACAAGGGTGTAGATAGCATCGCCACTATTACTCAGGGGGCAGGAATAGGCGGTATAACCCCCGAGGGTACTGCCCAGGCAATAACTGAGGGTGCCTTGCTTGGTCTTTATGCCTTCCGTAAGCATATAACCAAGGAAGCCGAGTATGGTGAGATCAAGCAGCTTGCTATAGTGGGGGCTGATAAAGCTGAACTTCCCGGCTTAGAGCGAGGCTGCTACAAGGGCAAGGTTTTAGCTGAGGCAACTAACCTGGCCCGTGACATGGCTAACGAACCGGCTAACTATATGACACCCAGTCATATGGCTGAGGCGGCAGCCAAGCTGGCTGAGAGTAATGGACTTGAGCTCAGTGTCATTGAGCAGGAGCAGATGCGGGAGTTAGGCATGGGAGCGCTGTTGGGTGTGGCGCAGGGGAGTCGGCAACCGCCTAAATTTATCGTTATCCACTATCGTGGAGGCGATTCCGCTGAAACCGAGGTAGCCTTAATTGGTAAGGGGATAACCTTTGATTCTGGGGGAATCTCTATAAAGCGAGCAGAGAAGATGGATGAGATGAAGGGAGATATGGCTGGGGGTGCTGCGGTTATGGCGGCTATGAATGCCATTGCTCAACTTAAGCCAAGGATTAATGTCACCGCTCTCATCCCGGCTACGGAAAACCTGCCCGGTGATAGCGCCCTGAAACCGGGTGATATTCTCACCGCTCTCGATGGTAAGACCATCGAGATTATCTCCACCGATGCTGAGGGGCGGCTTGTTTTAGCCGATACCCTGGGCTATGCCAGAAAGTTTGGGGCTAAGGTTATCATTGATGTAGCTACCCTGACTGGCTCTTGCCGGGTGGCTCTGGGCGATGTATGTAGCGGTGCTTTTGGCAATAATCAAGAGCTGGTGGATAAGGTGATTGCCGCCGGTGCTGAAGCCGGAGAGCCTATCTGGCAGATGCCGATGTATGACCAGTATAAAGAGCAGAATAAGAGTGATGTCGCCGATATTAAGAATGTCGGTGGTAGATATGGCGGTGCCATTACTGCCGCTCAGTTTCTCGCTGAATTTGTTGGCGATACTCCCTGGGTTCACCTGGATATCGCTGGCACCAGTCTGAGCGACAAGGAGCGGGCTTATCTGGTTAAGGGGGCTACCGGGGTGCCGGTACGCACCCTGGTGAACCTTGTCCTTTCTCTAGCCAAATAGTAATCGGGAAAGGGGGTTTGGACTATGAACATCGAATGGTTGGGGCATGCATCTTTTTTGATTACCTCGGATACCGGGATAAAAATAATCACCGACCCTTATGAGACTGGCGGCGGCTTGAGCTATGGTGAGATAAAAGAGTCGGCTGATATTGTTACCGTGAGCCATGACCATTTTGACCACAACAATGTCGCTGCTGTTCCGGGTAATCCCCAGGTGGTGAGGGGGACAGCCAAGGTTAAGGGGATGGAGTTCAAGAGCATTTCGGCCTATCATGATGAGGCTCAGGGGGGGCAGAGAGGCAAAAATACCATCCTCTGCTTTGGGGTTGATGGGGTAAGAGTGTGCCACCTCGGTGACCTTGGTCACCAGTTCAGCGAGGGGCAGGTGGCTGAGGTAGGGTCAGTAGATGTGCTGCTTATTCCTGTGGGTGGCTATTATACTATTGATGCCAGGGTTGCCACTGCGGTTTGTAACCAGCTCAAGCCCAAGGTGGTTATCCCCATGCACTATAAGACTGGTAAGTGTGATTTTCCTATCGCTGGTGTGGAGCAGTTCCTTCAGGGCAAAAAGGAAGCGAGGCGGTTGGATGCCAGCGAGGTTGAGTTCAAATCAGGGGAATTGCCACCAGCCACTCAAATCATAGTTCTGAAACCAGCGCTGTAGTAAGTAGACTGAGATTATTTATCAGGGCACCTCGGAGGAGCTTCGTCTCCCCCTTTTTAACCTCTCCTCTTTCGTTATGTTGACTTCGGTGGTATAATAATATATAGGGGGTGAGGTTAGATATAGGGGGTGAGGTTAGAGGGTAGATAGAATCAAGAAAAATAAGTTGGATATAGGTTGTATTGTTCTTGCTGGGGGCAAGGGCTTACGCTTAGGACAGGATAAAGCGTCGGAAACTATTGACAACAGGAGTTTACTTGAGCGGGTAATATCCCGCCTCAATTTCTTTAATAGCGGTATTCTCGTAGTTGCTGCTCCGAAGCAATCCTTTCCCCGGCTTAGTGGTTACCCAGAGTTAAGAGTGGTGACTGATGTTTATCCCAATAAGGGTCCCTTGGGCGGCGTTTATACCGGTTTAAAAGCATCAAATTCATTCTATAACCTTGTTGTCGCTTGTGACATGCCCTTTTTGAACCAGTCCTTGCTGTGTTATATGATGCGAATTTCGGCTGGCTTTGATTTGGTAGTTCCCCGATTGGGGGATTTGATTGAACCGCTTCATGCTGTTTATTCCAAGGGTTGCTTGGCTCCCGCCGGGTCTCTGCTTGAGCAGGGCGACCTGAGGGTGAGGCAGTTGTTTAATCTGGTTAGGGTAAAGTATGTAGAAGCGGAGGAAATCGACAGGTTCGACCCCGAGCACCTGAGCTTCTTCAATATCAACAACGAGGCTGATCTGGAGAGGGCGAAGAGGCTAGTCAGGGAAAATGAGCTATGATAAGTGTTGAGCAGGCTCTAGACAAAATTCTCGGTTATGTCACTGTCCTGGAGGATGAAGAGAGCCCTATTCTAGACTCTATGGGGCAGGTTCTGGCTGAGGACATATATTCTGGCATTGATGTTCCTCCCCTGGATAATTCGGCTATGGATGGCTATGCGGTTCAAGCCGGGGATACTCGTGGTGCCGGTGAACAGTCCCCTCGACTTCTCCGCGTTATTGACACCGTTCCTGCTGGCTCTCTTGCCGAGCGTGAGGTAGAACCAGGCACTGCTATTCGCATTATGACCGGAGCACCGATACCAAAGGGTGCTGATAGTGTGGTGATGTTTGAGGATACCGATGAAACTCAGCGTCAGGGGTCTGCCGCCGAGATAGGCATTTTGCGCGAGGTTGAGACTGGCTTGAATATTCGCCGAGCAGGTGAAGATATCGCCAGGGGGTCGCTGGTATTAAGCAAAGGGGCAGTGCTCAGACCCTCAGAGGTCGGTGTTTTGGCTTCTTTGGGGCGAACTACGGTGAGGGTTATTCGCCGCCCTATAGTGGCTATTCTAGCCACCGGGGATGAGCTGGTTGATATCGGTCAACCCCTGCCGACAGGTAAGATTTATAATAGTAATACCTATAGCCTGGCTGCCCTGGTTCGGCGCTACGGTGGCATCCCCGAAGTACTGGGGATAGCCCTGGATAGCGAAGATTCAGTAGTAACCGGGCTCCGCCGGGGGCTGGATGCTGACATGTTTATAACCACTGGTGGCGTCTCCGCCGGCGACTATGATGTAGTAAAGGATGTTTTGGCTAAACAGGGCGAGATTGCCTTTTGGACGGTTCGGATGAAGCCGGGAAAACCCCTAGCCTTCGGTATCATTAAGGGGGTCGCTAAGGCGGACGCGACTAAAAGCATTCCCCATGTTGGATTACCGGGCAACCCGGTTAGCTCTATGGTTACCTTTGAGCTGTTTGTTCGCCCCGCTATCCTTAAAATGATGGGTGAGAGGGATTTGACCAAGCCTACTATTGAGGCGGTGGCAGAAAGTTCTGTGGCGAATCGTGACGGACGGCGCGTCTTCGCTCGGGCTATAGTGGAGAAGCGGCATGGTCAATATTTCGCTCGAGTAACCGGTCATCAGGGTTCCGGGATTCTGACCTCCATGACCTCGGCTGACGGGCTGATGGTCATTCCTGAGGATAGGAAAGAGGTGGTGCCCGGGGATGTGGTTGAGGTAATGATGTTGGATTGGAGGGAGGAGCAGACTTGATATTCAGAGCCTCCGAGTTTGTTTTTGAACCACCAGACGTGGTATCTAGGGCGCGGCGCATTTTGATTAAGCCCAGCGCTGGCTACTCCGTGCCATATCCAGTGTCTACTAGCCCTGATATACTCTCGGTGATAATAGAGGGTATCAGACGGGTTAGTGAGGCCGATATTATTTTGCTTGAAGGCACCCCTGGAGGCGATTCCATCCACCCAGTATATCAAGCCCTGGGTTACAACTTTCCCCGGATATTGACTCTGGATGTAAACAATTGTATCTGGGTGGAGGTAGATAATCCTCTACCCAAATCCCTGGCTGTACCTACCTTCTGGGTACCTAATGTCGTCTTGTCTAGCGACTACTTGATAACTGTGGCTCCATTAAAGGTCGTTCAGGGGAGGGGTAGCCTGAGCCTGATGAACCTGCTTAGCTTGTTGCCCAGTAGCAAGTACGGAGGTGGTGCCCACGGGGGCTGGGGAGATTTGTATAATCTGGGAATAGATAAGGTGGTGGCTGACCTGTATTTCACTCTGCCCTTCGACCTGGGGATTATTGAAGCCCGCCAAAAGCTCGTTACCCAGGATGACCCCACTCAGGGTGAGGTCGAGGAGTGTAGCAAGGTGTTTATTGGCGAGCCTTATCAGGTGGATTGTGAAGCTTCAGAGACATTAGGGATTAAAACCGGGTATCTCGATTGGATTAATATATCTAAAGTAGAATTTGAGAGCTAAAATTTCTAACAAAAGCGATTTTATGACTGAAGATACAGTTACTGAGCAGGTTAGGTCACGCTGGTTCATTGATTTAGATTGGTATCAGCAGAGTAATCGCTCATTTTCAGCGCTGGCTCAATCTTGCTTATGCCCTGAGTGTCGTGAGCGGCTCAAGGAAGGCGAGATTTCACCGGAGAACCTTTTCACCACTATTAAGGATTGTTGCTCCCAGACCCCAGATTTTATCGCCGATAACCTGCCCATTTTAGAGCGTATATTCCGCCTTTTCCTGGCTAACGGCAACCACCCTCTTGATTTAGAGGAACTGGGGGAACAACTGAGAAAATGGCACAGCGGGATTTATCCCATTTCCGCCGAGGTTTTATCTCGCCTGCTTGAGGGTGACCAGTACTACGGGCTGAGGCAGACCTCAAGCTAATACCTTATTCTGAAATCAGAGTAGCTCCCGGTGTATTCTGACCAGTCGGTTACTACTTTGGTTACTCTGGCTGCTGGCGGCCCCACCTTCAGATGGCTGATAAGCGTTACTAGTTGCTCCCTCTCCCCTTCAGCGTTTACCTCCACCGCTTCTACCTGGCGAAGGTTGCGCACATAGCCGGTTAAGCCTAGCTCTCTAGCCCGTCTGGCGATAAAATCGCGGAAGTAAACGCCTTGAACAGACCCATATACCATTGCTCGCATCGAGGCTAAGTCACTCATCGGTTATCATTTTACCTTAGGATGAGCCTTAATGGGGGCATGAAGTTATCTTTATCTAGCCTATTCAGGCCTTGCTGGTGAGCCAGCTCAATAGCTTGGTAAAACTCCTCGCTGCTTACCGGGCGGCTTAATTGCGGTATATCAAAGGCTTTGTGACAGGGGTGATATTGAGCCATGATGTTTAGGTAGGTATCGGTGGAGACCTCTTTGGCGAGGAAGCTTACTATCTCTTCAGTCCCAGCTAACCCATTAGGCAATACCAGGTGACGCACCAGAAGACCACGTTGAGCTATACCCTGTTTATCTATCTGGAGATCACCTACTTGGCGATGCATTTCCTTGATAGCTGCCCTATTTACCGTGGGGTAGTCCTTTATCCCAGATAGTTGCTCAGCAATTTTAGCGTCGGAATACTTCATATCAGGCATATAGATATCAACGACTCCGTCCAGCAGCTTCAGGGTTTCCATAGAATCATAGCCACCGCTGTTATATACCAGAGGTAGGTGGAGTCCCATGCTTACTGCCAGCTCCAGGGCGTCCAGGATATAAGGCATTACATGGGTGGGGCTTACTAGATTTATGTTGTGGCAACCCTTTGCCTGAAGGGCGAGCATCATCCTTGCCAGTTCTTCCCGGTCAACGGCGCTGCCTTCACCTAGCTGGCTTATGGTGTAGTTTTGGCAGAAGAGGCATCGTAGGTTACAGTAAGCGAAAAAAATAGTTCCTGAGCCATGCCTACCTACTAGGGGTGCCTCTTCCCCGAAGTGGGGACTGTAGCTGGAGATTACCGCTTGGTTGGTGACATGGCACTTCCCGCTTTCACCAGCCGGGCGGTCGACCCCACAATGGCGGGGGCATAAGTGGCACTCTTCCAGTATTGCTTTGGCTTTCTCGACCCGTGCCTTTAACTCTCCTGTGCTGTAAAGCTGCTGGTAAGCCCCTATCTCCCTTACTCCTCCTTTTGTTCCTTCTTCCCCTTTTTAATTACTTCCACTGTGGTTGGAGGTGGTAATACGGTCTCGGTCGATAGCTTCCTGGCATCCCTTTTTGGTTTCTTGGCTTCTCTCCGTCGGTAATCTCGTCTTCCCATAGTAACACCTCTATTTAAGACATTGAACTGGAGGAGTTCTAATTGAAGTTTAGCAAAGGGAGGTCACGGTGTAAAGTTGTCTGAACTACGTGGACACAATAGGACACAGGTATTCCCCTTTAGCGCACCTATTAGTGGGGGGTCTGCATAATAAGGGGAATAATCTGGGTTCAAGTGTTGGGTTGAAGTTTATCCATATCCTTTTAAGAAACGCCTTCCCATTTAAGGGCTTCATATTTAGCCCCCCTACCCACGCGCAACCCACCATCAGACGCACCAGATTAAGCGAGAACGCTCCTGTAAGGTGATTTAGGTAGCAATTCCCCCCCCCCCAACATCCTCCTCCCCCTCCCTGCTGACATACCTAAGAACTGAAAGATAACAAAACGTCATTTTGTTCAATGAGGTAGTAAGCAGTTGAAGCTCGTCGGGCTCATAACCCGAAGGTCGCAGGTTCGAATCCTGCCCCCGCTACCAAGGAGAGTTAAGGGAGTTGTAATGTGCTCTCTCTTTTATTTGCAAGCCCCGTTTCGCGTTCTGGTGCTCCCAGACGAGCCTTTAGGGACATTGACAACAAAATAGATCGGGGCGTAATATAATCCAGATTATCCACAAACGAGATAAGAAGCCGTTCGTAATCACTACTCCGTGGCCATAGCGCTAACAAATAATGAGTTTAAAAGGAGGTTTAATTAAATGACAGGATTTAATCAAATATTTGAAAGCCATTGGTTGAGTAGGATTGATGAATACAGGCATACTCCGAGGGTAGTTTTTGGTATTGGGGCAGTGAATAAACTAGGGGAGATAGCTAAGGAGGTTGCCAAAAACACAAGCGCCCTAATAATCACTGATAAGGCTCTCGAGAAAATTGGTGTAATTGAAGGCCCAAAGAAATCTCTGGAGGACGCTGGTTTCACAATCGACGTTTATGGGTCAGAGGCAAAAGAACCTGCAGTAGGGGAGATAAAAAAAGCTATTGGTATTGTAAAAGGAAAGGATTATGGGCTTGTCGTTGGCATTGGTGGTGGTGCTGCTATGGATACAGCTAAGGCTGGGGCAGTTATGTCAGAGACACCCGGCGAAGTAGAAGAATACCTTTGCCCAAGTACTAAACCTCTAACCGGAACAAAACCCAAGATACTAATTCCCACCACCTCGGGGACTGGTAGCGAGTGCAATGTTTTTGCTGTAGTGATAGCGCCAGAAAAGCGCATGGGGTCAATGAAAACTTGGATAGCAGGAAACCTGGTCATGGCTGATGCTGCTGTGGTAGACCCAAGCCTGACAATAGGATTACCCCCCAGAATAACTGCCGGAAGCGGAATGGATGCAATGAGTCATACAGGCGAAGGCGTTCTATCTTTACAAGCAAATCCTTTTTCCGACGCCTTAGCTTTGAAGGCAATTGAACTTATATCCCAGAACCTGAGGACGGCATACCATCATGGAAATAATATAGAAGCAAGATGGAACATGTCTCTAGCGGCGTCTATAGGGGGAACAGTTATAGGCTATGATTGGGTAGCTGGGCCAGCGATGCTGGGGCATTGTGCTTCTGAGGGGCTAGCAGCAAAATATAACATCCCACATGGTGAGGCTTGTGGTGTATTGCTTCCATTTGTGTATTGGTTTAATCTGCCAGACACTTATGCGAGGAAGAAGTTAGCTAGAATAGCTAAAGCAATGGGAGAGGACGTGACTGGTTTGAGCGCTAAAGCAGCCGCCGAGAAGGCCATCACGGCCACCTTTGATCTTTTAGAAGACATTGGCCTCCCTACAGACTTAAGACACTACGATGTACCAGAGAAGGATATACCCTCGATTTCAGAGTATATGTTGGGGCGAGCTGAAGAGCTTTATGCGATGTCTCAGTATAGTCCTCGGAAGCTAGATTTAGAGAATTTGAAGGAGTTCTTTGGCAAGGTAATTGAAGGAAGAGGATCTATCAACCTCTAGTAGCTTTACAGCCGAAAGACTCTATAGGTTAGAAGGAGGATATGTTTAGTGAACTCAACGGGAGACAATCAACTATACGGCTATAGTATTAACTCTTCCCCAGCAGTGGGAGCTGATGGAACAATATGCTCCTGCTCGAAGCATCATTATATTTGACTCCAATGCTAGTGTATGGCGTATATTCGGAAACGATAGAGATAAAACTGATATCACTGTAGCGATTGGGCAATCACCCGATAATCCATTCCAAGTAGTTTATTTCGTGGAAGTTCTAGCTTTTTATGAGATTATAAATAGAAGTGCATTCGCAAGGATAAGGTTAATTGATTAGGATTTTAACAAGCCCCGTTTCGCGATGTGGGGCTCCTGGGGTACGCCCTGCCTCAAGCTGAAATAAACTGGCTCCCCGGGTTGGACTCGAACCAACAGCCTAGCGGTTAACAGCCAGAGGGGTGGGTTTTCCAGCCCCAAAATCCCAGATTCTCAACCGAGCACTTCTGGGTAAAACAAGCCATCGTTTTGTGACCCAACAATCTGTCTAGTCGTGGGGGTTAAGATATGCGCCCACTAGTTAGGTCACGCTCAAACTGAAACTATAAAGTTGGCGTTAAATTGGCGTTAAACTGTTTGGGACAGGTTGTTACCAGTTGGTAGTTTACGCTCAAAACAGGGTTTTGGCAATTGACGCAAAGGTTCTAGTTTGAACGTAAAATGACTGTTTGACATTTTAGCCTAGAATTTTAAGTCCGCTGCGTCTGCCGATTCCGCCACCCCGGCAAAAAAATTTGGAGGCGACGACCGGATTCGAACCGGTGAATAGCGGTTTTGCAAACCGCCGCCTTATCCACTTGGCTACGTCGCCCCACCCACCGCAAAAATCAGAGTCTCTGCCAAATTTTAAGCTACAATAAGTTTAGCATTGATCATATAACCCGTCAATTTAAACTAGAAATCCCCCTCCCCATTAGGCTATAATTAAACGCCGGCCAGAATGTTACCCTGGGAAGGAAAGAGGGCATGAATATAGAAAAGGTAAAGACTCAGGTTTGTCACCAGATAGAGACTCACCATCCCCAGCTCAATGAGCTAAGTCTGAAAATT
>JAZGHN010000120.1:0-10877 GCA_036481135.1 Dehalococcoidales bacterium | reverse complement strand
AAACTGCTCCCCTTAAGTCTTATCCGCTAAATCCTGGTTACCACTGCACGAACATTGGCATGACCACGTGGATGTAGTTATCCACGCCTACTGGACGGAGAACCCCAGGGCTTGACGGATTAGTAGTCTCCAGGGCTACTTGACCCTTCTCATCAAGCACACTAAGGACATCGATTAAATATTTGCCATTGAAGGCAATCTTCGCCTCTTCACCCTCAACAACGGCATCAATCTCACCGACATCCTCACCTATTTCCTCTGAACGGGCAGAGATAGTCATCTTGCCTGGGGTTAGCTCACCACCGGGGGTCATTACCAAACGAACAATGCCACTGCCATCACGGGCAAAGATGGAGGCGGTCTTGGCCGCTCTTAAAAAGGCAGCAACATCAACTACCACCCGCGTATTGTAGCTCTGAGGAATAAGCTGACCATAATTGGGGAAACTGCCCTGAACCAGCTGAGATACTAACTCGATATCCTTTAGCCGAAATAGAGCCTGGCTCTTATCAGGGTCTACTGTCATCTCCACCGCCTTCTCCTGGTCACCTATAAGCCGGCTTAGCTCAGCCAGGGTGCGTGCTGGAATAATGACCTTAGCCTTTTGGCTAACCGGGGTGGCAAGAGGTAACTTATATACCGCTAACCTAAAACCATCAGCCGCAGCTAGTGTCACTGAATCACCTTTAAATTCAGCATCAACACCGGTAAGCACCGGACGAGACTCCTCAGTGGCAGCAGCAAAAACCACTTGGTTAATCCCCTGACAAAGGTCTCCTACCTCAACCTTGGTGGCAATACCCTGCGCAACCTTAGGTATGGGGGGAAAATCCTTGGCATCAACTCCGCTGATTCGTGCTTCAAATCGGGCACACTTTAGCTCCATGGTCTTGGTCTGTGGAATAAGGGTAATGCTAACCTTATCATTGGGTAGGGAGTTAATAAACTCGGTGAGAAGCCGAGCAGGGACAGTGATCTCCCCCGCTTCCTCCACCTTAGCCCCAATCCGGCAGCTGATAGCCAGCTCTAGATTAGTAGCAGCCAGCTTAAGCCGCGACTTCTCTGTAGCTACGAGGACATTATTGGTTATAGGCAGGGTTGTCCTGGTAGCTACCGCTCTCCCCACCACATTAAGCCCTCGGTTTAGATTCTCCTGAAGACATGTTAGCCTCATAATGCACCCCCAAAAAGTATACTCCTGTAGCTGAGTAGTATATACCAATTAGCAATTTTACTCAAGGACGATTGTCCCGCTTTTGCCACCACTTTTTCTGATTAGCCGAATGTTCTCAATCTGGATGCCCCGGTCTACCGCCTTACACATATCATAGATAGTCAGGGCGGCAACAGCAGCGGCAGTAAGCGCCTCCATTTCCACCCCGGTCTTACCCGTGCTCTTTACCGTGGTGGTAATGTCCACTGCGCTATTTTCTTCATCCAGGTTGAACTCAACCTTAATATCTCCAATAATAACTGGATGGCACAGGGGTATTATCTGCGAGGTCTGCTTAGCCGCCATAATACCAGCTAACTGGGCTACAGCTAAAACATCCCCCTTGGCCACCCCGCCCTTCTTTATCAGGGCAAGGGTAGAAGCCTTCATCCTGACCCTGCTTTTGGCTACCGCCTCACGCTGGGTATCAGGCTTGCCGGTAACATCTACCATTCGAGGTCGACCTGAGGCATCCATATGTGTTAGCTCTCCCATAATTAACCCCCTACCTGAGTCATAGGGCGACCTTCATGCGTCAGCCCCTCTTTAAGGTGATGACGCAGCGGCTTTTGAGTAACCGCCGCCTCAATCAGCTGTTTCAGCCCAGCCGAAGATATACCGCCACGCAGGGGCTGCTTCAAGTCTATTTCATCCTCGGCTAACAAACAAGGGCGTAATTTGCCATCGGCGGTAAGCCGTAGCCGATTACAATGAAAGCAGAAGTGCTCACTAACCGGGGTAATAAAGCCAACAGTACCCCTGGCATGAGGAAAACGAAAATACCTGGCTGGTCCATTACCAACACTGGGGAGGCAAGGCTTTAATTCGCCCGACTGTTCCAGGCGCCTTCTTATATCACTGACCGAGATAAAATATGAGGTTTTGGTGCTCACCATGCCAACAGGCATAAACTCAATAAAGCGCACATGCCACCCCTCTTCAATAGTCTTAGTAGCAAAATCAAGAAGCTCGTCATAATTAATCCCAGACATAACCACCATATTAATCTTAACTGGCTTAAGCCCAACCGACCTGGCAAGCTTGATACCCTCCAACACATCATCAAGAGCGAGGCTACCGCGAGTGATGGACTTAAATTTGTCTGGCTTAAGGGTATCCAAGCTGATATTAACCCGTTGTAAGCCCGCCTGTTTCAGTTCAGTGGCATAACGACCGAGCAAGGTGCCGTTTGTCGTCAAAGAAATATCATCTATGGCATCTATCCGCGCCAACATTTTTATCAATTCGGTCAGTCCTAACCTCACCAGGGGTTCACCACCGGTAATCCTTACCTTATTTATACCCAGCTCAGCAGCCGCTTGAGCTATGGTACGGATTTCCTCATAGGTAAGAATGTCCTTATGAGACATCAGCGGCACACCATCAGCCGGCAGGCAATAGATACAGCGCAGATTGCAACGGTCAGTTACCGAGATACGCAAATAGTTTATCGGACGCTGGAAGGAATCAGAAAGCCCGGTCATATCCTAACCCCTTCAGTGTTTGCGGTACTTCTCTCGCTGCCTTTCCCCGGTGACTCACCTGGTTCTTGATATCCAGAGATAATTCAGCCATTGTCTTGCCTAAATCAGGTAGGTAGAAGATGGGGTCATAGCCAAAGCCCTGCTCCCCTTTGGGCTCAAAGGTGATAAAGCCACCACACTCACCGGAGCAAAGCTCTACCTTGCCATCGGGTGTAGCTATAGCAATAATGCACCTGAAACAGGCAGAGCGCTTCTCCCAGGGCACTCCCTTAAGCCGCGCCAATAGGTAGCTGACCCTGTCTCTATCTGAAGCCCCTTCACCAGCATAGCGAGCCGATAGCCGACCGGGCTCACCACCCAACACATCCACCTCCAGTCCTGAATCATCAGCTAAAGCCAACAGGTGAGCCTCAGCAGCTAAGGTCGTTGCCTTTAATCTAGCATTCTCCTCCAAGCTTTCACCTACCTCATCGACAGTAGTAGTTACACCCAGTTCAGCCAAGGTAACCAGCTCAAAGGGTATGCCTTGGAGTAAACTCCTATATTCACGCACCTTAGCCTCATTATTTGTCGCCAGAAGCAATTTGTAACGCAATGGCACTCCAGAACAAGCAATCTGCTCAGAGATTACCGAATAAACTCGTCAAGGGTCATGGCAGGCATAGTCATAGTCTGCAACGTACCCCTTGAACCCAGCTCCACAGCTACCTTAGACACAGTGATATTATCTGGAGCCTCCAAGATATTGATAAAGTCATATAGGCCCAAAAGGGCATACTGGGCTACTATCTTAACCCCCATGGCCTCGACCTCTTTATTCACCTCTTTGATTCGCTTTGGTTTGTCTTTTATCGTCTTCCTTCCCTCATCAGTTAAAGTAGTAAACATAACATAAAGCGCCATTTGCCTTACCTCCATTTACATATTACTCAAGGTCGGTAAACCTTCTCGCCAGTTTTTTCACCACTTGAGACATAGTGGTATATTCCATCTCCTCCAAAGGCAGACGGTGGGGCTCAAAAGGACCGTGACGACGGAGAAAATCAGCGACATCGTTGGCTTGCTGACGAGCATTATCAAATGACTTATCCTTAAACATGTCACGCGGCCCAACAAGCTTACCATCAGCTAATTGAAAACCGAGAGCAGCAACTCGGGGAGGTCCATCAAAACGGGTGGGGGTGGCATCCTCAATAGCCACTGGCATGAGAGGACCATGATGAGAGCCCCGCATCCACCCCTCTACCAGTAACGGCAAAGTAAATGGCTCCAGAACCTCTCCTACTGCTGGAAACTGACTCTGAGAGCGTACAACACACACCGGGTCATCCTTACCCACATATCGCCCGGCAATAAAGGATAAACGCTGGGTAGAAGATACTGCGGCTATCTCATTGGTCTCCCGCTGATAGACCGCTTTCACCGCATAGCGTGAAGGCGCCCCGATAAAAGCGAGCAGGTCGTAAATCTCTTCTGGGGCGTTAAGGATTATCTTTTTATGCTCCTTGACATCATGCACTTCGAAGGCGAAACCAGTGTGCATATTGGGAGCAATAACCAACCCGATAGTGTTAAACGGGTCAGCAAAAATCTTATATAAGGGCATATTCCACGCCCCGGCCGAGGTCTTATCAGCCATAAATATAATAACCGGCTCGGCAACACGCTCCTCAAACTCCATCTCAGCCACCCCGGGACCCATTCCCTTAACGTTGCCGGAGAAGGCATCCGAGAGCAAATCCTGCCCAGCGCCGTATAGTTTTAAGTCCCTAGCTACCTGAGTGCCCTCAACAAAGGTATCCCAAGCCAATTTATGGATTTTTTCATTATCTTCACCTTGCTGGTGGGTCATAATCAGTTGCAGGTCATCACCACACTTGGTTACATGATAATCAATCAGCAGTCCCTCTCCTTGAGCCTTGGCCAGGCACTCATCAGCCTTGGCTAAGACAAAGGGGTGAGAGTCAGAATGTCCTACATACCCACCAATATCAGCCTTAATTACACTCAATGTGATCTTCATAATTCCCTCCCTTATAAAATTTGGTTAATACTCAATCCCCCGCCGCGCCTTTATCCCTTTCTCGTAAGGATGCTTAATGTTACGGCACTCGGTGACCAAGTCTGCCAGTTGAATTAACTTGTCATCAGCCCTGCGACCGGTGAGGATAAGCTCCACATTGGGCGGTTTGTCGTTAATAAGCTTAATCACATCGTCTAATGCCACCAGCTTCCAAGCTACCGCTAGATTGACCTCATCTAGCACCACCAGGTCATATTTGCCACTAAGCACTGTCTCACGGGCGAGTGCCAGTGCCTTCCTTGCCTGCTCTCTGTCCTCCGGCTTGATATTCTCAGGGTCAATGAATTCCCTGCTACCACACCTGACTACATCAAAATTGGGTAACTGGGAGAGAATGTTCCACTCTCCATAAGGGTAATCACCCTTCATAAAGCAAATAAAATAGACCTTTAGACCATGGCCCATGGCTCGGATTGCCGTCCCTAGTGCCGCTGTGGTCTTGCCCTTGCCATCGCCCGTGACAACCTGAACCAAGCCCTTAGCAGAGGGTTTTGACGGTGGACGCTGTGGTGATACCTGTTCCATCAATGAAAGCCCCTAGCCAAAAATTGAGCGACCGAACAGCCAAAGAACACGTTAGCGGTGGTGAAAGTCTAACAACCTCACCCAGCCATGTCAAGGAATGAGACAAAAGGAGATATTGTTCTCATAGCAACAACAATGATATGATAGTTGCTAGCAGAAAGGAGATAAAACTACCATAGAAATAATCCCTGCTATAGACCTCAGACAAGGTAGGTGCGTCCGCCTCTATCAGGGTGACTATACTCAGGAAACGGTATACTCTGACGACCCGGTAGAAATGGCTCTGGAGTGGCAATCACGGGGAGCACCAAGGTTACACATCGTTGACCTTGATGGTGCCGCTAAGGGTGAACTCTGTAATCTGGACATTATCACCCAAATAGCAAGCGTGTTATTAGTCCCTACCCAGCTGGGTGGTGGCATTCGTGACCTGGAGACGATAAAGCAACTACTTAAAGCCGGCATAGAGCGGGTCATTCTGAGCACAGCTGCCGTAGAAGACCCCCAGCTGGTCAAAGAAGCATGCCGTAGCTTCCGGGAGTCTATAATTGTCAGCGTTGACGCCAGCGGAGGAGATGTTGCCATACATGGCTGGCGTGAACAAACAACGATAAAAGCCGCAGAATTCATCCAATCAATGGTTGAGCTAGGGGTTAGACGTTTTATCTACACCGATATCAGCCGTGATGGCACTCTGACCGAGCCTGACTTCACCGCCATCGCTGACCTAGTTTATACCTTTAAATTACCTATCATTGCCGCCGGTGGCATTTCAACACTGACGCACATTAAAATGTTGAAGCAGCTCGGTGTAGAGGGCGCTATAATAGGCAAGGCACTTTATACCGGAGACATCAAACTAAAACAAGCCATATCCGCTGCTGATTGAGAAAGGGAGAGAGGTTGGCAAAGAATATAAAATTTGATGAAAAGGGACTCGTCCCGGCAATAGTTCAGGACGCCGATAGCGGCGAGGTGCTGATGCTCGCCTATATGAATGAGGAGGCACTGCGCCGAACTCTGTCCAGTGGTGAAGCCTGGTTTTATAGCCGTAGCCGAAAGAAGCTCTGGCACAAGGGTGAGACCTCAGGCAACCGCATCAAGGTGCGTTCAATACGAAAGGACTGTGATAGCGATACCATCCTGATTTTGGGAAAGCCCACAGGCCCGGTGTGCCACACTGGCAATAAGACCTGCTTCTTTGAGGAGCTGACCGAACAAGACATAGAGGCAGGTCCTCAAGAGGAAGCTTGAGCTGCCTCCTCAACCCCATCAATCTCCACCATTCTCTTCAATGCCGATAGGGCGACCTCAAGCTGACTGTCATCAGGCTCGCTGGTGGTCAGTCCCTGTAACCACAACCCTGGAGCGAGGAAAGCCTTGACCAACCTGCTGTCGGAATGCCTGGCGCCAAAGTAGGTCGCCTCATAGCCAAGAGCGGCAATAGCAGGGATGAGGACCACTCGCGACAGCACCATCACCCCCAATGAGGGGCGACCAATAAGAGCAAAGACGATGATGGCTATAATCAAAACGATAAAGAGAAAACTGGTCCCGCAACGCACATGAGCGGTGCTATACCCCTTCACCGCCTCCATCTCTAACGGAACGCCAGCCTCATAGGCGTTCACCACCTTATGCTCGGCACCGTGATAAGCAAACACTCGCCTAATACTGGGGGATAATGTCATCAACTTAAGATAGGCAATGAAAATACCCAGTCGGATGAAGCCCTCTATCAAATGGAAGACGATGGACGACTGAATATAACCACCCACTAAATTGGCAAGGAAGAGGGGTGCTAGGAAGAAGAGGGCAACAACCAAAGCCACCGTACCGACCATCGCCCCCCAAGCTACCCATCCACTAATCTTCTCCTTTTCCTCCTCTTCTTCCATAGAGAGATTGGCTGAGTGGAGCAAAGCCTTAATACCCAGAACCATAGACTCAATCAAGACAACCACGCCCCGAATTAGCGGGATTCTCCTCGCCCTACTAGTAGAGATAGCGAGCAATGGCTGGGGATCTATAACCACCTCCCCATTGGGTCGGCGCACAGCGATTACCGCTGCCTTCCGCCCCCGCATCATCACCCCTTCAATAACCGCCTGCCCGCCATAATAAAACCTCTTGGCCATAACAAACCCCGTTAATAAAAAAGGAGCAGCGTCACTGAACTGCTCTTCTCTCTACAATAAACCTTCTTAACCCTCTAACTTATAGCGCCGCTTAAACCGCTCCACCCGTCCCGCAGTATCTATTACCCTGCGCTCCCCAGAGAAAAAGGGATGACACTTACTACACACCTCCACCTTCAATGTCTTCTCGGTGGCGCCAGTAGTAAAGGTATTACCACAAGAGCAAATTACCTTGGCATCGGTATAATATTTCGGGTGAATCTTATCCTTCATACTACTCGGAGTAAACGCTAACCTTTCTCTTATTTTTGCTGGCAGGCTCAAATTTAACCACGCCGTCTATAAGAGCATAGATAGTATAATCCTTGCCTACGCCCACGTTATTGCCAGGGTGAATACGTGTGCCCCGCTGCCGAACCAAAATAGTCCCGGCGTGCACACTCTGCCCAGCGTATCTCTTCACGCCAAGCCGCTTAGCTTGGCTATCCCGTCCGCAGCGGGTAGAGCCGCCTCCCTTTTTATGTGCCACTCGCCATCACCTCTTCTTTTTTGCGTCGCCGAACCTTCTTCTTCGGCTCACCTGAGACACCCTTCAACCCCACTATCTTATCTATCAATAACCTGGTATAAAGCTGACGATGCCCCTTCTTCCTGCGGTAACGCACCTTTGATTTATACTTGAAGACTATAATCTTCTCGCCCTTGCCCTCCCCCTGTGAGGTAGCCACTACCTTTGCCCCCTCAACAATAGGCTGGCCTACCGTTACCTTGTCACCATCGGCGATAAGTAATACCTTATCCAGCTCGACAGTATCACCCTCAGCTACATCCAGGCGTTCTACATCTATAGTCTGGCCAGGGGTTACCTTATATTGCTTACCGCCAGTCTCAACAACAGCGTAAATCTTCCCCACCTCCTATGTCAAACAATACATTCTATCAATTGCCCCGATATAGTGTCAAGGATAAGCGACCCTCACCCCCCCTTGTCATGAAGCCTCTGCCACAGCTCCTTGACCTTCGCCTTCAACTCATCAAGAGAGCAATCGGTGTCTATGACCACATCGGCATGCTTCACCCGCTCCTCTGAGGGAAGCTGACAGCGAATGCGAGCCAGACATTCCCGCTCAGAGAGCTCAAACTTCTCCTTAACTCGCTTCAAAACCGTCGACTCATCAGCCACGGTAACCCAGACCTCATCGACCAATAAAGTCCAGTCGGCTTCAATTAATAGCGGAGCCTCAAGAACCACCACCCCCCGCCTTCGGTACTCCTCCAGTCCAGCCTTCACCATGTTATACATCCGAGGATGCATTATCTGATTCAACCGTGCTAAAGATTCGGGGTCGTCGAATACTATCTCCCCCAGTTTTTTACGGTCGACTTCACCCTTGGGGGTCATAATTTGCCAGCCAAAGGTCGCCAGCAACTCACGCCGCACCTCATCACTGGTCCCGAGAGCTTCGTGCCCCACCCTATCAGCGTCTATAATGACAGCACCCAGTTCAGCCAGAAACCGGGATACCGTGCTCTTGCCACTCCCTATCCCACCGGTGAGACCGATAACCTTCATTATTTCCTCCCACCAAGTATAATTACTGATAACCTATTCGCAACTCTTACTCAACCCCGTTTCTTAAAAAGGAAGTGTCCCAAGCGGCTTAGGTCAATGTTTCCCCCACTCAGCAAACAAACGACCTCAGAACCGCTGGGAATATCGACTTTTTTGAAAAGGAGAGCGGCAAATCCGGCTACTCCCCCTGGCTCTGCTAGAATCTTACCCCCTTCCAAGATTAAGCACAGAGCCTCTATCATTTCGTCATCTGAAACTAGAACGAGTTCATCAACATAACGTTGGACCAAAGCCAAATTGAGCTCGCCAACAAATGGGGCGGCTAAGGCCTCGGCAATAGTATCCATCCTACTTAAATGAATCGCCGCCTTTTGCTGAAGGCTCTGCCACATAGCTGAGGCACCGACGGGTTCCACACCTATAATCTTAACCGCTGGCTTCTTCAACTTGATGGCTGTGGCAATGCCTGAAATCAAGCCACCGCCGCCGACGGGGACGAAAACAGCATCAACCTTCGGCAGGTCATCCAAGATTTCCAACCCTATCGTCCCATGACCAGCCACCACATGGGGGTCGTCAAAGGGATGAACCATAGTTAAGCTGCGTTCCTTCTGAATCTCCAGGCAGGTTGTAAGAAGAGCATCCTCAGTAAAAACCACTTCCGCACCATAGCCCTTGGTAGCACTAACCTTGTTAGCCGGAGTTGTGTGAGGCATGACTACTGTAGCTGAGATACCAAATAAAGAGGCAGCATAGGCGAGGCCCTGTGCTTGGTTTCCAGATGATATAGTGATAACCCCCCTCTTTCTTTCCTCCTCTGTTAAATGATGTAGTTTATTAATAACCCCTCTAGGCTTGAATGAGCCTGTCTTCTGAAAGACCTCTACTTTGAAATAAAGGTGGGTGTTTGTTCGTTTTCCCAAGGTCATGGAAGACATCAAAGGCGTTCTGTGGACTCGACCGGTTATGATTCGCTGGGCGTTGGTGATGTCCCTTAGTTCAATCATACAATTTCTCCTTCATTATCCACCGCATCCATCGCCTTAGCCAAGTCTATCTGCTGGAAGCCAAGCGGTCAAGGGTGTTTAAGAGGGGGCTAACCCCCTCTTTTTAATCCCCTCCCCTAGACTATAATTGACAATATTCCAGTGCTATAATTACATTAAGAAGGCACGCAATGCATGAGGCAATGCTCTATGAGAAGCTGTCAAACTCCAGGGCGAGGTGTAACATCTGCCAGTGGCGTTGCTCCATAAGCCCGGGTAAGTTTGGTGTCTGCCGTATGTACCAGAATCGGGACGGTGTCCTCTATAACAGGAACTATGCCCAGGCATCGTCAGTAGCCGCCGACCCTATTGAGAAGAAGCCCCTGTTCCATTTCTTCCCCGGCAGCCTGTGCTTCTCTGTGGGGGGGTGGGGATGTAACTTCCACTGCCAGGACTGCCAGAACTGGCAGATATCCTGCCCCGAGAATGATGAGCCGTGGCAAGGTTCCAGAGAAGTCCCACCTCAAGAAGCCATAGAGCTGGCTAAACAATATCAATGTCAGGGCATATCCTGGACATACAACGAACCCACCGTTTGGTTTGAATATACCCTCGACTCAGCCAAGCTGGCTAAGGAGAATAACCTGTATACGGTCTATGTAACCAATGGCTACTTCACCCCTGAGGCATTGGATACCATCGGACCCTACCTCGATGCCTGTGCCCTTGATGTCAAAGGCTTCACCGACTCCTTCTATCGCGACCTAGCCAAGGTACGCCACTGGCGAGGGGTTCTGGAGATGGCTCAACGGGCTAAGGATAAGTGGCATATGCATGTTGAGGTGATTACCAACATCATCCCTACCATGAATGAT
>JAZGHN010000119.1:0-3578 GCA_036481135.1 Dehalococcoidales bacterium | reverse complement strand
AGTTTGACCAAGGTTACCAGGTAATTACAGGCAATAACCGCTGAGGCATGATAGAGCACCTTATCACTTGCCTTCAGCTCGATCCAATAAGCATCAAGGGCATTAGCCATATCCTTAAGCTCTGTTAATAAAGGCTCCTCAGCCTCCAAGGCGAAGGTTGAGCCCGGTATATTTTCCATAGCCCTTCTGGCATCGGCAAAGGTTTGCAAAGGGTGAAAACAACCAACACAAGCGCCTGCTTTCCTGGCTGGTTCTAAAATATCAGTTGAATCGGCGCCACTACAGTGAACTACACTCTGCCCCTCATGCCATCGTACCTGAGATACTGCCGACGCGATAACATCATCGGGGGTAGTAACGAAGACAAGCTCAGCGGTATCAGCCACATCTTGATTGCTACCAGCGGGAAGACAGCCAGCGATTGCCTGAGCCAGCTTTTTAGCTGAAGTCCGGCTGCGGCTGGATACAGCTACTATAGGATAACCCGCCCTGCTTAACTTCACTGATAGAGCAGTGCCTACCGTTCCCGCCCCAATAAATCCCAGTTTAACCATTTCGACCTTCACCTAAGCCAAACTTAATTAAAAAATGCCCTCCCCAACAACTGCTGGAGAAAGCATGGGAAATACTAACTTAATTATTATTGCCGTCTCGGTCATGTTTGATCCAAGCGACCAAAGTTGTCGTAATACTATTCTTCAGAGCTCACCGCCTAATTGGTCGATGGCTGGAACACTTCTTA
This sequence comes from Dehalococcoidales bacterium, assembly GCA_036481135.1. Classification (GTDB taxonomy): domain Bacteria; phylum Chloroflexota; class Dehalococcoidia; order Dehalococcoidales; family E44-bin46; genus JAZGHN01. Next base: position 2,836 of record JAZGHN010000119.1, on the reverse strand, counting down.
GCCTAAGTATACAAGCTTAATATAACCTCGTCAACTGGTTGACAAACCACGCTTCTTATGATAGGCTTTCTCAAAAGCAAGTGTATCGTAACATGCTAAATGAAATGGCCCGAGGTAACTTATATTATATGTACTTCACTTTTACTTGGCGCACCTGGTGCGCCTGGGGGGGCTCTTGGCATGAAAAGGTCGATACATCCTAAGGAGTGCATTTAGAGCAAAGAAGTTTAAGAACCCTCCCGCTTGGGAGGGTTCTTCTATTTTAGAAGTAACAAGGGAGGTGGAAAATGATAATAATGAAAAGTGATGCCACTAAGGAACAAATAGCCCAGATAGTAAAGCAAATTAAGCAATATGGACTGAGAGCGGATGAGTCCAAGGGAGAATTCCGGACCGTAATTGGATTAGTCGGAGATGAGTCTAAAATACCATTTGCTCACTTTGCCACCCTTCCCGGGGTAAAAGAAGCAAGGATGGTTGAAGTTCCCTATAAACTGGTCAGCAGGGAATATAGCAAATTCTTTAAGGGAGAAAACGAGTGCATGGTGGTTAAAGTGAGAAACATTGAGATAGGTGGCGATGAGCCAATATTTATTGCCGGGCCATGTGCCGTGGAGAGCAAAGAGCAGCTACTCAGAATTGCCGAAGGGGCAAAGAACGCTGGAGCCCACATCCTAAGGGGAGGCATCTTCAAGGCAAGGAGCTCTGTTCACTCCTTCCAAGGGCTAGGCTCTGGAAGTTATGAAGAAGCGGAGCAGGCTTTAGACTGGTTACGTAAAGCGGGTGAAAGATTTGAACTGGCAACAGTAACCGAAGTAAGAGGGGAAACACAGGTTGACATAGCTGCAGAATATGCTGATATCCTCCAAATAGGCGCCAGAAACATGTATAATCAAGACCTGCTTACCAAGGTAGCTAAGAAAAACAAGCCTGTTCTATTCAAGAGGCATTTCGGTGCTGGCATTGAAGAATTCTTGTCCTTCGCCGAATATATCGCCGCTGAGAGGAATAAGAATATCATTTTATGCGAAAGAGGGATACTACCAGTAGGCAAAGGTAAAAGCTTTACCAGGTATACCCTTGACCTTGCCGCCATCCCAGCAATACAGAAAGAAACCTACCTTCCTGTAATTGCTGACCCCAGCCATGGGAGTGGTCGCCGAGACCTCATCTTCAACATGAGCTGTGCCAGTATAGCAGCGGGTGCCAGCGGGCTAATGATTGAGGTACACTATAACCCGGAGGAAGCACTAGTTGATGCTCAGCAGGCAGTCACCCCTGACGAACTTAAAGAAATCATTGATGCCTGCCAAAAAATCCATAAACTGGTTGCGCCCAAGAGAAATGAAGGAAATTAAGGTAAGGCTAGGTAGCAATAGCTACGAGATACATATAGGTTCAGGGATACTCGAGCAGGCTGGGCAGCAGTTGAGGGAGAAGGGATTCGGCGGCAGTCTGGTAATCATCACCAATCCCTCAGTGCAAGGGCTATACGGCGATGCTCTAAAGCAGAATCTCACCAGAGAAGGCTTCAAGGTCATCATCCTGCCGGTTCCTGATGGGGAAGAGCAGAAATCGTTAGAGGCTGCCGGTAGGCTATACCAGGAATTAACCGATTGCTACACGGAAAGGACAACGCCTATTTTGGCTCTAGGTGGCGGGGTTATTGGAGACCTAGCAGGTTTTGTTGCCGCCACCTATCTGCGGGGTGTGCCTCTGATACAAATGCCAACTACCCTGCTAGCCCAGGTGGATAGCAGCATCGGGGGCAAGGTGGCAATAGACCATGGCCAGCTGAAAAACAAGATCGGGACATTCTATCAGCCGAAGTTAGTAATTTCAGACATTGCTATCTTAAAGACACTTGACCCTAAAATACTCAGCGATGGACTAGCCGAAGTGATAAAATATGCCGTAATTCGGGATAGAGAACTCCTCGGCTATATCGAGAATAATCTTGACAAGATAAAATCGCTTGATGAGGGGGTGCTTGAGGAGATTGTTTTCCGCTCAGCCGAAATTAAGGCTGAGATAGTGGAAAAGGATGAGAAAGATCTAGGCATAAGGGCTATTTTGAACTATGGGCATACGGTGGGGCACGCCATTGAATCGGTCTCGGATTTCAAAGTAGAACACGGCATGGCGGTGGCTCTGGGGATGTTAGCTGCGGCAAAAATTTCAAACAAGATGGGAATACTTGACAAGAGTGAGCTACTCAGATTAAACAGCCTTATCCAAAGAGCCGGCCTGCCCACAACAATGCCAGACCTTAAAGTAGAAGGGATAATCGAGGCTATAAAACATGATAAAAAGGTCTTGCGAGGCAAGGTGAGATTCGTTTTGCTCAAATCTCTAGGTAGCGCCTTTATCACTGATGAAGTAAACCTATCTCTGGTAAAGCAAATCTTGGCGGATTGGAATGAATAAACCCAGAATTTGCGCAGTTATAGTAACCAAGGACTCAGAGCTAATAGCAGCAATCGAGCCGCTGGTGGAATTATTTGAGGTTCGTATAGACCTCATTGGCAACGGCTGGCAAAAACTGGCGAAGCAACTCGAAAAACCCTGGATAGCCTGTAATAGAAGCGCCGCTGAAGGGGGCAGTTGGAAGGGGGATGAAACGAGAAGGATAGAGGAGCTGGTCGAAGCTACAGAGCTAGGAGCAAACATAGTTGATATTGAGGTTGAGACGAAGAACCTAGCCGAGGTTATACCAGTTATCAAGAAAAGAGCAAAATGCCTGCTATCATTTCACCAATTGAAAAAAACGCCCCCTGTTGAGGAGATGAAAGGAATAGTAAACAGGCAATTGGAAGCAGGTGCCGATATATGCAAG
>JAZGHN010000118.1:0-7205 GCA_036481135.1 Dehalococcoidales bacterium | reverse complement strand
TCAATACCCCGGCATTATTGACAAGTATGTCTATCTTGCCAAACTGCTCCAACACCTTCTGAACCACATGATCAACTTCAGCCGGTTTGGTAATGTCCATCTTGAGGGAAACAGCCTTATAACCACTATCACTGATACTTTTCGCGGTTTTATGAACTAAATCTAAAACGTCAGTCAGCACGACAGTAGCCCCTTTCCTTGCCATTACCCTCACCACCCCTTCACCATTACCTCTAGCGGCTCCAGTTACGATTGCTACTTTGTCCTCTAACTTTTCCATATGCTTTACCCTCTTTCTTTTATTTAACGTCGTATATTGTTATTGTTGGAGAAAATAACCTCAATTTGCTGGCTGGTATCACTTCCAGAACTTAACGTCCATGCATTCCAGCAAAGAACATACCGGGTAGCCACAGGGCTAATTGAGGGCACGGATTACCAATGTGGAGCCATTGGCTGATATGTTCCACCAAAGAACGTAGTGGGTAGCCACAGGGCTAATGCAGGGAATGCCATTACTAAACCTAGGCAGGCAGCTTGAATCAACACAAAAGGTATAATCGAACGGTAGATATCCCCCAGCGTTATCCCCCATTTCTTAAGGCCCTTCATCCCGACAAGGCCCTTCATAATAAACAAGGTATAACCAAAGGGAGGTGTCAGGTAAGCCATCTCGCAGGTGATAACATAGAGAACACCATACCATACTTTGTCAAAGCCCAAAGCTACTACCAGGGGGAGATAGAGAGGTGCCACGATAAGAAGCATGGCAGTATCGTCCAGGAAGGTTCCCATCCCGATAAAGGTAAGCTGCATTATGGCGATTATCAACCATGGATTCTCGAACCTGAATAACAAGGGCTTAAGCACTGCTGCGCCGCCCAGACCATCATAGACGGCAGCAAAGAGAAAGGCGGCAGTAAGAATCCATAAGAAGAGACAGGAAATCTTCAAGCCTTCATCCATAGCATTCCTGATAACCTGCATATTTAATTTTCGGTAGATAGCAGCACAGACCATGGCGCCTGCAGCCCCCACAGCGGCAGACTCCATTACCGTGGTTACCCCCATGAACAACAAGCCAAGAACACAGAAGATGAGAATCACAGGTGCTATCCCAGCCCTTGTCGAGGCGAGCTTTTGCCCCATAGTGAATCGCTCTGTAGATGGGGGAGCTAGACTTGGATTACGTCGGCATCTTATATAAATATAGGCTACATACATGCCGGCCAACATGAAACCAGGGATAACACCGGCTAAAAACAGATGCCCGATGGAAACCCTGGCTATTACCCCATAGAGGATGAAAATTATACTGGGCGGAATGAGAAAACCAAGAGCCCCACCTGCCTGGACAACCCCGGTTACCATTACCTTATTGTATTTTCGCTTTAGCATAGATGGCATGGCGATAACCCCAGCAGTTACCGTGCCGCAGGTAGCTCCGCCAACCATACAGGCTATGATGGCACTAACGCCTATGGTTCCCATTGCTAGCCCACCGTGAATCCTGCCGATCCACCGGTAAATCATCTCATACATGGCATCAGCTAACCCTGACCGGGCAAGAATAAGCCCCATAAAGACAAAGGGGGGTATGGCTAGGAGGGGATACCACTTCATAAAGCAGAAGGCGGAGAAGAATGCCATATCAAAGCCGCCCTTACCCCACAAGGCAATAGAGGAGATAATGCCAATACTGCCTATGGCAACGAAAATGTATCGTCCACTGAGAAGCATCATTGCCATAGAGGCGAACATCATTAGAGCAATAAGCTCTATGCTCATGGTAAAGGCTTCCCTCTAGCAGTAGCGATACTCTTGATGAACTGAGATATCCCCTGGAGAAGCATCAGGAGAAATCCTATGGCCACAATAATCTTAATCGGCCACAAGTAAGGGTGCCAGGTGGTACCACTGCGCTGCATCATCATTGTTGACGTTATAGCATGCTCAGTAGAAGACCACAGAGTTAAGCCAACAAAGATAACAAAAAAGATAAATAAACCGGCGTCCATGAGGGCTTTTCTCCTAGTAGACCACCGAGAGTAAATGATATCCATCCTCACATGCCCGCCGGCAAGAAGAACATATGCGCCACCAAGAAGAAAATAGGCCCCAAAGACAAACCTCGACATTTCAACCGACCATATAGTAGGGGAGTCAAAGACGTATCTGGCAACAGCTTCATAAATTAAAATGCCTATTATCACAAAGATAAGACCTTGTACCCCTAGCCCAAACCGCCTGGTCGCCGAGTCCATCACCCGCACATAGCTCTGTAACACCCTAGGCATTTCAGCTCCTTAAAATCAATATAGATTTCTCACATTTTACCATCTTACCCTTCCCCCAGCCAAGCCTGGGCTAGGGGAAGGGTAAGCATACCCGGATAAAGGAAGACCTTGCTGATTAATCGAAAATCAGCCCTTCCGCCCTCATCTCGTCTAGTAAATCATAAATTGGTGCGGGATCCAGGTCGTAAGCGCCATGCAGCCATTTATTGTCAAGCAGCTCAATCTTATACTCAAGCCAAATCTTGACCCCTTCGGCACACCTGGGGTTGCGCTTAGCTATTTCCTTCACCTCCAGCAACTGATTCTCGAATAGATTCTGAATGCCATCGTTCGACAGGGTTATGATATTCGGCCAATTGCCTAGGTCCCTACTCTGGCCATTAAACCTATCGATGAAGCACCAGTAGTCCATGTGTTCAGTGGCATAGAAAATAATTGCTTGGTCCTCAGGGGACATCGAATCCCACAGCTCCTGATTCATCAATATTGATGAATTGCAGCAGTCAACAAAACAGGGCATCATGATGTAGGGATAAACCTCATAGAGGTTCATCCCGGAATACTCTACTGCCCCAGCCCAGAAAAGGGCATCCACCACGCCCGTTTGTGCGGTCAGATAGAATTCCTCCACGGGGAAGACCACCGTTGAAACGCCAGCCGGTCCGAACGCAGGAGCCAGAGGTCCGGTGACATTCATCTTGATCCCATCGAAATCCTCGTAGGTCTCGATTGGCACCGTGGAGATTACATTGAAGGGGTCGGTCATGGCATTGTGTATATATTTGACACCTATTTCGTCATAGGATTCAGCGATAAGATTGTCAAACCCTCGCCTCCATAACAGGCTCTTCATTTCAGAAGGACAGCTGGTTTGAAACGGAAATCCGCACTCAAGGTCTCTGAACTGTGTCTCAAAGCCAGTAGTGGCGTACCACCAGCAGATGTCGATGGTTCCCGCCCGGACGGCGGCTACCACTTCACCCTCTGGCATAAGCTCGCCTGGCTCATACACCGTAGCCGTGATGCGCCCGCCACTCAATGCTTCCAAAACGTCAGCGTAATTTTTCCTCATATCTTTCTCTGTGTCAGGAGCACCAAAGGGGCTGGTGATTCTGAGTTGATATGTAGGCGCTGCTTCTGCCGGTGCTTCTGGTGGCGCTACTGCTTCTGGTGGCGCTGCCTCTGGTGGAGCTGCCTCTGGTGGGGCAGCGGCTGGTTTCCCTAGACAACCGCTCATCATGGGTATAACTATTGCCAGCGCTGCTACCAGGCTAACGGCAATGATTAGTTTTCGGAGTTTTTCCCTCTTCATCTTTATCATTTAAAATCTCCTTTCAAATTCCTGTTCGTATAATTCACTTCACACAGCATCACCCCTCTTTCATTATTAGACAAAACACCAGCATAAATTGTTGTGCATTCCCGGTGACAAATCTTCTTTGCCGTCGCTAGGGGACACTAGTGGCACCCCCCAGCGGCACCCCCAAAAGGAAGGAGGTGAAAAGATGAAGGGCTCAGAGGTGCACCCAAACCTTGGGTCTCTAAGCCCTTCAATACATTTGCCTGAGCTATCTTCGGGATTTCTTTACAATACAAACGCCTATATACCACCATTAGCGTTCCCACTTACCGAAAGACCTGTTGCCACAGGCCTTCTCTATTTAACCGCTGTCACTGTTTCTCCTCACTCACCCTCTTCTATGGCATCCGAAGTACATCTGCCAAGCGTTTTGGCTCGTCGCTTCGGCTAAATATCCGATAGCAACTTAGCAAAAGGGCACCAGCCTCGCCATGTTCGCTAACAGCTATATGCCCTCACTCATCTCCTCAGTCTCCTACACACCGCTAAGATTTCCTTATGGCAGAAGCTGAAGAATTCATTTATAAAATTTATGGATTATAACACTTCCTGTCAGAAGGTGTCAACCAGAACACAAAAATACGGAATCTCCTGGCTTAATGCTGAGATTATAGCTAGGCGATTGGGCATGAGTGAGATGGCTAAACAGCCGGCAGTGGAGCTAATAGAATTGATTTAATCTATGGTTAGAGATAAACTATACTGCTGGATATGAAAGAATGATAAAAGCGGCAAGGGGGTTAAGAACGAGGAGAGATAATTTATGAATAGGTCTAGGGCAGCTCATTTCCTCGCTTGTTTTGCCCTGCTCTTCGCAGTGCTCGTCGGTTTACTGGGAAGCTCAGCAGTACTCGCGGCTGAGGAAGGTGATAATAGCTCTGCTCCGCCACCGAGCCAGGGGGAACCCCAGTCGGAAGAGCCACCTCTTGAGCTTAGTTGCCAATTTCCTACTATAGAGGGTTTAGCTGGCGACACTTTTGAGTTCAGCGTTTTTATCGTGCCTATGGCCAAGGAGTTTGCTGGCAGGTGGGACTTTAACGTTATAACCCCTCCTGGATGGGAGGCATCAGTCTGGCAGATTCACCGGAAGCAACAGGTGGCATCTATGGATTTCTGGGGGAGACGCGGCTATAGTGATACGGTTACAGTCAAGGCTAGCTCGCTACCAGGTGAAAGGCTAGAACCAGGCGAGTATGTGATAACCCTTGAAATGGAGTCAGGGGGTCTTAAAGCCAGTATCGACCTGACGGCAGTGGTGACTGACAGGTATGAGTTGAGTATGTATACAGCCACAGAGAAGCTCAATACCGAGGTAAAAGGTGGTGTGGAGAAACACGTATCCATTCTGCTGGAAAACACAGGCACGGCGGCTATTAAAGACATCGCCTTCTCATCAGATAAGCCCGAAGGTTGGAGCGTAACCTTTAACCCCGAGAAAATAGACACTTTAGAACCTGACCTTAAGCGGGAGGTGGATGTAGTAATAAAGCCACCGAAAAGAACAATAGCTCATGACTATATTGTTACCCTGAAGGCTGAGAGTAAAAACGCCTCTGACAGTATGCAACTGAGGGTAACTGTGCCAGCACCCAGGGTTTGGGGATGGGCTGGCATTGGCATAGCAGTGGGTGTTATCGCCGGCTTGGGAGTTTTATTCAGTCGATTGAGCATGAGGTGAGTGGTCTGGCTAAGCAACCGGCAGTGGAAGTAGGAGACCAGACCAAAAGCCGCTTTGTCAAGCTGAATTTGAATAATGATAAAAGTAGAAAGCGTGTTAAGAACAAGGATGGGGATAATTTATGAATAGGTCTGGAGCAGCTCGCTGTCTCGCTTGTTTTGCCCTGTTCTTCGCAGTGTTCGTCAGTTTACTGGGAAGCCCAATCATATTGGCAGCTGAGGAAAGCAGTAGCAGCCCTATCTTGTTGCCACCGAGCCAGGGGGAGTCTCTGTCAGAAGAGCCACCTCTTGAGCTTACTTGCAGATTCCCCGTTGTGGAGGGCATGTCTGGACATGCTTTCGAGTTCGACGTTTCTATCACGCTTGGGGCCGACGAGTATGCTGGGAAGTACGACTTTAATGTTGTCACCCCACCTGGATGGGAAGCGGGAGTTTGGGGCTCCTACCCAGAGCAGCAGATAGGATCTATTGATTTCGGGGAGGAACGTGTCCTCGATGAGGAGATCGAGGTTAGAGCTGTCCCGCTACCAGGTGAAAGACCAGAGCCAGGCGAGTATGTGATAACCCTTGAAATGGAGTCGGCTGAGCTTAAGGTTAAGGGCGGTATCGACCTGACGGCGATGGTGAATCACAGCTATGAGTTCAGTATGTTTACAGGAACGGGGTGGCCTAATGCCCAAGTGAAGGCTGGAGAGGATAATCATATCTCAATCCTGTTGGAAAACACGGGCACGGCGACCATTGAAGATATCACCTTCTCATCAGATAAGCCCGAAGGCTGGAGCATAACCTTCAACCCCGAGAAAGTAGACACTTTGGAACCTGACCTTAAGCGAGAGGTGGATGTAGTAATAAAGCCACTGAAAAAAGCAATAGGTGGTGACTATCTTGCTGTCCTGAAGGCTAAGGGTGAACGCGGCTCTGACACTCTGGACCTGAGGATAACCGTGGCAACACCCAGGGTTGGGGAGTGGTCTGGCATTGGCATAGCAGTGGGTGTTATCGCCGGCTTAGTAGTCTTGTTTAGGCAATTGGTGAGGAGGTGAGCAATAGGAGCCAATCATTAGCATCCATGTTCTACTCCTTTTCTCAAGATCAGTCCTCATAACCCGAAGGTCGTAGGTTCGGATTTATCCCCCCACTAATTAGCGGTTAATTAGGCACTAATTCGCCTTTATTATAAAACTTCCCTAGCTGGATTCACATTAAAAGCTAGGATATATCAGAAACTCGCCCCCGCCCCTTTAAAAATCGCCCCCCCCGCTGATAGTGCTACTAACTTATTGGTTAAAGGCTGCATCGAAAGCTATGATCTGGTGAGAATGTGTCTATTTACTTGAACCATTAAGAAGACAGAGAGATAGAGGGCCAGGCGGTTGTTTACAGTGTTTGGAGCTATCGTCGAAGAAGATGACCCCACCCCTCCCTTCCTCTCCCTCCATCCGGGGACATAGGGTCGCTCTCGCAAAGGGCACTTGGCACATAAGGGTTCAGCTTTTCTTTCTCATACTAGAGTACCGCAGACCGGGCAGTAGTTCTTCTCCATAAGGACGCAGCCACAGGCAAGCTGCTTGCCTTCCTCTATCAGCTATTTGTATTTATAGCTCTCAGGGGGTAAAGCATCAAGTCTTTATTGACAGCAACTCTATGCTTTGTTACCATAGTCTAAGATTCCTCCTATTGTACCAATATTGACTTTTGTATCTCTCATTCCTATAATATTCAAGCTAACCAGCTTATGGGGGAAAGGCCTCGAGAGGCGGTGCCCGAGTAGCGCAATGGCAGCGCAACCGACTTGTAATCGGTAGGTTAGTGGGTTCGAATCCCCTCTCGGGCTGAATTGTTTAATTTTGGTGGCTATGGGGGGAGGG
>JAZGHN010000117.1:0-12948 GCA_036481135.1 Dehalococcoidales bacterium | reverse complement strand
CTGCCTCATGATATGGCGCAGGAGCTGGTATCGCAGACATTACTGGGTTCCACCCACTTCCTTCACCAGTCGGGCAAACAGCCTTCAGAGCTGCGAAGAATGGTTACCTCCTCTGGCGGCACCACTGCCGAGGCTCTGGCCCGGTTGGAAAAGGGGCAGTTTGCTGAGCTGGTGAAACAGGCGGTTGAGGCTGCCTACAACAAAGCCCAGAGATTAGTGAAATAGAGGCATCCCCTCTGTTAACTATCCCCCGGTAAATAATCCGATTTTAACCTTGACACATTTTCCCTGAAAGTAGTACAATTAGGAATAGTCGGATATTCACTACTATCTGTACTAAGGAGGCGGTGATGCACATCAAAAATATTCAGGGTGAGCATAAATTCTTTGGCTCAATGACGGTTGGTCCCAAGGGGCAGGTGGTCATACCGGCTAGTGCGCGCAAGGAGCTAGGCTTAGATACCGGAGCTACATTACTGGTTTTCGAAACCCCATTCGGCGAGGGGCTATTCTTACTCAAAGCTGATGCTCTGGAGCAGGTGTTAGCCATGATGAGCAAACGGTTGGCTCAATTCGAGCAGGTGTTGGGGGAGCATAAGGTCGCCGGAGGCAGCAAAGAAAAAGAGAAGTGATCAGGAAGCAGCAAAAAAGAAAGAGGTGTGATTGGTGAAACACTGGAAGATTACGGCTATTATATTATTGTGCCTTGCTTTGGCTGGCTCCGTGGCCTGTATTCCGTTTAGAGGTGGGGTTGGTGAAGAGGCGGACACTAGCCAACTGGTCGAGGTGGTTCGCGGCGATTTGTCCGTTATCGTCAGTGGCAGCGGCAATATAGCTGTCTCTGACGAAGCGAACTTGACCTTCGGCAGCAGTGGAAAGGTAGATGAGATATATGTTGAGGAGGGTGATGAGGTTAGCTATGGGGAGGTGCTAGCCGAGCTTGATACCAGTGCTCTGGAGCTGGCTTTGACTGAGGCAGAGCTTGCGGTAAAACAGGCAGAGCTTGCGATAAAACAGGCAGAGACTGGAAAGGTACAAGCAGAGGCTGATTGGAAACAGGCTGATTATAATCGAAGAGTGCTACAGAGATCATTGGCTGAGAGCAGGCTGAGAAAGATAGCCGAAACGGAGCTTGAGGCCGCCACATTGAGGCTTGAGGTGGCTGACTTGCAGTTAGAAGCCGCTAATTCACAATTGGTTGCTGCTGAGGAGGCGGTGGATGAGGCACAAAAGCAGCTAGACGAGGCAACTCTCAGTACCCCCTTTAGAGGGGTGGTGACTAGTGTCGATGTTATTGAGGGGGAGGCAGTTTCCGCCACTACAACAATAGTACATCTGATCGACATCGCCACTATGGAGCTGACTGTGGCGCTGGATGAGATAGATATTCCCAGTGTAAAGCCAGGGCAGAGAACTATTATTGAGCTGGACGCACTCCCTGCCCTAAATCTTGAGGGCAGGGTTAGCTCAATTGGCCCGCTGCCAACAGTGGAATCTGGCGTAGTTCTCTATGAGGTCGAAATTGGCTTTGATGTTCCGTGGAATTCTGGACTCAGGTTTGGTATGAGCGCCACCGTTGATATTATAATCAGTGAACGAACCGATGTTTTGCTGGTGCCCGACCGGGCCACCCATCAGGATAGTCAGGGCAATCCTATAGTTTATGTTATGGTTGATGAACAGATTGAGGAGAGGTCTGTAGTTATCGGTATGAGCGATGGTTATCAGACTGAGATTGTATCTGGGCTTGAAGAGGGAGAAATAGTGGTGGGGACGATGGCAGAGAAGCAGGAGGAGTCAAGGTCAACCAGGACTGGGATTCCCTTTCACTGAGTGAGTGGGAAAGAATCGGCTATCAAGGTAAAGTATGATTGAGCTGGAAAATATTACCAAGGTTTATTGGAGGGGTAAGGTAGAGGTTCCTGCCCTGAGGGGGGTAACTCTCTCTATTACTAAAGGGGAGATGGTGGCTATTATCGGCGCCTCAGGCTCGGGTAAATCAACCCTGCTGAATGTAATCGGCTGTCTGGATAGACCTACCTCAGGGAGATATATCTTTGACGGGGTGGATGTCAGTCGGCTTAATGATAACCAGCTAGCCGAGATGAGAAGCGGAAAGTTCGGTTTCGTCTTTCAGGACTTTAACCTTCTGCCCCGGGCTACTGCCTTATCAAATGTAGAACTGCCTCTTATTTATATGGGTGGTATTCACCACAGGCAAGAACGTGCTGCTGAAGCCTTGGAGCGGATAGGATTAGGAGAAAGGGCTGATCATAAGCCTACCGAGCTCTCAGGTGGAGAGCAGCAGCGGGTGGCTATCGCCAGGGCACTGATTAATAATCCCGCTCTCATTCTAGCTGATGAGCCGACGGGTGAACTTGACACCCATTCTTCTGCCGAAATTATGTCTATTTTCCGGCAGCTCCACCAGGAGGGCATAACTATAATCCTGATTACCCATGAGACGAATATAGCTGCTCAGGCTCAGCGCATTATCCGTATTCAAGACGGAAGGATTATCAGCCAGTGAAGTTTAAAGACTCTCTGGTTACTGCCTTAAGGTCGCTGTCGGCTAATAAGCTGCGTTCCTCATTAACCATGCTGGGCATAATAATCGGGGTCACGGCGGTGATAGGACTTATGTCGGTGGGGAGGGGTGCTCAGGCAATGGTTACCTCTACCTTTGAACAGATGGGCACCAATGTAATCTTTGTAGTATCCAGGAACCCTGAGGCACCGGGGGCGGCGGGATTTGGCACAGCTAAGCCCACTCTTAGCATGGATGATGCTGAGGTTCTGGCTAATCCTAATATCGTTCACTCGGTAGTAGCCATAGCTCCTTCGTCTCAGGACTTTGCTGAAGTAACTACCGGTGACGAGAGTGTTACTGTCTCAATAAGCGGTGTCACCCCTGAAGAGCAAAGGGCATTAAATAACCCTATAGCCTCAGGGCAATTTATCTCCGACAGGAATGTAGCCTATAGGGATATGGTGGTGGTATTGGGCGATACAGTGGCTGATGACCTTTTTGGTTCGGATGACCCTTTAGGGCAAGAGGTTAAAATCAAGGGGAAACGGTTTACTGTTATCGGGGTTCTGGAGGAGAAGGGTGGTGCCTTCATGGGGGTTAGTATGGATGAGGTGGTTATGACCCCCCTAACTACCTTTCAGACCAAGCTGTTCACTCAGCGCACAATTAGGGGTGAACCCGCTGTTCAGTCTATCGCTGTCAAGGTGTCCAGCGCTGCGGCAATAGACGGGGCAATAGAGGAGATTGAGGATGTCTTAAGGAAGCGCCATCGGATATCAGACGATGATGAGGATGATTTTGCTGCCATCAGCCAGGAAGAGATACTTGGTATGTTGCAGCAGGTAACCGGGGTATTTACCATATTTCTGGGAGCTATTGCTGGCATTTCCCTTTTGGTTGGAGGTATAGGTATAATGAATATTATGCTGGTTTCGGTAACTGAGCGCACCAGAGAGATAGGCATTCGTAAAGCAGTAGGGGCTAAGCGGAGGGACATTCTAATTCAGTTCCTGCTGGAGGCGGCGATGCTCAGCTCGGTCGGTGGTGGCATCGGCATAGCTGGTGGCTGGATGGTATCACGTTTGGCTTCTCGTATAGAGATCGGCGGGCAGACGATTCCGTCTGTGGTATCACCAGATATTGTAATTCTGGCGATATCGGTTTCGGTTTTAATTGGCATTATCTCCGGGATATATCCAGCACTGAGAGCGGCTCGGCTCAATCCCATTGATGCCCTCCATTATGGATAATATGGATAGCGGAGAGAATTAACAAGAAATAGGGGGTGGTAACCGATCGCTGGTATGAACTGGCTTGATATAGTTATCATGGTGGCTGTAGGTATTTCCGCCTTCATTGGGGTGAGGAAGGGAATTATCAAGGTGTCACTCACCCTTGCCGGGTTAGTAGTTGGTGTAATCCTGGCTGGGCGTTATTATACTCCCTTTTCCCAGTGGCTATCCTTCATTCCTTGGGCAGGTTTAGCTAAGGTTGCTGCCTTTGCCATCATATTTATTGGGGTGATGGTGCTTGCTACTGTGCTCGCCCGCTTACTAAAGCAGGCGGTTTCAGCGATAATGCTGGGTTGGGCTAATCATCTTGTTGGCGGCATTTTAGGGTTTGTGGTGGGGGCTATGTTTTGTGGCGCTTTCCTAGCTATGTGGGTCAAATTTCTGGGCGTAACGGGAGCTATCGCTGAATCAAACCTCGCTCCCATTTTATTAGACCGCTTCCCCAGAGTGCTGGCTCTGCTTCCTGGGGAGTTTGGTACAGTACGCTCTTTCTTCCAATAACCAAAGATTTGACGCTACCGCCAAATTAATAGCGCTAACAGAGTAACAATCAACCGTTGGATTAATTGCTGTTAGCTAACCAGGCTCGTTTTCCGTTGCTGGTTTTGAGTTTAATAGGTTCCTTCAGCCGGTTCCTCGCCTGGGTGCGACTTACGCCACTTCTCAAGAAGCTGCTCTTTGTTCTCGGCATGCTCTTCGTCGGGTATACAGCAGTCTACGGGGCAGACCTCAACGCACTTGGATGATTCATGGCTACCAACACATTCAGTGCACTTATCCGGGTCAATGATATAGATTGTCTCCCCCTCGCTAATTGCCTCATTCGGGCACTCAGGCTCACAGGCTCCACAGCTAATACACTCGTCCGTAATTTTGTATGCCATATAGCTCTCTTTCTTTTATCCTCCTTGTGAAATCGGTTTGCCTTGAGTAATGCTCCTTGTTTGTCACAATATCTACATTTTATTATGAACCTTCTTTCTTAGGGCTACAGCTACGTGTTCGGGGACAAGGTCATCAATGGCACCGCCCAGTCTGGCTGCTTCCTTGAGCAGGCTGGAGCTAAGGAACTGATAGCTCATATCTGACATTAGACAGACTAATTCTATATCAGGGGACAGCTTCTTGTACATCATGGCCAAATCGAATTCCTTCTCAAAGTCGGCGCTCATTCTCAGCCCACGCACTATCAATTGTGCCTTTACCTCTTTAGCAAAATCAACAGCCAGCCCGGTGAAAACCATCACCTCAACATTGGGTAGGGTGGCTATGGCTTGCCTTACCATCTCTGTTCGCTCTTCAGTGGTGAAGAGGAGCTTTTTGTCTGGTTTATCATAGACTCCGATGAATAGCTTTTCAAACAGTTTGGCTGCTCTATTAATGATGTCAAGATGTCCGTTAGTTATGGGGTCGAAGCTGCCTGGGTAGATGGCGGTACTCAAGGCTTGCTCTCCTTTTGGTATACTGCGATGCAACTATCACCGTGGCGGTACTCTTTAATGAGATTTAGTGTAGCATAAGTTGAATCCAGGTGGAGGTGGGGGGAGTGTGTTACCACTACAATGGAGTTTGCCCCAACCAGTTTAGAGTTTGCTAGTTTTGTTACTACGTCGCCTATAGACGAGTTAGAATAGGGCGGGTCCATCAGTATAATATTATACTCCTTATCAAGAAAGGAAAGCGCTTTGGCTACACTGCAGCAATAAACATGAGCCTGCGCTGTTAACCTTGTCTTTTCTAAGTTCTGTTTAATTATATCACAACATCGGGAATCATGTTCAACAAAGTCAACCCAGTCTGCGCCCCGGCTTAAAGCCTCGATGCCCAAGGCTCCGCTACCAGAGAACAAATCAAGCACCTGCGCCCAGTTGTCGGTGGTGGTTTCCAGAATGGAAAAAATCGCCCCTCGCACTAGGTCTGTTGCCGGGCGAGTAGCGGTCCTCTTTGGCGCTTTAAGCCGGTGTCCTTTTACTTTACCTGCGATGACTCGCATTCTCTGTTTGTTATCGAGCTCAGCTCAATTAATCAGGGAAATCCTGTTGGCTTCTCTGGATATATTATATCAAATAAATTATCAAAAGTTGATTATAGCTCATTATGGGGCTGGAACCAGCTCTGCCTCTTTTCTCGCCTTGGTGAAATCAGCCAGCGTATGCTGTTCACAGGCCTCTATGCATTTACCGCAGAGGGTGCATTTGTCCTGAATAATCTGAGGTACAGCCTTCGCCTTATCCCATTCTATGGCTTCATCTTCGCAAGCCTTGAAGCACTTTCGGCAGTGGGTACAGGCGTAATCACACTTCTCCCTCCCCGGAATATCCCTTAATGGTTTGTAACTACAAAGGAAGGCAATCTTGGTGTCAGCGGGAACCAGCTCAATGAGGTTCAGCGGGCATTCAGCTACGCAGAGTCCACATCCGGTACACTTCTCCCGGTTTACCACAACTACCTTTTTCTCCGGGTCTATGAATATCGCATTCACGGGACATACCTTGACACAGTCTTCGAGACCCAAGCAGGCGAAGGGGCATCTCTTATAGCCGCTGAGGAGTTGTGCCGCTCCTTTACATGTATCTACTCCTGAATATTGGTATATAGTCTCTGAGTTTCCATTACAGTGGATAAGAGCCTTTTTGTGCATCGCTTCCACATCCAGGGTCATGCCAAGAGCCTTTTCCAGTTGCTCCAGCCTCTCGGCGTCCTGCAGCACCAGAGCGCATGGCGTCTTGGTGACTAAGTCCGGGTCATGTGTCAGTGCCTGGGCATAGCCAAAACAGCCAGGCTTGCCACAAGCACCGCAGTTTGTTCCAGGCAAGATAGCGTTTAGCTCCTCCGTTTTTTCCAGCCCTTTTACTTTTTGTGGGACCTTAATATATACCAGGTATATTATTAACCCGGCGACTAATCCTATGCCGATGAGTGCACCTATTGGAATCATGTCTCTAAAAATCCTCCACCTGTATTATATTAATTCTTATATCATTCCTCCAAATCCAGAGAAAGCGAGACCGAGGAGCGTTGCTATGAGAAAGGCTACGGGCAGTCCCCTCATCGACTTGGGGGTGTTGGCTGTTTCCAGTTTCTCCCGTATCCCTGACATCATTGCCAGAATCAGGGTAAAGCCTGCACCAGCGCCTAGCGCAGCAACTACGCTTCCAGAGAGTGAAAAGCCCTCTATTCTGTTTATCAGGGTGATACCAAGAACCGCACAGTTGGTGGTGATAAGTGGCAGGTATATCCCGAAGGCAAAATAAAGTTGGGCATTTGTCTTCTTGATGAATAGCTCTATAATCTGGACTAGCGTCGCTATCACCAGTATGAACATAACGATGTACATATACTCAATGTCAAAAGGAATAAGGATATAGGCTTCGATGAGCCAGGCGGCAAGGGCGGAGATGGTCATTACAATGGTAACTGCTGCCCCCATGCTGAGGGCACTACCTAGGTGCTTGGAGACGCCGAAGAAGGGGCAGAGCCCCAGGAATCTCACTATGATGAAGTTATTGATTAAAGCCATGCCGATGAATATGACAATGAGTTCATTCACTCTTCATCACCCCCCTCCATCTGAATATTGCCATTATCAGTCCGATGACCAAGAATGCTCCTGGCGGAAGGATGAGCAGTGCTATGGGTTGCTCGCCGAGAACGGGCAGGGTGAAAAAGTGGAAGCCGAATACCGATAGATTGCCGGTTCCGAGTGTCTGTCTGATGGCCGATATCATGAGCAGGGCTATCATGAATCCGACAGTCATCCCCAGGGCATCAGCAATAGAGTGGAGTATCGGGTTCTTGGAGGCAAAGGCTTCGGCTCGAGCGAGTATTATACAGTTTACCACTACCAGGGGAAGGAATATGCCTAATGATGCATGCAGGTCAGGGACATAAGCCTGAAATTGGAGGTCGACCATGGTGACCAGGCTGGCAATTATGACGATAAATATGGGGATTCTGGTTATGGTGGGGATGAAGTTCCTTATGGCGGCTACTATTATGTTAGCCCCAAGGAGGACAATGACAACTGCTAAGGTCATGCCCAGTGCATTATCAAGCGTGGTAGTAACAGCCAGCGTGGGGCATAAGCCGAGGGCGAGAACAAAAACTGGATTAGAGATAATTAATCCCTTGGTAAACTCCTTGCCGAATTTACCCATTTTCACTTTCCTTGCTCCCTATCCTTTATTAATTTGATCTTTTCCATGGCGGCGGCTCTAACGGCCTTAATAACCGCGGAGGAACTCATTGTTGCCCCGGTTATAGTATCTACCTGCCCACCATCTCGCCTTCGTGCCACCTCATCAGCGCTTAATCCAGCAAATTGGTCGGTGAAGTAGCTCTCGGTTATTCTGTTGCCTAACCCTGGGGTCTCGACTTGGGAGATTATGCTTATCCCTTTTAATGTGTTCTCATCCTCAAGACCGACCAGGATATCAATATCCCCTCCGTAGCCCTTGCCCACGGCGACAAAGGCATAGCTAACCTTGTCTTCAGTAGAGTATATGATGTATATCTCATTTTCAAGGTCGTAACGGCTCATATCGGGGAATAAGTCGAAAAGCAGGCGCTGTATTTTCTGTTCCTTCTGCCATTCAATCTTCTCCCGGGTAAGATTGTCAGTAAGGCTAAGCAGGCCAACTGATATCGCCACCACTGCTGTAAGCACTATCACGGGGTAGAATTTCTTCAAGGTGTTTTTAGCTGACACTTTCTGCCTTCTTTACTACTAAGCCATATGGCCTAATCTTGGTGAATCGGTCGATAAGGGGGGTAACGGCGTTCATGAACAGGATAGAGTAGCACACCCCCTCGGGCATTCCGGCGAACTGCCTTATGATTATTGTTAGCGCCCCCACGCCGACAGCGAATATCATTTTCCCTCTGTTAGTCAGGGGGCAGGTTATATAGTCCGTGGCCATAAAGAAAGCTCCTATCATAAGTCCTCCGGCGAGGATGTGGAACAGGGGGTCCTGCCCGAAGCCAAGGCTCATTAGAGCTACAGTCCCGATGTAAATCGCTGGAATTCTCCAGTTTATTATGCGCAATCCCAGGAGTAGAGCGCCGCCAATTAATATCAGGAGGGCTGAAGTCTCCCCCATGGAGCCGGCGGTGTTGCCCATGAACATTGCCTGGTAGAGGGACAGCTTATCCGCTGGCCAGACAAAGCTCTCACTCAGGGGGGTAGCGGTGGTTACTGCGTCGGGCATAACGGGCATAAAGCGTGTCGGCGTCCAGGTCGTCATTTCCGCCGCGAAGGAGACGCTCATAAAAGCCCTGCCGCCTAGGGCGGGGTTAAAAATGTTGTGCCCCAGACCGCCGAAGGCTTCCTTGACAATGGCAATGGAGAATATGGCACCGATGGCTACCATCCACAAAGATATCGTCGGTGGCAGAATCAAGCCGAGGAGGAGCCCGGTGACCACAGCGCTCCCGTCCATAATGAAGGGCTGCCCTCTTATCTTCTTGGTTACATATTCGGTGGCTATCGCTGCTCCTATGCTGACGCCTATTACTGAGAGGGCATGATGCCCGAAGAAATAGATGGCAGCACCGGTGGGAAACATGAGGGCAATCACCACCAGATACATTATCTTGCTTACCGAGAGCCCTTTCCACAGATGTGGGCCCGGTGAGACTAAGAATTGTCTCTCCTGCGTCATTTCTTAACTGCCCTCTTTGCCAGTTCTTTTTTAGCCACCTTTATGTACTGCACTATGGGTATGTTTGCCGGGCAGGTGTAGGCGCAGGCTCCACACTCAAAGCAGTCAATGAGGTAGAACTTCTCGCACTCCTCATAGTTACCAGCCTTGGCATGTCTGGCTAGACTGGTGGGCATAAGACGCATAGGACAAACCTCTATACACTTGCCACAGCTTATGCAGTCCTGCTCTGTTACCGGTACTCCCTTCTTCACTAACACCGCGTTCGTTCCCTTAACTGTAGGAAAATCAAGGTCGAACTGGGAGAAGCCCATCATGGGTCCACCAAGGATGACCTCGTCGGCTTTCCCATCTATCCCGCCGCAGTAGTCTATGAGATGCCTTAGCGGGGTGCCGAACCTGGTCAAAAGGTTTTTCGGATTCTTAACAGCACCGGTGATGGTTACCACCCTCTCGATGAAGGGTCTGCCTTCAACCACGGCGTCGTGAATCGCCTTAGCGGTGCTTACATTGTGGACCACCGTGCCAACATCTAAAGGCAGCCCACCGATGGGAACCTCTCTGCCCAATAGCAATTCTGTCAGAATTTTCTCGGCTCCCATGGGATACTTCGATTTTAGAGGGACTATCTTGAACTCCTCGTGGAGCCCCATATCTGTTATCAGCTTCTCCATGTGGTCTATGGCGTCTTCTTTGTTGTCTTCTATGGCGATGTAGGTATTCTCAGGGGAGATTACCTTCCTTATGATATTTAATCCGGAGAGTACCTTCTCCCCGTATTCCAGCATTACCCTGTGGTCTGAGGTTATATAGGGTTCGCACTCGCAGCCATTGAGGATGACGGTGTCTATCTTCTTATCCTTGGGCGGCGAGAGCTTAACATGGGTGGGGAAGGCAGCGCCTCCAAGTCCCACCATGCCTGCTGCTCTTATCCTGTCTAAAATTTCCTTCACGGAGAGAGCCTCAGGGTCCTTGGGTGATTCAAGTTCTACCCACTCATCTTTGCCATCGGAGGTTATCACCAGAGCTTCTATTAGCTGGGCAGTGGGTGGATTTACTATCATGGTGGTACCGGTTATCTCACCGGATACGGTGGCGTGAACAGGGGCGTTGACATACTTTTCTGAATCGCCTATCTTCTGGCCGGTCAGTACCTTATCCCCTCTCTTGACCACAGCCTCGCAGGGTGCTCCTATATTCTGGTGGAGGGGGATGATTACTGCTTCGGGCAAGGGTGTCTGCTCAATGGGGTTTTTGGCGGTAAGCTTGTTATGGGGCACCTTCACTCCATAGCGAGTGCCCTTCTTTTTGAGCCTCAGATTCAACTTATTCATCTTATTGCCTTTCGCCTAGATACTGAGATAATCCGGAAGAGCGATGTATTGTCCTCTCGGCATCTACTATGAGACACTCCACATCATCCAGCGATTCAACCAACTTCATGCCCTCATAAGGCCCCATGACAAAGCCCCCGGTTGCCAGGGCATCAGCCCGTGTGCCGTTTTCCGCTATTATGGTGACGCTGATGCACTCCTGCGCCGAAAAGCCTGTCTTTGGATTGATGATATGATGGGCTTTCTTCTCGGGGTCGAAGTATCGCTCGTAGTTTCCTGAGGTCGCTATTGATTTATCCGAGAAACTGAAGGTGGCGAGGCTCTGACTGGTATTATCCGGATTCACCAGAGCAACGTTCCATGGCTCTCCATTTGGCTTAGAACCTAGTGTGCTCATATCTCCGCCGGCGTTTACCAGGGCGTGTTTGATGCCCATGTCTTCAAGAACTTCTAACGCTTCGTCTACCGCATAGCCCTTGGCAATCCCGCCGAGGGTTATTTTCATCCCATCTACCTTGAAGTATATCTCGTCGTCAATATCTATTTTCTCCCAGCCGACCAGCCCCAGCGTCTCATCTATCTTGGTTTGCTGAACCTCTTCGCTCTCCTTCCACAGCCCCCCTGCCCACAGGTCCAGTAGTGGTTGAACGGTTATATCGAAATAGCCGTTTGTCATCTGGCTGTAATCCACAGACATAGTTAGTAGTTTTAGGAGGTCATCAGAGGGCGCTTCTAGATACCCATCCTGATTAAGCTGGAAAGCCTCGCTTTCTTCATCAAATATTGAGGCTTCTCTTTCTATTTCTTCCATTCGGCTAAATGCCGCGTTTATTGCCTCTTTTGCTGTGTCCTCATCCGAGTAAACAGTAACGGTGACAAAGGTATCCATTAGAGAGCGGGTTTCCTCGAACTTGGTCAGGGGCTTTGCCGCACAGGAAATGCCCCCAAGTGCTATGGCGAGGAGTATCGAAAGCCCCGCTCTAACTACGTGACATCCCTTCATATCCTATATTACTATTACTCTGCTGCTAAATTGCGCTGCTGCTGATTAAAATAAAAGCGCCTATAGCTCTTGGGAGGGCTATAAACGCTTCGGTTTGGTTTCTTTATTTTTCACAGTAACCTTTGTTATTCTAGCAGAAAATGCAGTGAAATCCTATAGTTATTATTTTTTAAGTTTACAACTTTTGTCAAGTGGCTGGGAAGCCCTCTATTGAGATTGTTTAGCAACCTCACCCCCTTAATCCCCATCTCCTTTGAAGGAGAGGGGGAAAGTAGTTTTTGAAGGGGCTCCGTCCCTTCAGGCTTCCCTGATGAACAGCCTTGGAGTATCTTATTCTGCCTATTTAGCTCGTTTATGGTGTATAATAAAGTGAAACATTGCTGTAGCAGGATAAGTCGCCGTGAATCGGACGAGAGGCTTTGTTAATCTGAATAGATTTAAGTCGGGTAGGGCGATAAAAAGGCTGAGCAAGTCTGTTTACCCCAAGCGAGGCGGTAAACGGAAGAAAGCGAAGGATTAAAAATGCCGAAAAAGCTATCGCCTAAGCAATTATTCCTGTTGCTGTGCCTGTCAACCGTAGCCTTTGGTGCTACTGTCTATTTGCTCTTTATGCGAGCCTTGATGAGTGGCCTCCGTGAACCACCTGACAGTCCTTGGTCTTGGTTCCTATTTTTCCTGTGGCCTTTTGGGGTTCCCTTAGTGCTTCTTGCTATCTTCTTTGTTGTGGTAGCTATACCGAGATTCCGAATTGCTCTTGCCAAGATTGAAATACCGAAGGAGTATTCGCTTAAGCATTTCCTGCTGTTGATGTGGTTGACGGCACAAGCATTTCTGATGGGCGTCGTTTTGCATAACGCCATATATGGCTTGTTCATGCTTCTGGCTGGATGGGGCGTTTGGGGAAGCTCTGTGATTTATGACGAGCCTGTATTCTTCTTTATTGCCCTTTATGTCGTTCCCATTGGTTTTGGTTTAGGAGCTATCGGTAGGATATGGGAATGGGCTGTGGTCAAGCCTGTGGAGGAAATGAAGGGCAGGGGTATCCACTTGCCAACCGCTTGGCGGTATTTTGCCCCCATCGGTTGTTGTGCTTGGCTATGGAGGTTCGGCAAGGGCATTGAGGCCATAA
>JAZGHN010000116.1:0-7673 GCA_036481135.1 Dehalococcoidales bacterium | reverse complement strand
GCAATGAGTTCAAGCGAGAGCAAGGGATAGACCTCAGACAGGATAAAATGGCTCTACAACGACTGAAGGAAGCCGCGGAAAAGGCTAAGTGTGAGCTTTCCACCGTCCAGCAGACCGAGGTAAACCTCCCCTTTATCACCGCTGATGCCAGCGGTCCCAAGCACCTCAGTATTACCCTTACCCGGGCAAAACTGGAGCAACTGATAATGGAGCTGGTGGAGAAGAGTATAGAGCCCTGCCGCCAGGCACTGGCTGACGCCGAGAAGACCCCGGCCCAGATTGATGAGGTCATTCTGGTGGGCGGGCAAACAAGGACACCCCTGGTCCATGATAAGGTAAAGCAATTTTTCAGCAAAGAACCTCATAAGGGGGTCAACCCCGATGAGGTGGTAGCTGTTGGCGCCGCTATTCAGGCAGGAGTGCTCAAGGGAGATGTCAAGGATGTCCTTCTCCTTGATGTTACCCCCCTTACTCTGGGCATCGAGACCCTTGGCGGTGTGGCAACCCCCCTCATCCCCCGCAATACCACCATCCCTACAGCCAAGAGCCAGATTTTCAGCACGGCTGCTGATAATCAGCCCAGTGTCGAAATTCACGTCCTTCAGGGTGAGAGACCTATGGCAGCCGATAATAGAACCCTGGGACGGTTTATGCTTGATGGTATCCTGCCGACACCCCGAGGCGTGCCCCAGATTGAGGTTGAATTCGATATTGACGCCAATGGTATCCTCAACGTGAAGGCTCACGATAAAGGCACCGGCAAGGAACAGAAGATAACCATCACTGCCTCCAGCGGACTGTCTAAGGATGAAGTAGGGAAAATGCAGCGGGAGGCAGAGACACATGCCGCCGAGGATACCAAGCGGCGTGAAGAGATAGAGACGCGCAACGCTGCTGATACCCTGGCCTATACTGCAGAGAAGGCACTGCGAGACCAGAAGGATAAGATACCCTCAGACCTTAATCAAGAGGTGGAAACTAAAATAGCTGCGGTGCGCTCGGCACTTCAGGGTAGCGATATTGACGCTATCCGCAAGGCAACACAGGAGCTATCAGATACCATGCAAAAAGTAGGCGCTGCCGTCTACCAGCAACAGCCACCACCGCCACCTCCCGGCAAAGAAGGCGGCGGAGAAGGAGACGAGGAAGGCACCGTAGAGGGCGAGTTCCGCGAGGTTTAACAGATAAATGCCAGCAAAACAAGATTATTATGAAATCCTCGGTATCCCTAGAACTGCCACCAATGAGGAGGTAAGAAGGGCCTTTCGTAAGCTAGCCTTTAAATATCACCCTGACCACAACCACGATGATACTTCAGGGGAAAAATTTAAAGAGGTAAATGAGGCTTACGAAGTGCTCTCTGACCCGGATAAACGCGCCGCCTATGACCACTTTGGGCACGGTGATGCCGAAGGGCTTTTCGGACGGGGCTTTGAGGGCTTTGAGTTCGGCGGTTTTGGCGATATCTTTGATGCCTTCTTTGGCGGAGTAACTACGGCTGCCCGTCAAGCACCGCAGCGCGGTGCTGACCTTCACTATAATATCGGTATCACCCTTGAGGAAACAGCGCTCGGTTGCCAAAAGGAGATAAATATCCTGCGCACTGAGCATTGCTCCCTGTGTCAGGGCATCGGCAGCAAGCCAGGTAGCCAGCCAGCCCGATGCCCCAATTGTAATGGCACCGGGCAGGTACACCGTATTCAGCAGAGCATCTTTGGTCGCTTCACTAATATCGCTATTTGTCCTCAGTGCCACGGTGAGGGCAGGATTATAACTGAGCCCTGTCCCCAGTGCCGAGGTACAGGTAAAGAGAAACACAAGCGCAGCATCTCAGTCAAAATCCCAGCCGGGGTGGATGATAACTCCCAAGTGCGACTCAGGGGTGAAGGTCAAGCCGGAACAAGAAGCGGTCACTCAGGCGATCTCTACATCACCTTAGCAGTGGAAGAGCATGAGCTTTTCCAGCGGGATGGCGATGACATCATCTACGAGCTGCCCATCAACTTTGCTCAAGCTGCTCTCGGCGCCCAGGTAGAGGTACCCACCATTGATGGTAAAAAGTCCAAGCTCAAGGTTCCAGCTGGCAGCCAAACAGGCAAGGTCTTCCGACTTAAAAATAAGGGGGTTCCTCATCTTCGTCGGAGGGGGCATGGTGACCAGCTGGTTACCCTACTGGTAGTTACCCCCGACTCCTTAAGCAAAAAACAGCGCCAGCTATTCCAAGAATTGGCTGACACCTTAGGCCCAGCTGAAAGCCCTCATTAAGGAAACAGGCTCAGGAACGCTTTTCATTCTTGAAAAGGGAAGACAGCTCCCACTTCTGACCAGCTAATTCATGCCTAGCCTCAGCTGCCATTGCCTCCACTATTGCCTGGCGGGGGTCGGCACCCTCAAATAGCACTTGATAAATCTTTTCCGTAATGGGCATCTCCACCCCAAGCCGCTGAGCCAGCTCGCGGGCAGCAATAGTAGTGTTCACACCCTCAACCACGCCAGTCATTGAAGCCGTTATCTCCTTTAACGAGCGCCCCTTGGTTAACTCCGCCCCCACATGGTGGTTACGGCTCAACGTGCTGGCACAGGTAGTGATTACATCACCCACACCAGCTAAGCCGGCGAAGGTGAGAGGATTCGCTCCGAGAGTCAATCCCAGAGCCGCCATCTCAATCACGCCGCGGGTGATAAAGGCTGCCTTGGCATTATCGCCATAGCCCAGCCCATCAACCATGCCGGCTCCCAGAGCAATGATATTTTTTAATGCTCCCCCCAGCTCTACACCTATGACATCACCATTGGTATACACGCAAAAGTTCGGAGCGGTTAGCAGCTCCTGGGCTTCCCTGGCTACAGCTTCATCCTCAGCAGCCACCACCGTAGCCGCCGGTAAATCGCGAATAATCTCCCGGGAAAGATTAGGCCCGGAAAGGACACAAATATTAGAGTGGAAACGAGGGTCTATCTCTTCGGCAATCACCTCCGACATACGCTTGCAGCTACCTAACTCCAAGCCCTTGGCTGCGCTCACTATTATCATCGACTCATCGAGATAACCCTGAACCAACTTTATATTCTGCCGCATAGTCTGGGATGGCACAACCAGAATTACCGCCCTCACCTCAGCCAGTGCTTCATCCAGTGAACTGGTGATAGATAGCTGGGGAGGAAAGGTAGCACCGGGAAGCAGGTCTGAATTGGGTCCAGCTTTTCTCAATTCAGCGGCTTCTTGTGGCGTCCGCGCCCACAGCCTGACCTCCAGTCCCTTATGAGCTAACACCACCCCCAGGGTTTTACCCCACGTAGTGGTGCCAATGATAGCAATCTTGGGCATATCTTATTCCATGCTCCTGGTTTGACGTCCCCTCAGCTCAGCACTATCGCCTATCTTACGCTCCTTGCCCGCCAGTAACCGGGCAATATTACCCCGGTGCATAATAATAATTACTATGTTGCCGATTAGAGCATAAAGCAGATACTCAACGGGGAATCCATTGAGAATAGTGAGGGGGGCTAAAATGGCATAGGTACTTACCGCAGCGCAAATAGAGCCCAGGGAGACAAACTTAGTTAAGCCAGCTCCGATAATAAAAACCTCGCCACCGAATATTGCTGCTGGCGGGTACAATGCCGCCAATCCGCCAAAGAAGGTGGCAACACCCCTCCCTCCCCCACGAAACTTAAGAAATACTGAGCGTGTGTGCCCAGCCATTGCCGCTAGAGCAGCAATAACCTGGGCAATTAGCACTCCCAAGCTAAAACCACCTATAACCAGATACTCTCTACCAATTATTAAGCCAGCAATTATGACCGCCAGCGCTCCCTTCATCAAGTCCAGGCTAAAGACCATAGCTGCCGTTTTAGTACCAGCCGCTCGCAGCACATTAGTCGCTCCCATCTTGCCACTGCCATACTCCCTGATATCTACCTTGGCCCTCTGCTTGCTTATCAACAAACCAAAGGGAATAGAGCCCAAAAGGTAACCGATTACCCCCACTATAATAAACTTGGTTATCACTGCTCACCCCTCGTTTTAAAGACAAGACGGATTGGCGTGCCAGCGAAGCCAAATGACTGACGCAGCTTATTCTCCAGGTAACGCTGATAGGAAAAATGTATTAGCCTAGCATCGTTAACGAAAAAGACAAAGGTTGGTGGGTTTACTTCAGCCTGAGTGGCATAGCGAATCTTTAGCTGCTTGCTGCCCTTTCGGGGCAAGCTGTGAGCCGCTACTGCCTGCTGAACTACACTATTGACGGCGGCGGTAGGCAGTCGCTTAAGCCTCTCCTGATATATCTGATATACCTGAGGCATAATCTTATCTACCCCCTGCCCAAACCTAGCTGAAATATACATCACTGGCGCGTAAGGGATGAACCTGAATTGGCGCCTGATGTACCTGCTACACCCATCTGTGTCCTTGGCCTCAGCCAAGTCCCACTTATTAACTACCAGTACAATCCCTTTAGCCGCCTGCTGAATATAACCGGCGATATGCGTATCTTGAGCCGTAACCAGCTCGGTGGCATCAAGAATAAGTAAGGCTACATCAGCCCGGTCGATAGCACGCAGGGCACGGATAACACTATACCGCCCCACCCCTGCCCCTAACCGTCCCCGCCGCTTAATACCACTGGTATCAATAAGTAACACACTTTGCCCGCCAAAGTCAACCGAGGTATCTATGGCATCGCGAGTAGTCCCCGGGGTATCAGCAACAATGACTCGCTCTTCGCCTAAAAGGGCATTCAACAGGGTTGACTTGCCGACATTAGGTCTACCCACGATAGCCACCTTCATAATCTCCGGCTCAGCCTCGACCGGTGATGGCGCTGGTAGTAGAGAGATAACCCTGTCTAGTAGTTTATCCACCCCCCGACCATGATGGGCACTAATAGCCAATGGCTCACCGAGCCCCAATGGATAAAATTCCGCCGCCTGGGTTTCCAGCTGCTCATTATCCGCCTTGTTAGCCACCAACACCAGGGGTTTGCTCACCCGACGAAGCACATCAACTATCTCCAGGTCAGAGGGCGTTATCCCATCCCTGACATCCACTAAAAAAATAATAATATCAGCCTCAACAATAGCCACCTCTGCCTGCTCTTTAACCCCCTGACCGATAGCAGAGTCGGGGGTTAGTTCTAGACCACCGGTATCAACTATGGTAAACTCGCTCCCCTGCCACGAAACACTGGCCATTACCCGGTCACGGGTTGTCCCCGGCAAGTCTTCCACAATAGCTATCGGCTTACCTGCCACCCGATTTAGCAGAGTCGACTTACCTACATTCTGCCTACCAATAATAGCCACCACCGGTTTGCTCATACCACCCTCTTATCGATAGCCAGCCAGCGGTATCTCCAGGCCACCCAACATAAATGCCAATAACGCTTTCTGCATGTGCATCCTATTCTCAGCCTGGTCAAAGACCACTGATTGGGGACTGTCTAAAATGCCCTCAGCCACCTCCTCGCCCTGATGTGCTGGCAAGGGGTGCATCAATATGGCGTCCTCTTTAGCCAAAGAGAGAAGTTCACTACTCACCTGGTAGCGGGCAAGCGCCTGGCGTCGCTGGTCAGCCTCAGCCTCCTGCCCCATACTCGTCCACACGTCAGTGTAAACTACATCAGCCCCGCTAACTGCCAATCCTGGCTCCTCGGTGCACAGCACTTCGGCACCCCTATCAAGAGTGTAGCCTTGAGCCAGAGACAATATTTTCTCCTGAACCCCGTAATCGGCTGGGGAAGCAATCCTGAAATTCATCCCGGCGAGCGAAGCAGCCAGTAGAAGGCTATGAGCCACATTATTACCATCGCCGACAAAAGCCAGGGTCAATCCCTCTAGCTCCCCCTTCTTCTCGTAAATGGTTAAAAGGTCCGCCAAAGCCTGGCACGGATGCTCCAAATCAGACAAAGCATTTATCACCGGTATATCGGAATAGCCAGCTAGAATCTCCAAGGTTTGGTGAGAAAAGGTGCGGGCAGCAATAACATCTACATAACGACTGAGGACACGGGCTACATCTGGAACTGACTCGCGCTTCCCCAAGCCAACCTCTTCCGGAGAGAGATAAATGCTCTCCCCACCAAGCTGGCGCATTGCCACCTCAAAGCTAACCCGAGTCCTCAACGAGGGCTTCTCAAATATAAGGGCTAATGTCTTTCCACTAAGTAAAGAAAGCCAGCCCTTAACCTTCATATCTACAGCGTCCGAAATAAGTGAGCGAATGTCCTCACTGCCGAGGTCAGATATTGAAAGCAAATCCTTACCTTTCAAATTAACCTCCTGACCCTGCGCAAAACATAGTTTTTGCGGAGGTAAAAGCTCCCTTTATGCCCCTCAGTATATCACGAAAACTGATAAATCACTAAAGGAGTTACCTGAGATAGCCTGACCAACGACAAAGCCGACAAAACGTCGTCCAAGTCCTTCTACTCTGCTATAATTAAACCGTGAAAAATCCGAAAGCCCTAATGATAATACTCTCGGTATCACTGATTACTGGAGCCATACTAATGGGTGGATGCGTTGGCAAAGAAATCGAACCACCAGCCTAAATAAGTGAATATATCGCTCCACAAGAAGCGGTTACTTCAAATAGGAAATTCCGGCTCAATAAATATTTACCAATGAATAATAAATGGACCAACTTCTGGAGAAAACTTTATCAAGACCCCTTTAAGAGATACCTAGTAATATCCCTTAGCATCCTGGGAGCCATCCTTCTCTTTGCGGGTCCGCAGGCGGCAAAACCAATTACCGCCGAAGGTCTAGAGGTTCACTTCTTTCAAATTCCAGGCTGTCCAGACTGTGAGGAGCAAAAGCCATTTAATGAAAGGTTAGCCAGCACATACCCTTCAATTCATCTTATCTATCACGATGCCTCTGAGCTTCAGGAATATAATCTACTATCACAAATGCTGGCCCATTTAGGAGCGGAAGAGGAGGCGCCGGAATTCCCGGTAACAATCTTCGGAGAGCTAACTTTCACCGGCTGGGATTCAGCAGAAACAACAGGCGCAGATATTGAAAAAGCCTTGCAACAGTGCCTGGCGGGAAATTGCCCCGAAGCAGAAAGCCAAAAACCATGGGCTGAAATAACATTGCCCATGGTAGGGGAAATAACGCCCTCTGACTATTCCCTTCACAGTTTAGCTATAACTCTGGGACTTGTTGACGGTTTCAATCCTTGTGCTATGTGGGTGCTTGCCTACCTTATATCGTTAATAGTGACCTTAAAAGATAGGAGAAAAATATGGCTGCTTGTCGGCTCCTTTGTTTTTGCCTCAGGGGTGTTATATTTCCTCTTCATGACAGCATGGCTTAATGCTTTCTTGCTAATCGGCTATTTCAGGCTGATGACAATAGCCATTGGATTGGTAGCCCTCGGCGGAGGAATACTAAATGTAAGGGAATTCATAACAACAAAGGGAGCTCTTGTTTGTGAGATTCAGGGTGAAGAATCCAGAAAGAAAACTATGAGTAGAATGGAGAGGATTGTCTCTGCTCCTATAACCCTGGCAACGATAGGGGGGATTATAGCCCTGGCTTTTGTGGTAAATTCTATTGAATTTGTCTGTTCAGCAGCGATTCCCGCAATTTTTACTCACGTCCTATCCCTGAGCCACCTCTCCACCTTACAATATTATGGCTACATTTTACTATATGTTTCCTTC
>JAZGHN010000115.1:0-3347 GCA_036481135.1 Dehalococcoidales bacterium | reverse complement strand
ACTACTAATCCGTCAAGCCCTGGGGTTCTCCGTCCAGTAGGCGTGGATAACTACATCCACGTGGTCATGCCAATGTTCGTGCAGTGGTAACCAGGATTTAGCGGATAAGACTTAAGGGGAGCAGTTTTGCTCCCCTTTTTTAGATAACAATTTGACGAACTGTTACCTTTGACAAGATGAGAAACCCTAGCTGCAATTAGGCGGATATCGCATCTCAACTCTGTCGGCTATCCCGTACTTCAAGCGTTATGTCCTAACGTCGCTGTTGACTAAGTTCGCCGGTAGGTTCAGACAATATGTACCTTGAGCAGGTTGGTGCTTCCCGGAACAGCCAGAGGAAGTCCGGCAGTAATCACTATGAGGTCGCCTCTCCTGGCTACACTTGCCTCCAGCACCACTTCCCTTGCCATCCCAAAGGCTTCCTCTAGGGTTTGGGGATCAGGATTCCTGATAGGGAGGATCCCCCAATATAATGAAAGGCGTCTCACAACGCGTTCAGACGGGGTTACAGCTAGAATGGGCTGGCGCGGTCTATACTTCGATACCCGTAAAGCCGTTGTTCCGCCAGCAGTGAAAGCTACGATGGCCTTGGCTTGCACCTGATGGGCCACTTGGCAAGCTGCTCTAGCCGTGGCATCATTTACCTCAGGAAGAACATCCTGCCACCTCTCATGGAATATCTGCTCGAAGGGCAGCGATGCCTCAGCTTCCAAGGCTATTCTTGCCATTGTCTCGGTAGCTTTGACAGGATAACTTCCAACAGATGTTTCCTCGGAGAGCATCAGGGCATCGGTGCCATCAAGAACGGCATTGGCTACATCAGCAGCCTCTGCCCTAGTTGGGGTAGCCGATTGTACCATTGACTCTAGCATCTCAGTGGCTGTTATCACTGGCTTTCCATGGTGATTAGCCTCCTTTATAAGACGCTTACTGGCCAATGGCACTTTCTCAATGCTTATCTCAAGTGCTAAGTCTCCCCTAGCTACCATTATCCCTTCGCAGGCTTCAAGTATCATGTCGCTTTCTCGCAGAGCTTGCGTCCGCTCTATCTTAGCGATGACAGGTATGTCAGCATTCATTTCTTTAAGTAGTTTCTTAACCCCTTCTACCTCTCGCGCGGAGGAAATGTAGGAGAGGGCGATGAAATCAGCGCTCTGAGAGAGGGCAAACTCGAGGTGTTCTCCGAAGGCGCTCTTGACATCGCCGATGCGGCGTTTTGACCCAGGGAGGTCAAGGAGGATGCCCGTAGAGGGTTTGAGCTTTTGGCTGACCAAGCGAACTTCCGAAATAAGTTGTCTATGTTCCTCAAGGGTGCTATGGGCTAAATTAAGCCGTGCAATGTCCATGCCGCCTCTCAACATCCTCCCAATGACTTCAGGAGAACTGCTAGCAGGACCCAGGGTGCACACTATCTTGACATGGCGCTCTACTGTTGGCTTGTTCACTATCCGCTTTATTATAGCATTTCGGGCGTTACATTTTTTCAGGTAACAATGGCTTCTTTTGTTACGCGATTATCCAGAACTATTCTAAACGGTTTAATTATGGCTCGCATAATTGGTGGTATGAGAAGAACGGTATTTGGCTATGTCTTTGGCGAGACAAACCGGCTATGCTCTCCTACGTAGAGCAATTCCTGGGGAGAGTCTTCTCGGATAATTCCTCCCCTTTCCATAACATACCCTCGGTCAGCGACATCAACTACCTGTTGCAGTTTCTGGGCAATCAAGAGAATGGCAATCCCATGGTCCCTCAATTCTGAGAGGGCTTGCACTACCTTCTTTGCCAGCTTAGGAGCCAGCCCCAGTGTAGGGCAATCCAGCAGGAGTAGCTTGGGGCGTGACATAAGAGCTCGGCCAATTGCCAGCATCTGTTGCTCCCCACCGGAGAGAGTCCCTGCATATTGTTTCTTTCTCTCTGCAAGAACGGGGAAGAGCTGACAAACAGTCTTGATATCTTGCTCTATATGATCCCTTCTCTCACGTCGGTGCCGGTGATAGGTACCCAGGATGAGATTATCAATCACACTCATAGCGGGGAAAAGCAACTTCATCTCATCTACATAGGCTATACCCAGCCCCACTATTTTCTCCGGGGGTAGACCTTGGATGGACAAGCCATCGAAAAGCACCTCGCCCTTAACTACAGGCAGGAGACCACAGATGGCTTTCAGTATAGCCGTCTTGCCCGAACCATGGTGCCCAACAAGGACTACCATCTCTCCCTGCTTAATATAAAGAGATACTCCCCGTAATACCGGCACCGACTCGTATCTAGCATGAACATCCACCATGTCTAATATGGAGTTGTTTTTCCCTACCATGTGCTAACTCCCTTTATCTTCTGTTACCCACTACCTAGATAAGCATCTATCACCCGCTTATTACGTTGGATCTCATCTGGGGTGCCCTCCGCAATCTTCTCCCCATAATCCAATACAATCACCTGATTGCCAATACCCATTAATACGTCGGTTAGATGCTCTACAATCAAGATAGTCATCCCCTGACGCTGGAGTTGAAGAATCAGCTGATTCAGCTTACCGATTTCATCGGCTAGTAGGCCACTATAAGGCTCATCCAGCAATAGCAGGTCAGAACCTGTAGCCAAGGCACGGGCTAGCCCCACCAGCTTCTGCTGTCCCCAAGAAAGACCAACGGGATTATCCCAGGCTTTTTGCTCTAAGCCGACTAAGGATAACTTACTCATTGCCCTCTTCAAGATTCTCTGTTCATTAGCTTGAGCCTGAGGCAACTTTAACCCGGCGCTGAGGAAGCCAGTTCTAGTTCGCAAATGACAGCCAACCATTACATTCTCTATAACCGACATGCTTGAGAAGAGCTGTACATCCTGAAGAAGCTGGGTGATGCCTAGGGAACTGATGCGGTGTGGGGGAATCTTGCTCAGCCTATGCTGCTTAAACCAGATCTCCCCTTCTTGAAGAGAAAGAAGCCCGCTGATGAGCTTGAGCAAGGTGGACTTCCCCGCCCCGTTGGGACCAATGATGACCAAGATATTCCCCTTGGGAACGGAGAAGCTTACCCCTTTGAGAACAGCTAAAACACCGAAGCGCATGGATACATCTTCTACCTTTAGCAAGAGTTTATCTGAGGCGACCTTTTTAGAGGTTGCTGCATCTTTTGCCACGGCAGAGTCGGTCTTCATTAAACCGTCGCCCTCCTTTTAGTGAACGCCTTACCAAAGAGTGAAATCAAGCCTCGGGGCAAGAAAAGCAGGGCTAATATCAAGATTACACCATAAGCTATGAGCTCATAGGCACCGGTAACGCCAGTGACGAACACCGGCATAACTTCCCAGAGGAACTCGCGCACGCCTATCATCAGGCC
>JAZGHN010000114.1:0-2095 GCA_036481135.1 Dehalococcoidales bacterium | reverse complement strand
CCTTCTCCTTTAGCCTCCCTTACTCGTAAAACCAAAAGGTACTAGTGTAGTACCTCCATCAATGGTGATTATCTGTCCTCTTATCATAAAAGCCTCCTCGCTGCACAGAAAGGCTACCACATTGGCTAAATCTTCAGGGGTTACTAATCTACCTGCCGGTGTCGTCTGCCATGAAGGAGACTCACCCATTTGCTCTTTGGCTATTTTAGCATAAAGCATACCGGCTTCTGTGGTGACTAGTGAAGCGGCCACGGCGTTAACGCAGATGCCTCTGGGGGCTAACTCTATGGCGAGATAGCGAGTTAGAGCCTCAAGGGCAGCCTTGGATACTCCTATTGCCGCATAACCTGGCAATACCATGTGTGAACCTAGGCTGGTAACAGTGACTATTTTACCATCCCTACCTTTCATAAGCTTAGCCGCCCGTTGAGCACCAAGTAGAAAAGCCTTGGCGTTTATGTCCATAGTCCAGTCCCAGCCTTTAACATCCAGGTCCAGGGCAAAGCGAGGTAGACCTGAGGCGGCATTACTAATGAATATATCTAGCCGACCAAAGCTGCTGTCGATGGTGTCAAACATCTCGTTTAGCTTTTCTGGGTCGCCCACATTAGCCTTGATCAACTTGGCGGTTACCCCCAGCTTTTCCACATCCTTGGCTGTTTGTTCTGCAGCTTGGCCACGGCGGAAATAGTTTATAATGACATCAGCTCCTTCACCGGCTAGTTTCATGGCTATAGCTCTACCTATGCCACGAGAACTGCCGGTTACTAGAGCTACCTTACCCTTAAGCATTACCTTTCTTCTCAGCTACTTTAGATTTTATATAGGTGACAAAATCGCCAAAGGTCTTGAATTTCTGAGCATCCTCGTCAGGGATTTCAATACCAAATTCATCCTCTAAAGCTACCAGTACTTGAACCATATCCAGGGAGTCGGCTTTCATATCTTGGAAGGTGGATTTAGGGATAAGAACCTCTCGGTCGCAATGGACAATCTTGACGATTGTATCCTTGATAGTTTCTTCGATGGCGGACATAATACTCCTTTCACAAGTTGAGTTTTTTTCTAATTGTAGTTAGCTCTGATTTCAGACAATTCACCACGTCTCCTTCCACCGCCGTCTTGACCTGAGCTATTTTCTTAGCAACATCTGGAGCTCGACTATGCCCATGTACCTTAAACACGATGCCGTCAACACCCCAGATGAGACCACCAGCCATAATATCCGATAAAGAGAGTGACGCCATCAACTTCTCAATCTTGCCCTTTAACCGATGACCTATTATTGGGTATCTGCTCACCTTACTTGTCAAGTAGTTACCAATAACCTCGACTCCACTCTCGCTAAACTTAAGAATAGCGTTACCTACAAAGGCATCACAGACAATGACATTTGCCTGCCCGCTAAGGATTCCGTTACCTTCTACATTACCAATAAAGTTCAAGCCGCTCTTTTCCAGAAGGCGGTAGGCCTCCTGAACTAATTGATTGCCCTTATCCGCCTCTCGACCAATATTTAGCAAGGCTACTGTGGGATTAGCAATGTTAAGAAATATTCTAGCATAAACACTACCTATGATGGCAAAGGTCAGTAGATGCCGCGGCTTGCAATCCACGTTGACCCCGAGGTCGAATACTGCTGTCTTGGGGGCAACACTGGAAAGAACTCCACCAATTACGGGACGCTCTATCCCATCTACCATGCCCAGAGACTGCATAGCGCTGGTAACCAGTGCGCCGGTAGCGGTAGCCCCCAGCAATCCATCTGCCTCCCCTGCCTTCACCATATTGGTGGCGACCACTATAGAGGAGTTAGGTCTGTGGCGAACGGCTAGGGCAGGGTGCTTCTCCTCTTTGATAAAGTCGTCAGCGTTGACATAGTGAACAGGCAAACGGGAGATGTTATAGTTGGCTAGCTCTGCTTCTATGCTATCGCTGGGACCGACTAGGATGACCTCTACGTCATCCTTCTCGGCAGCGGCAACTGCCCCCTTAACTATCTCACCGGGGGCATAATCACCACCCATAGCATCTATTACTACCCTTACTCTCTGGTTGGCTTTTGCCATCAGGTCTTCTTTCCTCCGCAGTATTG
>JAZGHN010000113.1:0-2682 GCA_036481135.1 Dehalococcoidales bacterium | reverse complement strand
AATCACTGCAATTTTTGTCTTTATCGGTGTGGCAACAGCGCCTCGCCTCGTTACCGCAAAAGCATAAAGGTTATACTTGATATTGCCCGGGCATTAGCCGCCGATGGGGTTCACCTGCTGGATTTGACCATGGGAGCAGACTCTTCCGCCCCGGAGGGGGGTGGGGGGAGGCTTCTGGAATTGGTGGATGAAGTGCGCGAGGCTGTCCCGCTATCAGTTATGGTTTCCCCCGGCGTTTTAACACCAGGGATACTGGTTGAAATTGCCCGCCTGGGGGCTGATTGGTATGCCTGTTATCAGGAAACCTTCAATGAAAGTCTTTTTGCCCGCTTGCGTATAGATCAAGATTTTAATAGGCGTCTGGCAGCTAAGGTGCATGCCCGCCAGGCCGGATTGCTTATTGAAGAGGGGCTGCTGCTGGGGGTGGGAGAAAGCCCCGCTGACGGGGCATTGGCGATAAAAGCCATAGAAGCCCTTAGTGCCAGCCAGGTGCGGGCGATGACCTTCAGACCTCAGCTTGGCACCCCGATGGCTGATTGGCAAGAACCGGACTCACTGGATGAACTGCGAACTATTGCCACATTTCGTATTTGCTTTCCCGAGCGGCTTATCCCGGCATCGCTGGATGTGGACGGTGTTCAGGGGCTTAGGGCTCGATTAGATGCCGGAGCCAATGTGGTGACCTCGATGATACCACCCAGGTATGGACTGGCGGGGGTATCCAGGTCTCAGCTGGATATTGAAGACGGGCTGCGGACGGTGTCGGTTGTGACCCCGGTGATTGAGCAGGCGGGTTTGAGGATAGCCCCGGTATCAGTGTACCAAAAGTGGCTTAAGAAGGAAAAGCGGCGGAGTAAAAAGGAGAGGTCGTAAAGATGCTCGCTACCAAAACCATTAACGAGGCTAAGGAGGTGCTCAGGCATATGGTGAGTTTTTGCCTCGAGGCGAGAATACACCCTCCGCCGGTCTTTTTATGGGGTTCCACCGGGATAGGTAAGTCTGACATCGTCAAGCAAATCTGTGACGAAGAGGGAATAGATTTTGAGGATTTGCGGTTGACCTTGCTTGACCCGGTTGACCTCAGGGGGCTGCCCCGGTTTGATGGGGGAACGGTCAGTTGGTCGCCACCCTGCTTCCTGCCGCAAAGTGGAAAGGGTATTTTGTTCCTGGATGAGCTGAACCTGGCGCCTCATTCAGTGCAGGCGGCTGCGTATCAGCTTATTTTGGATCGCAGAGTCGGCGAGTATGTGTTACCAGATGGGTGGATGGTATTGGCTGCGGGAAATAAGTCCACCGACAGGGCCTACACCGTGCCGATGCCAGCCCCGTTAGCCAATCGGTTCATCCATTGGGAAGTTGAAACCAATCTTGATGATTGGAAAAAGTGGGCGTATACAAATAAAATTGACTCCAGGGTAATAGGTTTTTTAAGCTTCAAACCTGACCTGCTGTTTCGCTTCGACCCGGCGAAGATGGAACACGCCTTTCCCACCCCTCGAAGTTGGGAGAGGGTCTCCGAGATTTTGGCTATAGGGCTTAATAGCAAAACGGATGTAGCCGGTGCTGTCGGCGTGGGCGCGGCAACTGAATTCTCAGCTTACCTGCGGACAACAGAACGGCTTCCAGATGCAAAGAAGATTCTCGATGGAGAGAACCTGGTTCCGCAGACTCCGGACCTGCTCTACTCTCTGGTATCGGCTCTGGTTTGTTATGCCCGCGAGGACAGGGATAAAACTGCCAGAGTTATAGAATACGCCTGCCTCTTACCTGAGGAATTCTCAGTGCTGCTGGTAAGGGATGCTATCAGAGCGGAGTTACCGGTTAGAGAAACGCAGGAATTTGTTTATTTTGCCGAAAAGCACCAGGATTTGATTCTATGAATGATTCTATGAGCGTCAGGAAAAGGGTAATTAGAGCCAGGGTTCAGCTACTGCTGAAGAACCCCTTTTTTGGCTATCTCGCCAGCTATCTTGAGCTGAGAGAGCACGAGAGCCTGTATCCAACTGGGACTGACGGTATTTGTCTATACTATTTTCCGGAAAAGATAGACAAACTGGAAGATGAGGAGATTGAGGGGGTCTTTGCCCACGAGGTGATGCATCTGGCATTGGGACACCTCTGGAGACGCGGCTCTCGTTTAAAAAGGCTCTGGAACATGGCGGCGGACTATGCGATTAACGCCATTTTGAAAGACGAGTTTCGTTTGCCTGAGGGGATATTGTATGAAGAAGAGTTTGAAAACAAAAGCGCGGAGCAGATTTACAATGAGCTATTGACCGAAGATAGCCTGTCTGGCCGTGAAGGGGAGACCCTTGATGACCATGGTGTGTGGAGCAACACTGAAGAAGAAAGAGGTGGGGACGACATCAAACGACCGGATAGCGGGCTGGGGGAAGCATTGGATAAGCCCGCTGAAGCTAATGAAGCTAATGAAGATGTGGAGTTGTGGAAAGCATTGGATAAGCCCGCTGAAGCTAATGAAGCTAATGAAGATGTGGAGTTATGGAAAGAGAGGGCGATTGAAGCAGCGGCGGTGGCAAGACATCAAGGTATGTTCCCCTTGGGCATTGCCCGGGTAGTTGGGGAACTTGCTTACCCCAGTTTGAATTGGCGTCAGCTTTTGCATCAGTATATTAAGCAGCGCTCTAGCGATGACTACGATTGGATGAGACCCGATAAGCG
>JAZGHN010000112.1:0-5167 GCA_036481135.1 Dehalococcoidales bacterium | reverse complement strand
CACAAGTAGATAAATCGTTTTGCAGCTGATTGCTCCTCCTGTGTACATGACACACAAGCGTCCCTCTCATAATTCGCGTCTCAGCCCATTCGAAACATGAATCAGGCTAAGTTGCAGGAGATTGTGGACGGTCATATATGCTGATCATATTGAAACTATTAGGCAAATTTATAGTTCAGCAAGGTCTTGCAGGTCTGATTTTCAACCTTGGATATTACATTTAGGAAACTGAGTTGGCTAGTGCCCTTTTTGGACCGTTATTTTGAATCTGATAGACAATCAGGGGAAATATAGGAGATTGAAGATGCGCAAACTAGCTCTCATTATTTTAGTACTGCTTTGGTTGTTTATGCTGGTCGCAATGGGTTTTGGGTGTAAAGCGCAGTCAGGTAAGGAAGTAACCGTGGGAAATAAGAACTTTACGGAGCAATATATTGTCGGTCAGTTAATGAAACAGCTATTGGAGGACCGCGGCTTCGTAGTCAAATTGGTATCAGGCCTCGATTCTCCTGACCTTAGGCGAAGGATGAAAGACGGCGACATTGATATTTGTACCGAGTATAGTGGAACGGCCTGGATGGTACATCTTGGTCACAAGTACAAACCGGGGATGGACAGCAACGAGGTTTACCGCCTGGTAAAGGAAGAGGAGGAGGATAACGGCCTTATCTGGTTGAAGCCGATGTGGAACAATAATACTTATGCTCTGGCTTCTTGGCCCGAGTTCACTCAAAAACATGGTCTAAGAACTCTCTCCGATTTAGGGGCGCTTTATCGACAAAAACAAGGAAAAATCAAGACTTCTGTCGGCCTTGAATTCTCCACACGACCAGATGGGCTACCCGCCCTCGGGAACTACTACAACTTCAAAGTCTCTCAACCCTATATGGTGACCAAGCCGGTAGCAGCTCCTAAGCAAAGTTTGGAAAAAGGCCTGTCTGACGTAGCCATGGTCTTCGGTACTGATCCCGAGGTGGCTAAATATCGTTGGCATGTGTATATGGACGATAAGAATTTCTTTCCACCCTATGACCTGGTCCCTTATGTCCGCAAGGAAGTCCTTGATAGGTATCCTGAGATTACGGGTATTCTCAATGAGTTGGTGGCTACTTTCCCCGGGGGAGGCGAACCGGCTACTCCCGAGATAGTAGCCGAATGCCAGAAGGTCTGGCAGAAACTTAACACCAAGGTGGATATCAAACCTGAAAAGGACGGAAAGAAAAGGATGGAGCCGGATGAGGTTGCACATGAATACCTAGTCAAACATGGATTGATCTAAGAGGAGGCACGTGCTGAAATGAGCAAAACCAAGCGCAACTGGTGGAAGAAAATTTCTATAAGAGACTTGATAGCCCTGTTGGCAAGTGTCATGGCAGTGATAGGATGGGCTTTACTGATTAAAGCTAACCTGCCAAGTGGAAACGAGCCACCTGTCATTCAGAATTTCCAACTTTCCCGAGACACAGTCCCGGTTGGGGGGACAGTCTCCGCCAGGGTTATTGTTAAAGATACCAATCTACCGGACGATGAAATTCATTACTTCTGGGCGGCTCACTTGGGCAGGATAGGGGAACAACTAAACCGATTTGAGGGTCCTCAGGTTACTTATGTTGCTCCCGACCAACTTGGTGTAGACTTCATCACAGTCATCGTGCACGACCGCGAAGGTGAAACAGACAAGGATTTCATTCCTATTACAATTACAGAACGTAGAAGAAAGCAAATAATCGTTGGCAATAAGAACTTTACCGAGCAGTACATCGTTGGTCAGTTAATGAAGCAGCTGTTGGAGGACCATGGCTTCGCAGTCAAATTGGTATCAGACCTCTATTCTCCTGATCTTAGGCGAAGGATGAAAGACGGCGACATTGATATTTGTACCGAGTATAGCGGAACGGCCTGGATGGTACATCTTGGCCACAAGTACAAACCGGGGATGGACAGCAACGAGGTTTACCGCCTGGTAAAAGAAGAGGAGGAGGACAACGGCCTTATCTGGTTGAAGCCGATGTGGAACAATAATACTTAT
The DNA here is from genome assembly GCA_036481135.1 of Dehalococcoidales bacterium. Lineage (GTDB taxonomy): Bacteria > Chloroflexota > Dehalococcoidia > Dehalococcoidales > E44-bin46 > JAZGHN01. The sequence goes on along the minus strand of JAZGHN010000112.1, from coordinate 3,138 downwards.
GCTCTGGCTTCTTGGCCCGAGTTCACTCAAAAACATGGTCTAAAAACTCTCTCCGATTTAGCGGCGCTTTATCGACAAAAGGAAGGAGAGATAAAGATCTTTGTTGACCCTCCCTTCGCCATACGCCCAGACGGCCTTCCAGGCCTGGAGAGGCGCTATGACTTCAAAGTTGCCGAGACCTTTGTCCTGACCGGGAAGCCGGGAGTTTCTGTGCTGGGTTTAGAAAAACACAAGGTCGATGTAGCCATGGTCTTCGGTACTGATGCTGCGATTGCTGAACATGGTTGGCATGTATACTTTGACGATAAGAATTTCTTTCCACCCTATGACCTAACCCCTTATGTCCGCAAGGAAATCCTTGATAGATATCCTGAGATTGCGAGTATTCTCAATGATTTGGTGGCTACCTTCCCCGGGGGAGGCGAACCGGCTACTCCCGAGATAGTAGTCGAATGCCAGAAGATCTGGCAGAAACTTAACGCTAAGGTGACCATGGACGGAATGGAGCCGGATGAAGTTGCCCATGAGTATCTGGTTAAGAATGGCTTGGTCAAAGAGTAAGGTAACTCCCACTGAGTTCAGCTTTCCCACCCAGCAAACGATAGCAAGTGTACCGTAATGAAAATGAACGGAAAGTGGCTGGTAACAAAATATAGTGTCTTCAGCGCATCATGGCTCTGTCTACTTCAGAACTCATCCCACATTTTGCGTTGAGGTTTCAGGTGTGGAAAGTGTGAATTAAGGGATGTAATGCAAACTTTCGCAGTGATAGAGGTGGATTGAGACTTGTCAAAGAGGAACGGGGTTGGATACTCAGTCAGATGAAACAGGCTGAAGTCGCCCTGTATATACAGAAAAGCGAGCGCTTATCATTTTCAATATTTAAGCTGTGAGGGCACTATCTCCACAATACGCACCACCTAGGTGGTCCAGTGGGTCAACATCTTTCTACTGCACGCCATGAGAAGACCTCATGAATCCAGTTCTAGATGTGTCCATAGTTATTCTCGCCGTCGTTGGTCTGTGGTGGGGCGCCACATGGGTAGTGGAATCTGCTGCCCGCATCGCTAGAAGGCTGGCCATCTCTGAGTTGGTCATTGGCCTCACTGTGGTGGCCCTAGGTACCTCGGCCCCAGAGTTCGCTGTCACAGTGAGCGCGGCACTGGCAGGCCATGCGAATATCTCGGTTGGGAATGTGGTCGGCTCAAATATTTTCAATCTGGGTTTCATCTTGGGTGGCGTGGCTTTTGTGCGTGCCCTGGATACATCCCGCCCGCTGGTCTATCGCGACGGCTCAGTATTGATAGGAGCTACACTACTGCTGCTAGTCTTTTTGAGCGACTTGCACTTGGCTCGCTGGGAAGGGTTGGTCTTGCTGGGGCTGTTGGTGTCATATCTTGGCTTTTTGATATACCAGCGCCAACCGCTAGAAGAGTCTACTCCAGCTGGAGAATTCCGCTGGTATGACATTCTGCGGCTCCTGGCAGGTTTGGCAGTGATTGTAGTGAGTGGGCACTTTCTGGTTGAGGCCGCAGTAGACCTTGCGCGTGCCCTTGGAGTGTCGGAATGGGTAATTGGCGTGACCATCGTGGCTGCCGGAACCTCTACACCGGAATTTTTTACTTCTCTGGTGGCAGTTACCCGGGGGAGGCATGGTATCTCAGCAGGTAACTTGATTGGCAGCGATATCTTCAATTTACTTGGGGTGCTGGGTTTGGCAGCCACGTTGCGGCCTATGACTATAGAAGCAAGTGCCCGTGGCAGCCTGTTTTTATTATCGGGCATGGTTATGCTAGTGTTTTTTATGGCTCGCACTGGTTGGAAATTCTCGCGCCTGGAAGGTGGCTTGTTGGTGTTGATTAACCTGATCCGCTGGGTCATGGATTTTATGCGCCCATGACTCACTCATGGTCCCTCAGGAGGTCGCATTCGGGGCTAGGTTGCGAGCCGACCTCCAAGGGGCAAAACCCTTATCCCCTGTGCAGCCTTGTGGCGCACGATGTAATCTAAACTTTAGAGTCTCACCTACTGTCCCACCAAGGAAGACACCGTTGGCCTTTTTTTGCAAAAATATGTAAAGGTTGTTATATGGTGTGATCAGAGCGGATAATATACCATATAAGCTAAGGTTATGCGTAGAGAGGAAGGAGCAGGCAAAAATGGCAAGAAGATATTTTGAAGATATCACTGATGGTGAGCCCCTCCATTGCCAAAAGCTTATTATTACCCGTGAGGACATCATTGAATTCGCCAAGAGATTCGATCCACAGCCATTTCATACTGATGAGAATGCAGCAAAGGAATCCATTTTCGGCGGTCTTATTGCCTCCTCGCTCCACACTCTTTCCGCCTGTACTCGCGTGGTTGTGGAAGCACAGGGTGACGTAGCAATTTTAAGTGGGGTTGGTATGGATGAGGCCAAAATGTTCAATCCAGTAAAACCAGATGACATCCTTTCTGTCGAAGCTTGGTGGGCTGATCTCAAACGATCTCAAAGCAAACCGGATTTAGGATTCGCTGGGATTAGATGCAAGGTTACCAATCAGAACGGGGAACCAGTAATTGAGTATGGCTATCGATATATAGTTGCTTGCCGAAACTCGGCTTAACCGTAGATCGCCAATTGTCGCATAACCTGTCATTCCACCGGACGGCTGGAAGCCAGCGAATTTTGGCAGGGCGTAGTTTTTAACGATTTTTTTGATCTTTGGGCTTCATCGGCATCTACCCGCCGCCGGTGAACTCGCCGTTATGCGTGAAACTTCAACGAATAAGTTATAAAAACGGTAAGGTAAAAATGGAAAAGAAAAAATTAATCAAGAGCGAAGAGATGAGAGCAGTTTGTATTACGTCAGATAACGGGGTTGAGTTAAGAAAAGTCCCTATACCGAAAAAAGCAGAACCCGGGCACTTGGTAATCAAAATTTTGGCATGTGGAATCAATCCAGGAGACAAAGCGTTTATTGGAGGTGCATTTCCTCCGGGGTCTATACCTGTGAGCTTGCATGATATATGTGGTGTATCCGGGGCAGGAAAGGAAATAGAAGTCGGAGATGGAGTTCCACAAGAGTATAAAGGTAAGAATGTAGCCGTATATAGATCTTTGAAATTTAGTGATAATATGGTTGGCACTTGGTC
>JAZGHN010000111.1:0-6886 GCA_036481135.1 Dehalococcoidales bacterium | reverse complement strand
GAGCTAGGATGTGTGGTCATTGCCCCTACGCAGGTGTTGGATAGCGAGGTAAGCGGACCATTGAAGTCGGTGGTGCGCAAGGCGACACCCGATGATATTAAGAATGCCCAGGAACTTGAAATCAAGGGTAGAGAAGCTCTAGCTAAGTGTAGCGAGATGATTGATGAACTCAAGCTGCCAATGAAGCTGCTATCAGCGGAGTACGGACTTAATGGTAGGCGGCTCACCTTTTTCTTTAGCGCTGCCGAGAGGGTTGATTTCCGTGAACTGGTTAAGCAGTTAAACAGCCATTTCAAGGTGCGGGTGGAACTACGGCAGGTGGGGTCTAGAGATGAGGCTAAGCTGTTAGGGGGCTTTGGCAGGTGTGGTCGTCCGCTATGTTGTATGAACTTCCTGAGTGAGTTTGCCCCTATTTCTATTAGAATGGCGAAGGAGCAGAGTTTACCACTTAACCCCATGAAGATATCAGGTATCTGCGGTCGCTTGATGTGCTGCTTGGCCTATGAGAGTGAGCTATACCATGTTATGAAGGGGAAATTGCCTAAGGAGGGGCAGCAAGTAGCTACTCATATGGGGCCAGCTAAGGTGGTTGGAAGTAACCCATTGAAGGAAACGGTTAAGGTTGAGTTAGAGAGCGGGGCGACTGTGGAATTGCCTCTAAGTGATATTACTATCGGGTCTAAGCCTCCCCCCAAAGCGGAGGAAAAGGACTGAGTCGCTATCGATAGCCGGTCAGTTTTGAGTGGGGAGATATTTTTGCCATTCAATCTGGGTTTGTAGGTAGTGGTAGGGGATGTAGAACGGGATGTTGCTGTGTGGGGGGGAAGGATGGTGAATTAATTTCATCCTAGCTTCCTTTGGAGTTCTCCCTGCCTTACGACGATTACAAGCAATACAGGCGCTAACCACATTGTCCCAGGTGTGTTGACCTCCCCGATATCGTGGAATGACATGATCTAAGGTAAGCTGTCGGGTTTCCTTGCCACAATACTGGCAGGTATAGCGGTCGCGGTTGAAAACCTCAAGGCGAGTCAGCCTTCTTTCCGGTCGGGGGCGCTTAATCATGTAGGCTAGTCGGACTACTGAGGGCAGGGGAAAGGTATAATTGGCTGAGTGGACAAATCCTGAACCATTTTCCAGCATCTCAGCCTTGCCTTGGTAGATTAACACTACTGCTCGCCGGGCTCGACATATGTTGAGCGGCTCATAGTTCTGATTTAGCACTAGAACAGGGAGGTTTATCATATCCAAGGCTTCTTTCTCCGCAGGGTCTTCTCATTTTACTAGAAAACCTCTGGGGATACAAGACTTGGGTTTGGGCTTGTTAGCTGTAGCGCCCTTTCTTGCCGCCGCGAGATGTTTTCTTCTGGCTAGACGTGGCATCAGTCCGGTAATCAGGGGCGGTAATGTTAAATACCATGCTGATTTTAAGGTCTAAAAACCTGGAGAGTATAGGGCTATCAATTTCATCTGTCGAGGAACGGGTAGTGATTACTGTGGCCAGTCGGGCATTATAGCGGTGATTGATAATCTGGTAGAGTTTTTCCTGTGCCCAGGGGGTGGTTGTCTGCTCACCAAAGTCGTCTAGGATGAGCAGAGGAGCGGTCTTTACCTTTTCAAAGAGCTGGTCATAGGATACCTTGCTCTCGGGGCTGAAGGCGGAGCGCAGGTGGTCGAGGAAATCGGGTACCACCACGAACAGGGCAGGCTGGTTGGCTTGATATCGATAGTTAGCGATAGCCGCTGCCAGGTGGGTCTTACCACATCCGGTAGTCCCTTGTAATACCAGCCAGCCATCGGGCGATTTGGCGAAATCAAAAGCAACACGAAACGCCTCCTTCAGATTCGCACGCTGCTCTAGCGGCAGGTTAACCCGCTTCCAGTCAAAGTTGTCAAAGGTCATATTTTTTTGCAGCTCAAACTCGGGACCCCAGCCATATTCTAACGGGGCTTGCTTTTCCTCAACTACATATATATGGGACAAATCGGGGTCAGTGAGACGGGTGCGTATTCGGTCGTCAAGCTGTTCAATAGGTACGATAGTGACAATTACGGTAGGCAATTCATTATTAAAGCGATAATTTAGTAGTTGCTCCAGTTTTTCTTTAGCCCAGGGGGTGGCAGTTTGAGTGCCTAAATCATCTAAAATTAGCAGCGGGGCATTGCGCACCTGGCCGAAGAACTCTTCGTAAGGCATCTCGCTCTCTGGGCCGAAGGCAGCGCGTAGACGGTCAAGGAGGTCAGGGGTGGAGATAAAAAAGGCAGGGCGACCTTGGGCGATACGTTCGTTGGCGATAGCCGCAGCCAGGTGGGTCTTACCGCAGCCGCTGGGGCCAACCAGGATTAGCCATCCTTTGGGCTCGGTGGCAAATGCTTTGGACGCTTGGTAAGCATGGGAGAATTGCTTCTGGTCGGCAGGATTTCCGCTCTTTCCTTGAGGAAGCAGGTTGTCGAAGGTGAAGCGAGCTAGCGAGCCCAGGTTACTATATCGTAATAGGCGGGCTTGGCGCTCTTTATCTACTTCTCCTTGGGTGCAGCGGCAGGCAATAACTCGGCTGAAATCCGGCTTCCCCGAGGGTAAGCGAGGGTGAACAAACCCTGCCCCTTTACAGATAGGACAGGCTGGGCTTGATGGGGTTTCCTCTCCTTGTTCTTCAGCGCCTGACCATGTGTCCGTATTTTTGTTTGATGTATTTATCTGGCGCTGCCTTTTTAATATCTCGCTGATATGCTCCACTCTCTTTTCCTTCTGATGACCAGCGCTCTAGAATTGCTGAAATATAGCTCCATTTACGCTTGTTCTGGTTGACCGCCTCTTTAATAGCATCCCTAATCCAGGTCTTGGGATAGAGCTTCTCAGCCTCACGTAGCTCGTCGGCAATCCTTGGGGTTATCATGCCGATATTATCCTCATAATCTGTGAAAATGTCGGGTGGTTCCTCGGTCTCAATGGGGGTTGGTTCTCCAGTTTTTAACCCTGCGAGGGCGAGCTCGCCATTTCGAATCTTAGCCACAGTCCGTCTGTCGGAGTCGGTATTGAGAAAATAAACATCCTCAGGTGCTCCGTTTCTATCTAATACGAGGTGGAGGAAGGTTCCCCGCTTGGCAGCCATTTCCAGGGCCTGGTGCAATACATCCTCTGGAGGCTTTGTTTCCTGCTTGAGGCTGCGCATTAAGCTCCTATTAGCTAACAGCTCCCGGTAGGTAATGAAGCGGGGATAGCCCCGTTTGCGGTAGAGTGCTCCCAGAAGATGGAGGGTTGTCTTAAGCTCAGCAATGTCGCTGATTTGGGGTAGTAGTGTGCTGAAGAAGAGGTTGGGTAACGGGGTAAACTCCGTCTTGGCTGGGAAACCAGTAAACTGCTTCATAATAGACTCGGCTCTTCGTTAGCAATATTTTCAAACTTGGCTAGTTTGGGTATGAAACGCAGGTTTGTTTGCCCTATAGGACCGTTGCGGTGCTTGGCAACTATAATCTCAGCCACGCCTTGCGGATATTCTTTATCTGGGTGCTCCCGTTCCCAGTCATCTTTGGTCTTGTAGTAGTAATCATCACGGTAGATGAATAGGACCACATCAGCATCCTGCTCAATACTGCCGCTGTCACGCAGGTCGGAAAGTTGAGGTTTATGCGAAGCCCGCCACTCTACAGCTCGGCTGAGCTGGGATACCGCTATCACTGGCACATCGAGTTCGCGGGCTATAGCTTTAAGGGAGCGAGAGATGAAGCTGATCTCCTGAACCCTGTTTTCTCCTCTGACACCCTCTCCCTGCATCAGTTGCAGGTAGTCGACAACAATGAGGTCGATGCCGCGTTCGTAGTGGAGTCGTCGGGCTTTACTTCGCATCTCTACTACCCGGAGCTGAGGGGCATCATCGATATAGATGGGGGCTTCAGAGAGGATGCCGGTGGCATCCATAATCCCCTTTTCATCCTTTTCACTGTGGAGCCCAAGGCGAACCTGTCTCAGATTGACTCCAGATTCGCTGGATAGCAGGCGTAGCACCAGTGGCTCCCGTGCCATCTCCAGGCTGAACAGGGCGACGCAGGCTCCCTGGTCTACAGCAGCATTTCTGGCGACGTTAAGGGCCAGGCTGGTTTTGCCCATGCTGGGTCTACCAGCAATGATAATCAGGTCAGAGCGCTGGAACCCGCTGAGAAATTCATCTAGCCCGGCGAAGCCTGATAGCGCATAGGGGACTGGCTCAGGGTGGCCTTCTTCGGCGGCTGGGCCGGGAGCGCTGGTTTCAAAATACTTGTCTAGCACTTGGCGAATGTGAATAAAGTCCCGGGGGGTTTGCCCGTGGCGCAGTTTAAAGAGGACGTCCTCAGCCCGGCTAAGGCTGGCTTCAGCGTCGGGGTCAGCCTCGTAACCGATGGCGGCAATTTGGCTGCCGGCATTAATGAGGTAACGCATTACTGATAGGCGATAAACAATTTGAGCATAGTGGTCAATATCTAGAGAGGTAGGGACTATGGATATCAGGTGACTTAAATAGGCGGCACCGCCACATGGTTCTAGTTTTTTCTGGCGGTCTAACTCTTGAGCTACTGTAATCTGGTTTATCGCTTCATTGCGTTGAGAGAGAGCTAAACATGCCCCGTATATCCATTTATTTCGTTCGCTGTAGAAGTCCGGCTGGCTTAGGAAGGTGGCAATTCTATAGATTGCCGCGCCGTCTATCAGCAGCGAGCCGATTACCGCTTCCTCAGCATCAATATCATGGGGGGGCAACTTATCACTAGTCAATCTACTCTTTCTCCTCCGCTTCTTTTTCTTCCGCCACTTTCGCCTTTGCCACTTTCGCCTTTGCCACTTTTGCCTTTGCCACTTTCTTCTCTGCCACTTTAGCCTTTGCCACTTTAGCCTTTGCTACTTTCTCCTCGGCTACAACGTTAACCTTTATCTTGGGCACTACATCTTTGCCTAATCTAATAGCTACTTCATAGCTACCGAGTTTATGGATGGGTTCAGCTAACTCTATCTTCCTTTTGTCAATAGCTAACCCGGTAGCGCTTTCCAATTCAGCAGCAATATCGGCGCTGGTGATTGAGCCATACAGTCGGTCTTTAGCTCCGACTCGTGTTTTTAGGGTAACCTCCTTGTCTTCTAGCTGTTGAGCCATATCGGCTGACTCTTCGCCTATTTTCTTCTGGGCTGCTTCACGCTGTGCTTCTACCCGAACACTCTCCGGGGAGCTGGCTAATAGGGCTAGCTTTCTGGGGATGAGGAAGTTCCTTCCGTAGCCATCGGCTACCTCCTTTATCTCACCAGCCTTGGCTACATTAGGCACGTCCTTCAGGAAGATAACCTGCATAATTTCCTCCTTATTTTATTATAATGGACTGGGGGATAAAGTGGAAGTTCTCGTTACGATTTATTGAGAAATTTTTCGGCATAAAAAGCGGCGGTAAACCCGGCTGGACCGCCGCCAATAATAACTACTTCATAATGATTGGCACTGTTTGCCAACTCGCTCACTTTCTCATTTTCCTCGCCGAAATTCCTCTTTTATCTTGGCGACTGTTTCGGGATTGGCGACCAGGTTGGCTACGGTCATAGCCAGAGCCTTGGCGGCATCAAGGAGACCTTTACTCCCTACGTCTGAAGCGGCCAGTGAGGTAAATTGGGGAGAGTGGACCTCCATTTCTTCGGGGGCTATGGCTACCATGGGGTGAATGCCGGGCACCAGTTGGCTGACATTGCCCATATCGGTGCTGCCAAACCCGCTCCTGGGGTCGGCAAGCTTGATTTTGCGCCCCAGGGACTGCATATTTTTCTGGAATAGTTTGGCCAGGGTTAGATTATTACGCATAGGGGCGTAGACAATGTCTCCCCACCTGTATTCCAGGTGGGCTCCAGTGGCTGCGGCGGCTCCAAGAAAACAGTTCGCCACTTTCTGTTTCAGTTCCTCGAGGTAGGCATTATCCTCAGCCCGCACGATGAAGACCCCGGCGCTGTGGGCGGGGACGATATTAGCTGCCTCCCCACCATCGGTAATAATCCCGTGAATTCGGGCTCTATCCTTGATGTGCTGTCGTAGCGAGTTAATAGCGGCGAAGGATTGAAGCATTGCCTCCAGGGCATTAACCCCCTTCTCCGGTCTGGCGGCGGCGTGAACTGCCCTGCCGAAGAATTCAACTTCCAGAGTCTGGCAGGCAAGGGCCTGGATAGTAGCGGTGTCGTGGGTCCCGGGGTGCGCCATCATGGCTATGTTCGAATGGTCAAAGGCTCCCCTTTCCGCCATTATCGCCTTGCCCCCGTATAGCTCTTCAGCCGGTGTGCCGATAATATGGACACTGCCCCCGAACCGGTCGATGGCCGGTTTACAGGCTATGCCGGCGCCAACAGCGGAGGCGGCGATTATATTATGACCGCAGGCATGGCCGAGCTTGGGCAGGGCGTCATATTCCGCCAGAATGGCGATAGCCGGTTTCCCCTTTCCGTAGCTCCCTCTAAAAGCGGTGGGTAGCTCACAGATGCCTTTTTCTATGGAGAAGCCGTTTTCTTTCAGGTATTGAGTCAGCCAGGCTACTGCCTTGAATTCCTTGAAACCCAGCTCAGGGTTGGAGTGAATTTTCAGGCTTAGCTCGTTGAGCTGACGGCGGCGAGCCTCTACTTCATGGCAAACTTTAGCCTTTACCTGTTCTATATCCATGCTCTTTTCGTCCCGGGGATAGCATTCATTATAGCTTAATGGGGTCGGGATTTCTAGGCGCTTCAATTGACGGGTTGTTTATTCAATGCTAAACTTATTATGGCCTCAGGGTGATGTGGCTATGAGAGAGGCGACGTAGCCAAGTGGATAAGGCGGGGGTCTGCAAAACCCCTATTCACCGGTTCGAATCCGGTCGTCGCCTCCAAATCTTTAGCCGGGGTGGCGGA
>JAZGHN010000110.1:0-2041 GCA_036481135.1 Dehalococcoidales bacterium | reverse complement strand
CGTCGGCACCGAAGAACTCCCCAGTCATATACCGTCCGGAGCCGGTAGAACCGGCACCCTTTACTATAACCTTATCACCAAGTTCTTGCCCCACTTCGTAAAGCCCCGTTTTAACAGCTTCAATAGGCTGGCCAGCCGTCATTAGGTAGCGCCGTACCAGGACATTGTTGTCCCGGTCTATCACCACGACATTGGTGCTGATGGAGCCTATGTCCACACCCACATAGGCGTTAACTGGCTGTGCTAGACTTATTTTAACCGGGTCGGTATTGATAGGATAGTCATCATCTACCAGAGGAGGCAGGATAAAGAACTTGTATTCCCGCCGGGCGATGTAGTCCCGTATTCGCTGGAGAGTGTCTTCGGGTAGTATGCCTTCTTCAGCGCCATCGGTACCCTCTACTCTTTCTCCTGTGACGGCGGCGCCCAGAGCACCCAGAACAGCAAAGTGTTCCGGAATGATAAGCTCATCTTCTTTCAGTTGCATGACTTCGAGCATAGCTCGTCTGATGCCTTTATTTGCCGCCACCCCGCCCTGAAAGGAAATGGGTTTGCCCAGTTCGCGGCCACGGATCACTTGCCCCTTAAAGTTACGAACCATAGCAAAGCACAGGCCAGCCACAATATCATGTACCGGAGTGCCTATCTGCTGCAGGTGAATCATATCGGTCTTGGCGAAAACGCTGCAACGTCCGGCTACCCGAGGAGGCTGTTCTGATTGCAGGGCAACATTGCCAAACTTTTCAATAGGGATGCCCATCCGAGAGGCTTGTTGGTCAAGGAAGGAGCCGGTGCCGGCAGCACAGGCGCCGTTTATGGCGAAGTCAGCAATTTTAGGGGAGGCTCCCAGAGCCTCTTCTCCCAGTATTATGAGCTTGGAATCCTCGCCCCCTATCTCTAGAATAGTCTTTACTTCGGGGTGAAAGCGGGCTGTTCCTGCCGCCTGAGCAATAATCTCATTGACAAAGGGTATTCCAAGCAGGTTAGCGATAAACTCCCCACCGGTGCCAGTGACGGCAGCTACATTGAACCTGTCAGGTGAGTAACCCGCTAGTATTTCTTCAAGTATGGTGAGGATTGTCTTGGCGGGCTGTCCCCAGGTGCGGGTATATCTGGATTCAATGATATTATCGGCTCCGTTTAGTACAACAGTCTTAGCAGTTACCGAGCCAATATCAATACCTAGCTTCAATGGTGTGGAGCCTGAAATTAGGGAAAACATGTCACCTTCGTAGAAAATACCATAGCCCTAAACATCGCACTACTTGTGATATCTCCAATAGGTTCTGATAGCTCCATCATGTGGTTAGGATGGCTAATATCTGCCGTCATTACTTCACTTCCAATAACTAATCTAGCGTTTATACTAAGTAGAGTCTAGCCAATTGTTCGTAGAAAGGCAAGTTATTATGTCCGACTCACCCTCATTATTACTTCATAGTGGAGGTTGGATTCGAACCAACGAACTTCTGGTTATGAGCTCGGTGACATGATACCCTGACTTAGGTTCACGGTGTCAACGAGAGTAACAAAACGCTAGATTGTGTAATGCGATATAAGACCTTGTCCCGTTTCTCGACATGGTGCCCCGCCGAATTGGGAAAACTAAGAGGGGTTGGGCGTGAGGCGTTTACTATTCACGAAACGTTTAATAGTCCCTTTACGGGATATCTAAGAGGTTGCTATAATACACTCGGTCAGAAATCAGGAGCAATTCCCAGCCCTTGATTTTAATAAAATAGGGTGGTGTGGAGCCTAGCACAGTTGGCTATTGGCTTATTCCTGAAGACACTGGCTTTAATTCTTTAGATATATAAGGGGGGCAAATGGAAAACTATCCTTGGTGGACTGAAACACATAAGAAACTAGCTCAGGAGGTGCGAGAGTTCGTTGATGAGGTCATGCCCAAGGCCCTAGAGTATGGCTGGAAGAAGGAGTACCCTTGGGGGGTAGTAAAGGAAATTGCTAAGAGGGGCTGGTTTGGGGCGATAATTCCCAGGAAGTATGGTGGCAGGCTCGAGGACTGGGGAATAACCGGTGC
>JAZGHN010000109.1:0-2057 GCA_036481135.1 Dehalococcoidales bacterium | reverse complement strand
GCGGCACATGGCGACCAGCCGGGATGGCTCCCGCCACTTAGGCAGTTCGGTTAAACAATCCCAACCTAAAATGAAAAACAGCTCATCCTCGGCTCCAAACTGACCCTTGAGTTCGGCAATAGTATCCACAGTATAAGAGGGACCAGCCCGCTCTACCTCTGTAGTAGATATTTTGAAGTAAGGTTTATCGGCGATGGCAAGGCGCACCATCTGGACACGGTGCTCAGCAGCCGAAAGAGAACTGTTCGCTCTCAGCCAGGGCAGGCCGGCAGGCACAAACAGAACCTCAGCCAGATTAAGCCGAGCCTTTGCCTCCTCGGCAACAACGAGGTGCCCCATATGGATTGGGTCAAAGGTTCCCCCGAGGACACCGATATTCATCCTGCTACCAGTCCCATTCTAAAGTTCCACAGCGTACCTTATCGCCTGGCTTAACCCCAGCCTTCTCCAAGGTCTTGTCGACCCCCAGCCTAGTGAACTGCTTCATAATCTGCCAGCGCACTTCAGGGCTAGATACATCTGCCCTGGCCACAATGCGCTCCAGTTCGGGAGCCATAACGACAAAGATATCGCCTTCCTTATGCACACTGGTGCCAGCGACCCGGGGCTGGGGACGAAAAACCTTCCTGGCCACCCTCTCCCCGGCTCTTCTCTCCACGGTAACCTGACTCACCATCTTCATCACTTCAGCCATAAGCTGGGAAACACCCTCCCCAGTAATAGCTGAAATGAAAAAGGGCAAGGTCCCCACAGCACTGAAGGTATCATTAATCTCAGCCGATCTTGCCCGAACCTGAGGCAGGTCAATCTTATTAACCGCCACCAGCTGGGGCTTTTCTGCCAGAGCCGAATCATATAAGCTGAGCTCGGTATTTACCCGAATCATATCTTCCACCGGGGACGCCGAGCTACCATCTATCAGGTGAATAAGCATCTTGGTGCGGGTAACATGGCGCAGGAAATCGTGTCCCAGTCCTTTACCAAGGTAGGCATCATCGATTAACCCCGGAATCTCAGCCAGGACAAAACTTTGTTGCTCCACTTCAACCAAGCCAAGAATGGGCTCGACAGTAGTGAAGGGGTAACTGGCTATTTTAGGCTTAGCTGCGGAAGAGGCTGCCAGTAAGGAAGACTTCCCTACATTGGGATAACCAATGATACCAACATCGGCAATAAGCCTCAATTCTAATATTACCGAGTTTTCCTCCCCAGCTTCCCCCTTCTCAGCAATCTGCGGCGCTTGATTAGTAGCAGCGGTGAAATGGGTGTTGCCCCGTCCCCCCTTCCCACCCTTAGCTACCACCGCCTCCTGCCCAGCCTCCTCTAAATCAGCTAACAGAGTCCCACTGCCAACCTGTGTCCTGGGGACGACCACAGTCCCTACCGGAACAGTGAGTAGCAGGCTTCTTCCTGTCCTGCCATGTTTCTTTTTACCCCTGCCATTCTCACCATTACCCGCCCTATAGAATCCTTTTCGCATAAACTTCCGCAGGCTAGTAAGGCTGCGGTCAGCCCTAATAATTACATCGCCGCCATCACCGCCATCACCGCCATCAGGGCCACCAAAGGGAACATATTTCTCCTTCCTGAAGCTTACTGCTCCAGCTCCCCCATTGCCCGCTTTTACTGTTATCTCTACTCTATCAAACATATCGAATATAATTACTTTAATTAACTATACAATAAAACTAGATATAGAGGTATTTAATAATTATATATAATATAGCATATCAACTGAAGCGTAGCGAAAAGGATTAGCGGGGCGGATTTCAGGGGCAAAAGCAACTTAAACAGCGGTTAAAGTTATCAAAAACCTTGGCGACTTATTAAAGAGGCAGCAGCGGTTAAGCGAAATGCGTGAGACTGGTCGACCTTCTCTGTATCCAAAAGTTATCGCTTTTTCTTGCCCTTTGCCCTGGGTTGGATCTGTTCTTTGATGTCTGAGATTTTACGCATCAAATAAGGACTAGCCTGAAGCTCACTGGCTATTTTCTCACAGGCGTGACTAACAGTTGCTGGATTTCTGTCCCCCAGTTCCTTGCCAATTAGAGCCAGTG
>JAZGHN010000108.1:0-7708 GCA_036481135.1 Dehalococcoidales bacterium | reverse complement strand
AGACGGTTATGAGCCGCCCGCTCTGCCACTGAGCTACGAGCCCACAGAGGAGAAAATCATAAGAGGATTCTCTTCGGGATAAATTATATTGCCAGCAAGTGTTACAGTCAAGCTGTCGTCTTCAGTTGCCACAACTTCTCGGCTAGCTCTACTAAATATGGCCTGTTCTCCAGCTTATCCTGCCAGCTGCTGGGGATTGCTTCCACACCGAGATGTGCTCCAGCGATAGCCCCGGTCATCGCCCCGATAGTATCGGTATCTCCTCCCAGGCTAACAGCATGGATGACAGCCTGGGCAAAAGAATCGTGATGGATTAAAAAGGAGTATATAGCACTGGGTACTGAATTAAACGCTTCAATTCCATTCCCCAGTTCCATAGCAGCTCTAGCCCTATCCGGCTGAGCAATAAGCTCCTTTATTTTATCCAGTTTCTCCTTATAGATTGCCTCTTCTATGAAGTCGGTTAGCTTAGTTAAGAAGCCGCCTTGGTCGAAGGATGTCTGGGGGGCAAGGTTTGCTGCCAGAGCAATGGCGTAAGCCTGTAAGGCAGCCCCTTCCTTGCCCAGTGTATGGGCATGGGTAATCTGGCTTGATTTATAGGCGACTTCTCTGAGCATTGCTGGGTCATCATGATAAAACACCCCTACGGGGGCGATTCTCATCGCCGAACCATTGCCGAAGGAACCGCCACCATATAATTCTTGGGCGGCGGTGTCCCAGGCAGCGCCAGCTCTTATCGCTCGGAAAATGCGGGGTGGTCCCGGTCCATAGCCTCGGAAGGGCTCAAGCTCATAATTCCTGATAAAGGTATATGTCATATCTCTGCCGTCAAAGCCTTCGGATTTAATCAGCGATTCAGCCATGCCGATCATCATATGAGCGTCATCGGTGTAGATTAGAGCCTCCAGCTTCTCGGCTACTGCTTCAACCTGCTCGGGACTAACCTGCCATCGGCCCTCAAATGGTGCCCCTAGGGCATCCCCTACCCCAGTACCCACTAAAGCACCCAAGAACTTTGATTTCATCACTTGTTTATTCATTTTACCTCAAATGAACTTGCTGTCGCTATGCCTCTGCTTTGCCTCATCCCGAAAGAATATCGGTGGGCGACTTTACACCTGTTAGATTTCTTGACTGCCAGCGAGCATGAGCTTAATATAGCTATAGTAGTGAGAATGGGAATCTTATGGAAAAGGAGGTAGAGCAATGGCCACTTATATGATGCTGTTCCATCTTACCGGAGCAGGCGTACGGAATATTAAGGATAGTCCTAGCTTCGTCGATACAGCCAGGGAAATTTTTCAGGACCTGGGGGCAAAGGTAAAAGACTTCTATCTATTGATGGGTCACTATGATATGGTCTTCATAGTCGAAGCACGGAACTATGAAACTATAGCTAAGGCTGCCCTCACCCTCGATTCTCTGGGCAACATGCGCACCGAAACCCTCCGTGCCTTCGGTGAGGATGAATATCGGAAAATTATTGCTCACCTGCCGTAACTCAAATTCCTCGGATTCATAACCCGAAGAGCGTAGGTTCGAATCCTACCCCCAGCTCTCTCGAGGGCTCATCCCGGAACTATACCCTGGAATAAGGCATAGGCGCCAAAGATATAGAGCCCGATTAAGACCGGAGTGTACCAGCCGATGAAGAAGGGCTTGCGCCTTTGCCGGAAGCGGAGACCGAGAATAACCAGCAGGCTCATTATTATTGTTACTGCCGCTGTAGTGAGATGAGCAGGTGACACCGAGGCGAGGAGAGAGCCTGGCTTATAGGACGCGTCAACCGGGGCGATGATGGCGATGTTAAACATGTTGCTGCCTAATATATCGGCGACTGCCATATCTATAGCCCCTAAACGGAGGGCAGCGATGGTGACCACTAACTCGGGCATCGAGGTGGTAATTGCCAGAAATAGACTGCCAACAAAGCTAGCGTGCCAATTATAGGTGGCGGCAAGCTCCTCACCGATAAATGCTAACCATATTCCTGCGCCAATAATGGCTGCCGCTGCCAAGGTGAACCTGAGGTACACCGTCTTTTTGGAAAGCTCTTTGTATTGAAGGGAAGCAGCCTCTACTGGCTGCGGCTGGCGACCACGCTCGGAGCGGAATACCCACCACATTCCGGCTAGATATAATGAAGCGATAATGATGCTTGGGGCACCCACCCATCCCGCAGCTAATCCAGAGAACCTCCCTCCAGTGAGTATACTTCCGGCAGCGACAGCAATAAGCAGTATGCCCATGCCTGCCGATAGCATATGCCTTGGGCTCGCTTGGCTCAAAATGGGGGCAGGGCGGTAAAGGACGTCCAATACGGCTAAGATAAGGAGATTAAACAGGCAGCTCCCAAAGAGGTTGCCCAGGGCTAGGTCAGGAAGCTTGACTAAGGCAGCAGCACTCACCCCGGTAACCAGCTCGGGCATAGAGGTAATAGCAGCTAGGAGCACCAGCCCTATCCATATCCTCCCCAACCCTGTCTTCTCAGCGATAGCGTCCCCGTATCGGGCTAGCCTTGTCCCAGCGAACAGGATGATAACTACACAGGCAGCAAACTTTAACCAAACCAAATCTTGAGGCTCCTGTTCTTATGGCATCACAAAAGTGGTCATTTTATCGTTAACATTGATGGTATATCTCTCACCAGAAGTAAAGTCGCTCCCTAACTCTGCGTATCCTCCAAAGTAGGTATAAACTTGGGCGCAAATCTTATCTTTAGCAAGAAGCACAGAGATTGCCACCGCAAAAAACAGGGTTCATTTCATGTACTCTATTATACTATCTTATGTCCCAAATGCCAGCCATCCTTCCATTTTAGCTCTATTTACATTAAAATAATTAAGTGGAGAGGTGACCGAGAGGCTTATGGTGCCGCTCTCGAAAAGCGGTCTCGCCTTTGGCGAGCGTGGGTTCGAATCCCACCCTCTCCGCCACTATTTGCTATAGTGGAGAGGTGCTGGAGTGGCCTAACAGGCGCGCCTGGAAAGCGCGTGTAGCCGTAAAGGCTACCGTGGGTTCGAATCCCACCCTCTCCGCTTCTTATTGATTGGAAAGCGTTTCTCTTTTTCTTATCAGAGAACACCATAATGTCAATTGTCATCAGCCTGCCCCTTATGCTAGAATGCTCTCGGAGTGAGCAATAAAGACATTAAATACTGGGTGGGCTTCAGCCTGATGCCGGGCATTGGTCACGTCAGACTAACCCAGCTGGAAAACTACTTTGGTGAGCTGGAGAAGGCGTGGTGAAGCAGGTGGGGAATATGAATTATGTTCTGGCTCGGGAAACAAGGGAAGCATATAGGGTAAAAGTGGATTAGGCGCTATGAAGAAGAGCCTGGTTATAGTTGAGTCACCGGCCAAAGCTAGAACGCTGGGTAAGATTCTGGGTAAGGGCTATAGTCTCAAGGCTTCAATGGGTCATATAAGAGACCTGCCCAAGAGTCGGTTGGGAGTAGATATAGAGCATAGCTTCGCCCCTAGATATGTGGTGTCCAGGGAGAAAAGAAAAACGGTGACGGAACTTAAGCGGGCAGCCAAAACAGCGTCTAATATATATCTAGCCACAGACCCAGACCGTGAGGGAGAAGCCATCTCTTGGCACTTGGTTGAGGCAACTAAGTCGGACAAGACACCTTACCGACGTGTCGTCTTTCATGAGCTAACCAGGGAGGCTATTAGGCGTGCCTTTAAAAATCCTCGCTCCATAGACATGCAGTTAGTCAACGCCCAGCAAGCGCGGCGTATTCTGGACAGGCTGGTTGGTTATAAGCTCAGTCCCCTGCTGTGGCGAAAGGTAAGGCGAGGGCTCTCCGCGGGCAGAGTTCAGTCGGTGACATTAAGGATTATTGTTGACCGGGAGCGTGAGATTGAGAAATTTGTCCCGGAGGAATATTGGGTCATTGAGGCGGAGCTGGTTCAGAAGGTACCTGCCCAGGCAGCACCCTTCCGGGCTACACTGGTTGGTCTCAGCGACGGCACCAAGCTGGACATCCATGAGGAGAAAAAAGCAACTGAGATCTGCGATGAACTCAAGCAGGCTGCCTACAGCGTGGCTAAGGTCAAGATGAAAAAGGTGACTCGTCAGCCAGCCCCACCGTTTATCACCAGCACCCTGCAACAGGAAGCCTGGCGCAAGCTACGCTTCAGTGCCAAGCAAACTATGGCTATTGCTCAACAGCTTTATGAAGGTTTATCTATCGGTGATGAAGGCAGCGTAGGGCTTATTACCTACATGCGCACTGATTCCCCCCGGGTAGCCCGCCCTGCCGTAGCTGAAGCCAGAGAATTTATCATTGGCAAATATGGCGCTCAATTTATTCCGTCGCATGCTCGCTCTTTCGCCACCACGGTAAAAGGGGCACAGGAAGCCCATGAAGCTATCCGCCCCACCAAGGTTTGGCGGGAGCCTTCCCTGATTAAGCCATATCTTAATACCGCTCAGTTTAAGCTATATGAGCTTATCTGGAAACGAATGGTAGCCAGCCAGATGGCGGCGGCTCTATCTGACAATACCACTGTTGATATTGAAGCCAAACGCCCATATGCCAAGTCTAAATACCTGTTTAGAACTTCAAGCTCTGTCACCACCTTCCGCGGGTTTATGGTTCTCTATACTGAAAGCAGGGACGAAAGAGAGGAAGAAGGAAAGAAACGCCCACCACTCCCCCCCTTGGAGAAAGGGGATGAGCTCAAGCTTATTGAGCTTTTCCCTGAGCAGTGCTTTACCCAGCCTCCCCCCCGTTTTACTGAGGCCACGCTGGTCAAGATGTTGGAACAATGGGGTATCGGACGCCCCAGCACATACGCCCCTATTCTATCCACCATTCAGGGACGGGATTATGTGGCCAAAACTAAGGGAAGGTTTCAGCCCACTGAGCTGGGATGTGTGGTTAATGACATCCTCATCAAACATTTCCCCGACATTATTGATGTTAAATTTACCGCTCATATGGAGGATGAGCTGGATGAAATAGCTACTGAGAATAAGGACTGGGTGGGTGTGGTTCGGGATTTCTACACCCCCTTTGAAAAAGACCTCGACAATGCCTTCCAGGTTATGGAGAAGGTTAAGCTACCCCAGGAGCTGGTTGAGGAAACCTGCCCTGAATGCGGCAAGCCCTTGGCTATTAAAATAGGCCGTTACGGGAAGTTTCTTGCCTGTAGCGGTTTCCCTGATTGTAAATTTACCCAACCCTTCCGGATTAAGATTGGCGTCAGCTGCCCCGAGTGTGGCAGCGAGCTGGTGGAGAAGATAAATAAAAAGAAGCGCACCTTTTATGGCTGTAGTAACTACCCCGATTGCCGATTCGCCATCAATTTTAAGCCCCTCCCCTCCCCTTGCCCCAACTGTGGCGGACTCCTTACCCTATACCAAGAAAAATGGGCGAAGTGCACCAAGTGCCGGTATAAAGGCAGGCTCCAACAGGAATAGCCCCATGCAAGGAGTTTTTAATAAATATATAAACTACCTTGAGGTGGAGAAGAATGCTTCTCCCTACACCGTGCGCAACTATACCACCGACCTGCTCGGCTCAAAGAAGATAAAAGGGTTCTTTGCTTTTCTCAAGGAAAAGGGGCTGAGTTCGCTGGATGAAGTGGACAGGTCTGTTATGCGTGATTACCTGGCCTATCTCGTGGAGCAAGGGGTGGTCAAGGCGAGCATTGCCCGCAGGCTATCGGCTATTCGTTCCTTTTGCCGTTACCTGTTGCGTGAAGAGATGATATCCTCGAGCCCGGTGGCAGATACCTCTTCGCCCAAGCTGGATAAACGCTTGCCCTCCTTTCTTACTATAGAGGAAATGGAGCGCCTGCTCAAAGCCGCTGATTTATCTGACCCTGTGGGGCAGCGTGACCGAGCTATAATGGAGCTGCTTTATGCCGCTGGTCTCAGAGTTAGCGAGCTGGTAAACCTGGACGTGGGGCAGGTTGACCTCGATACCAGTGAGATTCGGGTATGGGGAAAGGGTGGCAAGGAGCGGATGGTGCTGATGGGCAAGCCAGCAGCCGAGGCTTTAAGTGCCTACCTCAGTCAGGGTAGAGTCGAACTTCTGGACAAGAAAAAGAGCGGTGCCCTATTTGTTAATCGGTATGGGAAGCGTCTCACCGAGCGAAGTGTCCAGAGGACTTTGCAGAAATATGCTGACCTGGCTGGCATAGAGAAGAGGATACATCCTCACCTGCTGCGCCACACCTTTGCCACCCATCTGCTTGACGGCGGTGCTGATTTAAGGGTGGTTCAGGAGCTTCTGGGACACGCCAATCTATCCTCAACCCAGATTTACACCCATATAAGCAAGAGTCAGGCGAGAAAGGTATATCTATCGGCTCACCCTCTGGCGAAGAAGAAGGATGACGAGCTTGAAGAATAGACTGCAAAGGTTGCGCCAAAGGCTCGCTGAGAAGGAGATTGATGCCATCTTTATTTCGCAACCGGAGAACAGGCGTTACTTTTCCGGCTTTGATGGTTCATCAGGTTATTTATTAATTACACCACAAAATGCGATTTTAGCCACCGACTTTCGCTATATAGAGCAAGCCAAGCTACAAGCCCCTGACTATGAGGTTTTCCGGGTAAAGGGTGACATCGGGGGCTGGTTTCCCAAATTAACGGCTGGGTTAAACTTGAAAAAGCTGGGATTCGAGGCTGGGCATATCACCTTTTCCCTCTACCAGCAGTTATCTGATATACTAGATAAAGCGCCATCCCACCCCAGACTTATCCCCGTGGATGGGCTGGTGGAATCCCTCCGAGCGGTAAAAGAACCCGGGGAAATCGAGCTGATAACCAAGGCAGTAGCCATAAGCGATGCTGCCCTGAAGCATATTGAAGGTAAGATTGATGTTGGTATGAGTGAGAAGGAGGTGGCCTGGGAGATAGAGAAGTTCATCCGGGAAAGGGGTAGCGAGACTATATCCTGTGATATTATTGTTGCCTCTGGTCCTAACTCCGCCCTACCCCATGCTAAGCCTTCGTCACGTGCCATCCAATCCGGGGAGCCGGTAGTAATTGATATGGGAGCCAGGGTAGGCGGTTACTCCAGCGACCTGAGCCGCACCATCTGCCTTGGCACTCCTGATGAGACCTTCAGTAAAGTATATGATGCCGTCTTCGGCGCTCAGTTAGCAGCAATGGCTGCAATTAAGGAAGGGATGACCGGTGATGAGGCTGATAAGACGGCTAGAACAGTTGTCGAACAGGCAGGCTATGGCGAGGCATTTGGGCATGCTCTGGGTCACGGTATCGGGCTGGTACCACATGAGCTACCGCGCCTTGGTCCCAATTCGGGGGATAAACTTGTCTCAGGCATGGTATTTACTATTGAGCCTGGCATTTATCTCGCCGGTTGGGGCGGGGTGAGAATTGAGGATGTGATAGTAATGGAAGGCGGCAGAGTCAGGGTTATCTCAAAAGCCAAAAAAATGGGGGTATGACATGATAACTAGCGGTGAGTTAAGGAAAGGAATCACTCTCGAGCTGGAGGGGCAGCTATATCAGGTCCTTGAATACCAGCATATCAAAATGAAGCGAACTGCCCTGATTCGCCTTAAGCTCCGCGATATTCGTGGTGGTCATACTATTGAGCGAACCTTCCAGGCTACTGAGAAATTCAATCGAGCCCGCCTTGACTATCGCAGTATGCAATACCTCTATAATGAGGGCAACCTGTATTATTTTATGGATGAGGAGAACTTTGAACAGGTATCC
>JAZGHN010000107.1:0-3414 GCA_036481135.1 Dehalococcoidales bacterium | reverse complement strand
CGCATTTTTTCTATTTCGTTAGCATCCTTTTCCACCTTTTCCTCCTTTGGAACATTTTAGGTTCCTTTAAATTTTTTGTTGCGGTTACTGTTGGTACTAGTTATAACTGGCGCCAAGAACCCTTCATTCTTCTTGTGCGTCGCTTAATCAAGACTCCATCTACTTTTACGGGGTCAAAATCTATCTCCTCCGGTGATAAGGGCGGCGCACTTTCCATTCCTTTGATTTCTTCCCAGGTCTTTGGTTTGGCTGTAGACCCATTTGCTGTGTGTCCGCCTGACAAAGCTTTAACATAATTTGAAATTTGCTCCTTTCAAGCACTGAACCTCAGCCTTTAGTATTGACTATCTAAGCATAGATACCCCTTGCTGTCATGGCAGCAGCGACACGGTCAACCCCCACTATATAGGCAGCAGTGCGCATACTGATCTTTTCCTTTTGGGAAATGTTCAGCACTTCCTTAAAACTCCTTTTCATGATGGAGAGCAATCTCTCGTTAACCTGTTCTTCTTCCCAGAAAGATGATTGGGTGTCTTGTAGCCATTCAAAATAAGAAACCACTACACCACCCGCATTGGCGAGTATATCTGGCACAACGAAGATACCTCTATCATCAAGGATGTGGTCAGCTTCTAGGGTAGTAGGACCATTAGCTCCTTCAATAATAACCTTTGCCTTAAGCCGAGGAGCATTTGCCTCTGTGATTTGCTCCTCAACAGCACAGGGTAGCAAAATGTCGCAGGGAAGCTCGAGGAGTTCACGGTTTGTCAGCGATTCGCCACCTTTGAAGTCTATTAGTGAGTCTTTCTCATGCTTCAATAATCTGTCTACATCCAAGCCTGAGGAAGCGAAGGTACCCCCACTTATGTCACTAACAGCAATAATCTTGCAGCCGTATTTGGCCAACTCACTTGCTACTGCCTGACCTACTTTGCCAAAGCCCTGAACCACTACCGCTGCCCCTTGCAACTCCTTGCCCAGATATCCGAACATCTCCCTGGCTATTAGGGCACAGCCTCGCCCAGCTGCCCCCACTCTCCCCTTGGTCCCGCGGAGGCTAAGGGGCTTGCCGGTTACTACTCCGGGAACATAGAAGCCACGCTGTTGACTGTAAGCATCCACAATCCAGCCCATTACCGTAGCATCGGTACCGACATCAGGAGCCGGAATATCCTCGTCGGGGCCAATCACAAGAGAAATTTCGGTGGTATATCGCCGTGTTAGCCGCTCTAACTCTGTTGCCGACATTAGGTTAGGAGAGCAGGCTATCCCCCCCTTAGCGCCCCCATAGGGTATGTTAACCACAGCGGATTTCCATGTCATCAACATTGCCATGGCCTTTATCTCATCAGGGGTAACATCAGGCGTATAGCGAATCCCACCCTTACCCGGACCTCGGGCAAGATTATGTTGAACCCGATAACCAGTGAAAACCACTGTCTTTCCATCGTCCATAACGATAGGGAAATGAACCGTGAGTTCCCGTTTGCATGAGCGTAGAACCATCCGTAATTTCTCATCAAGCTTTAGCCTATTGGCTGCCAAGTCAAATTGCTCTAACACTCCATGTAACATGTTTTCCCCTTGGCTGCTGCTTAGAGACATATTCTTACCTCCAAATTATCCTCGTCTTCTTTTCTGCCGCACCAGCTATTGTCACACTCAAACTCAATTAAAGGAATGCCACTTGCCCGATTACGGCTGAGGCTACCCACACGGGAGGGGAAGGCAAATCATTTAAGCTAGTGGGCAAGAAAATATTAAAAAACCCCCTAGCACCCCAGCTTCCCTTGGCAGAGCCGTAGGGAATATTAGCCACCGCACTTTTCAAAGTCATCAAAGCCGCTAACGCTCTTACCTCATCTAGAGTAACATCTGGATGGTAACGGATTCCTCCTTTGCCCGGTCTTCGGGAATCATTATGCACCACTCTGAAGCCGGTGAGAACCTTTACCTCCCCATCATCCATCCTCACCGGGAAATGGGCTATCAATTCCCGCTCACACTCACTCAACCTTGAACGCTA
The DNA here is from genome assembly GCA_036481135.1 of Dehalococcoidales bacterium. Taxonomy (GTDB): domain Bacteria; phylum Chloroflexota; class Dehalococcoidia; order Dehalococcoidales; family E44-bin46; genus JAZGHN01. Next base: position 1,388 of record JAZGHN010000107.1, on the reverse strand, counting down.
TTTTTCAGCAATATTCATCCTGGCACAGACATCATTGATTAGCTTTGTTACATTGTTAAATGCTGACTCGCTTACGTTCGTAACTCACCTCCCGAAAGATTTCGGCCCTTTCCAGTTTCGGCAGCGCTTAACTGCTTCTTCAAAGAGCGACCGGAACTGGCTCAGGTCTTTTGTAGGACTTAGGACAGTTTTTGGTGGGCTTGCCTCAGGAAGGTCCGGTATGGTTTTTGCTAATCCGCTTCCCAGGAGAGCAAAGCGACCAGTTCCCAGGCTGGTAATATCCGGTGATGCCAGAACAACGATTTCACGTCGGGTCACATCGGCGAGGAACTGGCAGAAGTAGGGGTTATTGGTTAAGCCCCCGTCTACTGAGAGGCGTTGGTGTTTACCAGTTAATGTAAAAATGGCGTCAAGAACTTGGGCAGTTCGAAGGGCGATTCCTTCAAGAACAGCTTGGCAAAGGTCAGTTTTAGTCGTGTCAAGGCCCATACCGAGCCAAAGACCCACCGCGGAACGATCCCAGTAGGGACAGGCCAGACCGGACAGCGCAGGTACAAAAACGAGCGCTCGAGAGATTGCTGGAGGTTCTTCAAAGTGGTCAATTTCTGACAGGTCCTCAAAGAGCCCAAGGTTCTTCATCCAAGTCACTGCCGAGCCCGCAGTATAGACACCTCCATCTACAGCATAGACTACCTCTTCACCATTGACCTGCCAAGCCACGGTTGACAGAACACCGCTTGCTCGGTCACTATGTAATTTTCCACCGGCATTAACGAGAGCAAACGCGCCAGTTCCGATGGTGACTTTTCCTTGGCCATTCTCATAACAGCCATGACCAAAGAGGGCAGCCTGCTGATCCACGACGCTAGAGACGATCGGAATGTCACGCCCACCCAGCTTTAGAGAACCGAAATAGTCTGTGGTGGGATGAATTTCTGGGAGAATTTCGATGGGAATCCTGAAAAGGTGGCAAAGGTCCGGATCCCACGTGCAGGTTCGGAGGTTCATTAGGCTAGTGCGTGAGGCAGTGGTTACATCGGTAACGTAGGCTCCGGTCAATCGATAGAGAAAAAAACTCTCCGAGGTGCCAAGCCGAAGGCGACCCTCTTTGAGCAGTTTCTTGGCCCCCGGTGCATGATCCATCAACCAGCGCAGTTTGGACGCTGAAAAGTATGGATCTAGTGGTAACCCAGCTCGCTCTAAGGTCAGTTCCTCAGCTCCATCGGCCTTGAGCCGCTCGATGCAGTTCAATGTACGCTGGTCCTGCCAGACAATGGCGTTATAGATGGGCATACCACTGACACTATCCCAAGCAATGACAGTCTCACCTTGGTTGTCTATCCCGATCGCATGGCCATCCCCTGCCGCTTCAATGCACTCTAGAACAT
>JAZGHN010000106.1:0-2822 GCA_036481135.1 Dehalococcoidales bacterium | reverse complement strand
GTTCGGATTGCAGGCTGAAATTCGCCTGCATGAAGTTGGAGTTGCTAGTAACCGCATATCAGCATGGTGCGGTGAATACGTTCTCGGGCCTTGTACACACCGCCCGTCACGTCATGAAAGTCGGCAATACCTGAAGTCGGTGTGCTAACTTTTCGGAGAGGCAACCGCCGAGGGTAGGGCTGATGATTGGGACGAAGTCGTAACAAGGTAGCCGTAGCGGAAGCTGCGGCTGGATCACCTCCTTTCTAGGGAGATAACCCGGGTGGAAACACCCTATTCTCCTAGGTCGGTCGCCGACCTACAGTCGGTGCTAAAACCCTTCCTTTCGCTATTCAGGGGTTAAGGTTTTTTATTGTAGTAAAAACCTTGGATGATAAATTAAGGGAACTCATTAAAATCAGCGGGGCTTTGTTCTTATTGCCGTAGGCACTGCTGGGTTGCTACTTAATGAATTTGTCTGGGGCGACAACTCAAGCCGAACCATCATCTTTGCCGTGGTGAACTTCGTTGGCCTGGTTAACCTGGTTTTTGCTCACTTCGGAATGAGGGAAAGCAAGAAAGACTAGCTTGATTTTCAGGCACCTGTTGACGTAGAATTAAATGCGATTAAGTGGGCCATTAGCTCAGCTGGTTAGAGCGCAGTCCTGATAAGACTGAGGTCCCTGGTTCGAGCCCAGGATGGCCCACCATGGCTTTTAAGAGTTCCGTCTACCGGAACTCTTTTTGTTTTAGGCAGTGGTAGGGTGGGATTGGAGATATATAAGTGGCGTGTTTATGCGGATGGGGTTTTGGGGGTGGTGGGGGGAATAGCAATATGAGAGCGGAGGTAACAAAACTAGCTCACGGTTGCTCAATTAAGTTGAAATTGGAAGAGAAATTACCAGTTTTGTTATTGTTAATTGCTAAGCTGAGAAAACAAAGCGCCGATTAATTCAAGAAGAGAAACAGAGGGTGGGGATTGAGCTGTAATTAATTAGTCCTTTCCTGTTTTTTTCTGTTTTAATAAGGTCGTTATATGTCTGTAGGACTTTGCCCATTGTGGCCGTCCCGGTACAGTCGCCGAAAACAAGCGATCATAAGCATTCGATAACCTTGTCCGTTCAAGTAGTATTACCAATACTGAAGTCGCTATTATACTGGCAAGTATTATGATGTAGGCAAGGCTCCTAATTAGCTCACCACCTGCCAGGCCTTGCTGAGCTGGAATCGAAGCCAGGACCGCTGCCGCCAATCCTTTCGGTGCCATGATTGCTAGGATGGAAGCCTCCTTTGGTTTTACCGACTTACCTGTCGAGAATCTGACAGCAGGGATACGCAGGAGAAACACAACGGCAGTGAAAGCTATTCCCAAGCCTATCAGCCATGGGTGAGCAAATTCAAGCGATATGCCTAGATATATGAAGAAGAAGGTCTTTAACAGGAAAGAAGCTTCGCTAAAGAAGGCTCTTTCTGTTTCATTAAGACCTACAGGTCTGTCAGCCAGGGGCTTCTTTAGGGTAGGAAATCGGATAGACTCAACATTTCCTAAGGTGATCCCGAAAGCTAAAACAGCCATGGCGCCACTGAAGCCGAGTGTCTCTACAAGGCCATAAAGGGCAAAGGCGAATGCCACGGTAGTAAACATGGCATTTGGCATGGTACGTATTCTGTTAAGAAGAATTGACCATACAAAGGCTCCAAGAAAGCCAAATACGATTGCTACAATGAAGGAGGCAACCAGATTACCGGCAGTTAGACCAACTTGAAATTTGCCCAGCCAATAGGCTTCAACCAGAGCGAGTGTAATAACAATGCAAAGCACGTCGTTGATTGAAGATTCTACAGATAGAAGAGCTTGCATTTTCCCCCCTATCTTAAGCTGCTTCGCTAGAGGGATGACTATTGCCTCAGATGTAGAAGCAATAATTGAGCCCACAATGAAGGCAGGTATCCACTCCAGGCCGGCAAGCCAATGGGCCAACGCGGCGGCAGCTATCATTGTCAGGAAGAAACTGGTGGCAGACAACTTGACAGCGTCACCCATTGTGGAGCGCAAGGTGCTTAACTTTAAAGAAAGGCCACCTTGAAACAGGATGACTATCAAAGTGATATTCACAAATATTGGGCCTACGGCACCCAAATGCGCAGGGGATACCATCCCTGAAGCGGGTCCGAGAGCGATGCCAATTATGATTAGTAAGAGAACATCGGGGATTCTGGTACGGCTGAAAATGCCAGAAAAAAGATGTGCTAGGAATACTAGGCCACCAACAACAGCAACTATTATGGCAGTATCTTGCACTTCAATTTACCTGTCTTCTTGCCCCGTTTGGAGAAATAGGAAAACAGAGGGATGGGGAAATTATTCTATATATCGGCTGCTATGTCGAAACCAGGAAGAAATTTAACGCAATCCCTTCTGCATATTTTCAATAATAGCACTCACTGCTTTTTTCGCCATCCATCCCTGTGCCACCTGGTTGGCTAGCGACAGTCTATCGAAAACAGTCCTGAGATTCTGGATTTTATCACCGCTGAACTCGTAAGCACACATAGCCAGCACCTCCCATTTCATCCCTTGTAAGGTACCAGAAAAGATGTGCTCATAGAAAGCCTTACTTCCATGTACAATGATTCCAAGTCCGGTTTCCTTAATTGATAGGTCTGGCATAGACTGAGCCATCCATGTTAAGTAATGTCTCAACTCTTCTTTACTTTTGAATGTGCCTAGGGGGGTTATCCACATTGCGTCCTCTGTACATAAGGATAGTGCTTTGTCTATGTCCTTATCCGAGAGTGCTTTAATGTAATCACGCATTATACCCTCAATCTTTGCCTCAGCC
>JAZGHN010000105.1:0-3994 GCA_036481135.1 Dehalococcoidales bacterium | reverse complement strand
CGTTTGAGGCAAATGGTGTAGAGCGGTCATTTTTGCTTATCCCAGTCTCTATCAAATCGGCTTCCGCTAGACAACCAAGCATGCTGCCGCGGCGGGTAATAATTAACCGATCCCCCAGCCTGATACTCAGATTTCCACCATGGGAAGAAATCAGCCCCTGAGTGAAAAGGTCACGGCCTACAGCCTGAAACTGAGATAAGATCATAACTAGCTCTTTTTAAGAACCCGCTTTATCCTTCGAGGGGATAACTATACTAATTGCCTGATAGATGATAATGCCTTCACCTCTCACCCCACGAACCACTACTCCATATAGGGAGAACATCTGTTCTATAAAACTTTGCCCCAAAAGAAGGCTTTTGTCAACACTCGAACTGAATTATTCAGCAGAAGACGAACTCTTGGCCTCATTTAGCTTCTTCATTAATCGTGATTTGCGTCGGGCAGCGTTATTGGGATGGATAATCCCCTTCTCAGCTGCTTTATCAAGAGAACGGATGGCAGCTGATACCGCTTCCTGAGCCGCCTCAAGCTCGCCCGAGAAAATAAGTCCCTCTGCTTTACTGATGTTAGTCTTACACTCGCTACGAATAGACTTATTTCTCAGTTGTTTCCTTTCAGCTACACGCACCTGTTTTTGAGCTGATTTAGTAACTGGCAATATTTTCCCCCTTTCCTCAGGTTGATTTGTCAGTTTTTATCGTGGACTCGTCCCCAACCCTGAAAACACTTACCACCCCTCGAATTCCCTCAATTCTTCCCAAGAGCCGACTTAACTGAGTCAAGCCCTTCATCTCCAAAGTAAAATATCCGGTAACGGTATGGTCCTCGTGCTGAATGGTATTCATGGCCGTTATATTGATTTTTTCCTCAGCCACAATGGTGGTGAGATCACGAACCAGCCCTACCCTGTCCCAGGCTTCAATCTGAATATTGACCGGGTACAGGCCGTCAGACTTTCCCCACCCCACCCGAATCAGCCTCTCCTTCTCCGCCTCATTAACGACATTATGGCAATCCCGACGATGGACAGTCACCCCCCGGCCACGGGTAATATAGCCAACAATCTTATCGCCAAGCACAGGATGACAGCACTTAGCTAACTGGGTAACCATATCCCCCACACCAAGCACCTGAACCGCCGATAGTGATGGTGTGGGTGGTGTAATCCCGGTTACCCCAGCAGGGCGCTCCTGCTGGGTAGCTAACCTTGAGGCAACCCGATGAGTAGTAATACCACCGTAACCAATAGCCGCCAAAAAATCGTCCACGCTATCATATTTGAATAGCTTAGCTAGCTCCTCCCGATCACCGAGTTTTATCCCCAGCCGCCGCATATCCTTCTCCAAAAGCTCCCGCCCCCGCTCAATATTCTCCGCCCTTTCCCGCTTCTTAAACCACTGCCGTATCTTTTCCCTGGCGTGGGAGGTTTTGATATAGCCCAGCTGGGGTCTCAGCCAATCTCGGCTCGGTCCCTTTTCCCCCTTAGCCGACATAACTTCAACCACATCGCCATTTTTAAGCTGATAATTGAGAGGCACCAACCTACCGTTCACCTTAACTCCGATACAACGGTGCCCCAACTCAGTATGAACCCGATAGGCAAAATCAAGGGGGGTAGAACCCTTGGGTAAATCCTTTATCTCCCCTCTGGGGGTGAAAACAAAAACCTGGTCAATAAATATATCGGTTTTAACCGATTCCAAGAACTCTTCAGCCCCGCTGAGCTCCCGGTGCCACTCAATTAACTGGCGTAACCAACCTATCCTTTCCTCAAAGCGTATATCATCCTTTCCACCCTCCTTATAACGCCAGTGAGCAGCTATCCCATATTCAGCAACATGATGCATCTCATGGGTGCGAACCTGTATCTCCAGAGGAGTTGCGCCATACATTACGGCAGTATGTAAGGACTGATACCCGTTTAGCTTGGGGTTGGCAATAAAGTCATTAAACTCCTCAGGCAGGGGGCGCCACAAACTATGGATAACGCCCACTGCAGCATAACAATCAGGCACAGTATCGACCAATACTCGAAGGGCGAGAAGGTCATGGATATCATCGAAGTCTTTACCTAAAGCAGAATACTTCTCCATCTTCTGGTATATGCTGTAAATATGCTTGGGCCTGCCCGATACCTCGGCTTTTAGACCTACCCTTTTGAACTCATCCTCCAAAACCTGAACTATACGGCCTATGAATTCCTCCCGCTGGGTGCGCCGGGCAGCAATCAGCTTGACAATCTGGTGATACTTCTTTGGCTCCAAGTAGCGGAGGGACAAATCCTCTAATTGCCACTTTAGCTCCGATATCCCCAGGCGATGAGCCAAGGGAGCATATATCTCTGCAGTCTCCTGGGCAATGCTACGCCGTTTTTCCGATGACAAGGCGCCCAGGGTAGACATATTATGCAGCCTATCAGCTAGCTTGATAAACACCACGCGGAGGTCCTCCGCCATAGCCACCAGCATCTTTCTCAGATTCTCCAGTTGTAGCTCGGTTGCCGCCTCCCCTCTCCCCGACCGAGAAAGCTTGCCCAGCTTAGTGGTGCCATCAACCAACTTGGCTACCTCTGCGCCGAACTTGGCCTCAATTTCCGAAACGGGTATCCCACAATTCTCAGGAACATCGTGCAGCAAGGCGGCGGCTAGAGAGGTGGCATCAAGCTGAAGTTCAGCCAGAGTCAACGCAGTCTGTAACGGGTGCTCCACATAGGGTTCGCCTGATTTACGCACCTGCCCCTGATGCGCCTCAGAGGCAAAATTGTAGGCCTGTTCCACCAGAGCTATCTTGTCTGGTTCAAGATAGCTCTGAGCTTTCTCTATGAGTTGACCGAAACTATCCACCCGCCTCCCCAATAGCTTAACTTCTATTTAAGTATAACCCAATGAAACTGGCTAGGGCAAATTCGGCTTCGCCTTTACAAGTAAAAGCTTATACTGTATTCTAGCTTAAAGCACCCAGGAAAACGGAGGCTAGATTGTATCGGGCACCACGCGGAACCTCAGACATCTTACCCCAGGAGCAAGCATACTGGCGCTACATAGAGCAAAAGGTGGTCGATATCTGCCAGCTCTATGGCTATGAGCGCATTGACCCTCCCGCCTTTGAGGACACCAGCCTTTTCTCCCGCAGTATTGGGGAAGGCACAGATATTGTAGAAAAGGAAATGTATACCTTTGAGGATAAAGGAGGGAACAAAATAACCCTGAGACCAGAGGGCACGGCGCCGGTGTGCCGTGCCTACTTAGAACATGGGATGCATAATTTGCCCCAGCCGGTAAAGTTGTATTATTTTGCCTCCATCTTTAGATATGAAAGACCCCAAGCAGGAAGATACCGGCAACACTATCAGTTCGGCTACGAGGCCATCGGGGAGGACGACCCTGCCCTTGATGCCGAGGTCATCGATATGGGATGGCAATTCTTTTCCTCCCTGAACCTTGGCCGCCTATCACTAATCATAAATGGCATCGGCTGTAAACAATGCCGACCGGGATATCTGGCCGCCCTGAAGGATTATTGTGCCGACCATACTGACGACCTATGCCCAGACTGCAAAACCAGGCTAAAGAGAAACCCGCTGCGCCTCCTAGATTGTAAAAAGCCCCTGTGCCGTCAAATAGCCGCCTCTGCGCCGAGAAGCACCGACTACCTCTGCTCGGAATGTGATGAGCACTTCAGCCGGCTAAAGAGATACCTGGGGCTACTTGGACTTCCCTTTGAACTGAACCATTGCCTGGTTCGGGGGCTGGACTACTATACCCGGACAGTATTTGAGATTCAGCCCGAGGGAGAAGGCGCCCAGAGTACTCTCGGCGGCGGCGGACGATACGATGACCTGATTGAGGAACTGGGTGGTAAGCCCACCCCAGCCATTGGCTTCGCTGCCGGCATAGAGCGGATGATTCTCAACCTGAAGAAACAGGAGGTTCCCATCCCCACCCTGCCCAAGCCCCAGGTTTTCCTTGCCTATATCGGTGATGAAGCCAGG
>JAZGHN010000104.1:0-5035 GCA_036481135.1 Dehalococcoidales bacterium | reverse complement strand
CCGCTCAAAAGCACCTCTACCTTCTTGACACTCAAGTCAAGGGCAGGTATGGTGGAACAGGAACAACCTTCGACTGGAGCCTGGCTCGGCAGGCAGCGGCACAATTCCCGGTGATTCTCGCCGGTGGCCTTACCCCGGATAACGTAGCTCAAGCAATTGAGTCAGCGGCACCGTGGGGGGTGGATGTTTCCTCCGGGGTGGAGGCGGACGGGGTCAAGGATATAGCCAAAATCAGGGCCTTCATTGAAGCGGTAAGGAAGGCGGATGACAGTAAAAGATAGGCAGTTACCCGACTCCCACGGTTACTTCGGGCAGTACGGCGGCAAGTTTGTCCCCGAGACACTGATGTCAGCCCTTGACGAGCTGGAGCAGGCTTACCTTGATGCTCAGGCTGACCCGGAGTTCCAGCAGCAATTCCAAAAACTATGCCGGGAGTACATTGGTCGCCCTACCCCCCTGTATCCAGCTCAGCAACTTTCAGCAAAAATAGGTGGGGCTACCATCCTGCTGAAGCGCGAAGACCTGGCTCACACCGGGGCTCACAAGATTAATAATGCCCTGGGTCAAGGGCTACTGGCTAAGCGTATGGGGAAGACCCGAATCATTGCCGAGACGGGGGCCGGTCAGCACGGGGTAGCCGCCGCCACAGTATGCGCCATGCTAGGTCTCCAGTGCATCGTATATATGGGTGAGGAGGACGTCCAACGCCAATCATCCAATGTCTTCCGCATGAAACTGCTGGGTGCCGAGGTGCGCCCGGTATCCTCAGGCAGTCGCACCCTGAAGGATGCCATTAATGAAACTATTCGGGATTGGGTAACCAACATCCAGGACACCTATTACCTTCTCGGCTCAGTGGTCGGTCCCCACCCCTACCCCATGATTGTCCGTGACTTTCAATCGATAATCGGAGAGGAAACAAAAGAGCAGGTGATGACCATGTATAACCGCCTGCCCGACTACCTGGTCGCCTGCGTCGGCGGGGGTAGCAACGCCATAGGTCTATTCCATCCCTTTTTCCACGAAAAAAGCGTCAAGTTCATTGGCGTTGAAGCCGCCGGGCGAGGCCTAGAGACTGCTCTCCATGCCGCCTCCTTAGTCGCTGGGAGGAGTGGTGTGTTACATGGAACCAAGTCGCACCTATTACAGGACAAGAGCGGCCAGATACAAACAACCCACAGTATTGCCCCCGGGCTGGATTACCCCGGGGTAGGACCTGAGCATAGCTACTATAAAGAGACAGGCCGCGCCACCTATGTAGGAGTTACCGATGCTCAAGCACTGGAAGGTTTCAGGCTCCTCTGCGAGACCGAGGGGATAATCCCGGCGCTGGAGCCAGCCCATGCTATCTACTATGCCGCCGAACTAGCCGCCGATTTACCCCAGAACCAGCTTATAGCTATCAATCTTTCCGGCCGGGGCGATAAGGATTTAGACATTGTGGCCGAAGCGATGGGAATGAACCTATGAGCCGTATCACATCTGTCTTTAAACCAGGATATAAGGCACTCATCGCCTACATCACCGTAGGCTACCCCAGCCTGGAGACAACCTATGAGGCAGCATCCGTCCTCGCTGATAATGGCTGTGACATCATTGAACTCGGCATCCCCTTCTCCGACCCCCTGGCTGATGGCGCCACCATCCAGAAAGCGAGCTATCAGGCCCTCCAGCAGGGTATCACCCCCCAGATTTGTCTAGAGGCAGCCTCCCAATTACGCCAGAGGGTAGCTGTGCCCCTGGTATTTATGAGCTACTATAACCCGATACTCAGCTTTGGGCTGGAGGCTTTTTGCCGGGCTTCAGCTAAGGCGGGAATTGATGGTATAATAATCCCCGATTTACCCCCAGAAGAGGGAATTGAACTGCAAACAAGCACAAGCAAGCACAAGCTCGACCTGATATATCTCCTCGCCCCCACCAGCACCGAGGAACGCGTCTCCTTGGTAGCGGAAAGGTGCCGAGGGTTTATCTACCTCGTTTCCCTCACCGGTGTCACCGGAGCCAGACAGGCTCTGCCCCCGGGACTAGAGGACTTTGTCGGCCGAGTTAGGCAAAAGGCACAGCAACCTCTTTGCGTCGGCTTTGGCGTGTCTAACCCGGAGCAAGCCCAGCGAGTGGCTAAAATAGCCGATGGCGTCATTGTTGGCAGCCGCCTCATTCAGCTAATGGAACAGGATGCCACCCTCACCTCCCTCAAATCTTTTACCAAAAGCCTGCGAGAGGCTTTGAATCTGGTATAATACTTCAAATTAAATAAAAGGAGGACACATGGAGAGGACAAAGTTTATCCTCGACGAAAAAGATATGCCAACTCGTTGGTATAACATTCTGCCCGATTTGCCCGAGCCCCTGCCCCAAGTGTTGCACCCGGGCACAAAACAACCAGTAACCCCTGATGACCTAGCCCCTATCTTTCCTATGGCTCTTATTATGCAGGAGTTTAGCCCGGAGCGTTACATTGAAATCCCCGAGGAGGTGCAGGCTATTTACCGCACCTGGCGCCCTACAATATTGCATCGGGCACATCGGCTGGAGAAAGCCCTGGATACACCAGCCAAGATTTTCTTCAAGTATGAAGGTACAAGCCAGGCGGGAAGCCATAAGCCTAACACCGCTGTGGCTCAGGCTTACTACAACAAGAAAGAAGGGGTCAAGCGCCTGGCTACCGAGACCGGCGCCGGTCAGTGGGGCAGTGCCCTGGCTATGGGCTGCATGTTCTTCGATATCGAACTCAAGGTGTATATGGTCAAGATTAGCTATGAGCAGAAGCCCTACCGCCGCATCTTGATAGAGACCTGGGGGGCTACGGTTGTACCCAGCCCCAGCACGGATACCAAAGCCGGACGTGATATACTAGCCCAAGACCCCGAATGCACCGGCAGCTTAGGATTAGCCATCAGTGAAGCGGTGGAGGATGCCGCCACCCGTGATGATACTCATTATTCCCTGGGCAGCGTACTCAACCACGTTCTGCTTCACCAAACCATCATTGGCGAGGAAACCAGAAAGCAGATGGAGATGGCCGGTGAGTATCCCGATATTATCATCGGTTGCATCGGTGGCGGTTCAAACTTCGCCGGGCAGTTCCTACCCTGGATCAGAGATAAGATCAGTGGGGAAAAACCAGACCTGCGCATTATCTGCGTTGAACCTAAAGCCGCCCCCACTCTGACCAAGGGACCCTATGCTTATGATTTCGGCGATGTGGCTGGCCTCACCCCCCTGCTCAAGATGTACACCTTAGGGCACACCTTTATCCCATCCCCAATTCACGCCGGGGGGCTACGCTACCACGGGATGGCACCCATCATATGTCACCTCCATAAACTAGGCTTAGTCGAAGCCAGAGCTGAATACCAAATCCCCGTCTTTGAGGCAGGGGTAAAGTTCGCCCGAACCGAGGGGATTATCACCGCCCCTGAGCCCTGCCATAACGTCAAGGTAGCCATTGATGAAGCCCTTAAATGCAAGGAATCAGGCGAATCTAAAAACATCCTGATAGCTCATAGCGGGCACGGGCACTTCGACCTGGCTGCCTATGATGAGTACCTCTCCGGAAGGATGAAGGACTATGAATTTCCTGAAGACAAGGTAAAGGAGGCGCTGACCCACCTGCCTAAACTATAAATAGTGGGGTTATTCACCAACATCCCTATGCTTCTTCCCTGGGAGGGGTGAGGGGTTTTTGCCTCTGTGCGGCATAACCAATCTCCCCTCCCCTTTTTGTTCCAATTTGGCTCACGTGCTATAATTGAACCGCAATGAAGAGGACAAAAATAAAATATCTAGTTATTGCTCTTATCCTCATCTTATCTCTTGCCTTAGGTGGAGGGTGTTCCCTACCGCTTAATGAATTTTTTACCTTTGACTTTAGTTGTGCCCAACCACCCCCTGTAGAGGCTCCACCACCACCTGCCCCGGAAATCACCCCTCCCGCTACTGAGACCCCGATTAACCCCGATTGGACACCACCACCCCGCGAGAGCGATGGTCTACAATTAGCCGATTATACCGCGGTAGTGGCTAAGGTTAAGCCTTCGGTAGTGGCTATCAAAACCAACCTGGGGGAGGGCTCAGGATGGATTATAGACGAGACTGGGATTATCGTAACCAACAGTCACGTAGTTGCTGGAGCTGAAACTATTATTATAGCCCTGGATGACGGCAGAACCTTTCCTACCCAAACAGTGGCCAACGACCCTCTTACCGACCTGGCTGTAGTCAAGGTTGACGCCCAAAATCTACCAGCAGCTGATATCGGGGATTCAGACAAACTAAAAATCGGTGAGCAGGTAGCCGCTATCGGTAATCCGCTCGGCCTGGGGATAAGCATGAAGGGCGGGTGGGTCAGCCGCACCGATGTTTCTATGCCCGCCGAGAGAGGACAAACGCTGCGCGACCTTGTCGAAACCGACGCCGCCATCAACCCGGGCAACAGTGGTGGCCCCCTAGTCAATATGGCTGGAGAGGTAATCGGCATTACCAGCATTAAAATCGCCACCGTCGGTGTCGAAGGTATGGGCTATGCCATAAGCATCAATTCAGCTATCCCCATTATCGACCAACTAATCCTAAACGGCTATGTGATTCGCCCTTACCTAGGAGTCAGGTTGGCAGATGTAAACCAAACCGTGGCTTTGTGGTATAGCTTAGCGGTAGATAAAGGAGCCTTTATCACCTATGTAGCCCCCAACAGCCCTGCCACCGAAGCAGGCCTTCAAGCAGAGGACGTCATTGTCAGCATGGATGACAAGGAGATATCCACTGCCGAGGAGTTAATCCAAACGATACACTCCGTCCAAATTGGACAAAGTGTGAAAATACTCTTCTGGCGAGGCGATACCGAAAATACCGCCTACGCTACCCTTACCGAAAGCCCACCGCCCCAGCAGTGAGGTTAACCGGCGACCTTCCTCTTCACCCCCAATAATATCTCGTGGTCACCCAATCTATAGCTCTCGGCGAACGCGCCCTCCGGGGGTGCCCCTTCAACAAGCTTTAGGGATAGCGTTTCCTGCTTGATATAGTCGGC
>JAZGHN010000103.1:0-2944 GCA_036481135.1 Dehalococcoidales bacterium | reverse complement strand
AGTACATTGGCAAACTCGGGAATGAATGATAGGTAGTGTTGACAGGAAAAAAGTGGAAAAACTTTTCACATTCCGGCCCATTTTGCCATTTCGCCAACCATTTCGGTTATAGCCCTCCTATCAATTCATGGCCGTCCCAACCCCTTTAGGGAAAGATGAAACTCATAACATTCTTGCCGTGACAAACCGCTAAAAACAGTAGTAATCCCAGCCAGCTAGACCAAAAAAAACTCGAGGTTACCGCACCTCTTCGGCCGGGTTCGAGTCACTTTGGGGAAATCCTTGTCTTCATACTGGGAGTTGGCCATTTGCCCAAACACCGTTTTGCCAGTTGCCCAAATGTGGCAAGTTAGCCAACTGTGGTCAAAACGAGTCTGACAGCATAAACAATTGATATTAATACATATAATTGGCGTTAAATGATTGGCACCAATCTTGCGAACTCGAGCGATACATCAAAATTCTTACCAGATGGGGTGAATCCCAGACCGGGGGGGTATGCAATGAGACCCACGAACAGACTCTTCTTATTTGCACTGATCATCCTCTTCTTATGTACCACCGTGCCGACGGTTTTTGCGGTAGAACCCACTGCAGTAGACTTCACCAATGCGTTCTCCGCCACCTGCGATGATCCTCCAATGAGTTACAATGGCGCCATAACGTCGCCTACTCAAGTCCCTCCTCAAGTGGATTATTACGCCGTTGATCTTGTGGCCGGCCAATTTTTCACTATCGATGTCGATGCTGAGAAAATAGAATCTCCGCTTGACTCCATTTTGCATGTTTTCGATGCCGCTGGAAATCTGGTCGCTGTGAGCGATGAGTCCTTGAACGTACCAGCGGCTGACCCTGCGAGTTCAGCTCCTGGAATGGATATCAGTCCAGACCCATATCTTGAGATGACTGTCGATGTGGATCGCACCTACTACCTTGCCATCAGCGCTGAAACTCCCGGCGCTGGCGCTGATACCGGTTCTTACACCCTCTTACTCAAGTGCTCCAGTCAGCCCCCCGCTTCAGAATTCACATGGCCGGTTGTAGTTGGTGATCTGCTCGGTGCCACCGGCTCCGACACTGGCTCGCTTATAAATATCACCCCTGAGAACGCTGAAAGCTCTCTTCCTTTCCCCCTGGGCACTGGCAAAATAGCCGATATAGAATACCAATACAGTACCCACACACTCCTCGTTGCCATCGATGATAATCCTGGCAGCATTATTGCCATTGATCCGGATAGCGGTGCTCAAGGTCAGACCTTCAACTTGCTTCCAGAGACAGGGACGGTGGTTCCCACGGTTGTTGCCCTCGAGGCAGCGGAAAACGAGCTTTACGGAGTTCAGGTCGATTCTTCTAGTGAACAGTACAGCCTGGTCCTGGTCACTTTCGATGATACCGCTCTAACAGCCACGTTAACCCCTGTTTTTTCATTTGGTAAGCAGCAAGTACGGACCCTAGCATATCATCAATCTGAAAGAGTAATGTATGCTGCTAGCGGAACAGATCTGATCAAAATCGATCTAGCGTCGCCACCCGTTGGAACGCAAGAACCAGTAAAGCTGACTGACTTATCCTTCGAGATCGCCTCTATGGACTTCAGTCATGAGGACGTATTGTATGTTGTTGATGTCGTAAGAAATCTATATGTGGTAACAGAGCTTACCACCGGCGAAGTCATGTTGATCAACCCCATAAGTGTCACCGGTAAAGTTACCGGCCTGACCTTTGTGGTTGGGGAACCCCCGGGTGTAGAGCCGATAAAAACCATCTGCTCCTCAACACTCACCAGTCCAATGACTGCCAGTACTGAGACTGCAAATCGGAGACTCTCCAAATTCAAACGCAAGAATCATCTTCGTCGTGCCATAGGTTTATTTAAATTTCAGGCCGCAGCCGGTGAAAACATCATCATTAGGTTAACACCCGAAGTGATAGTGCCTGCGGAGGCTGGAGAGAAATCCACCTTAAGCACAAGGGAGCAATTATGGCCCAGGTGGAGAGGCAAAGGGAGAGTGTTCCTTGGAGTGCGAGATTCCATACCTGGCGTTGATCTAAGGGTGAGAAAGAAGGACACATTGCCCATGGATCTTCGGGTGATGAATTTGCCGGCAGACGGTTCATATTACATCATGGTAATTCGCCCCCTCTTTCGCTTACACAAAGCTGACTACTGCTTAACTTTGGAGTCCGATGACCCAGAGAGTCAGGCCTGGCAAACCTTACAAGTGGCCTGGCCTAGAGACGAATCAACGGTAACACCATGAAGGGTGCACCTCCTGCGATCTAAGCTTGCTAAGATTCCAGCGGTTCGCCGTAAAATAGTGTAACCGCCCAGAAAAAGGGCTGTTTCATACCCCCCCTCACCCCAATCATTCGGCATAAGGAAGGCCGAAGCCCTCTCCTCCCGTGAGGAGGAGAGGGCACATTTTGTGGATACTCTTTTGAACATAAACAGTAACTCCAGTGCACATATTGCCTTCCAAAGATAAACATCCCTGACCCTAGATCGCGCCCCACTGGAGGATATAGAAAGGCGAGCCGGCTGGTATTCCCAGATGACTTTTCTTCTAATAATTTTAAACCCTTCGCTACCTCGTACATTTTTTGTTTCGGGTACTAGTTGAGCATAGATCTTGCATGAATCAAGCACAAATAAATGCATACTTCCACCTAAACAAGTTTTTTCTCTCGTGGCCATAGCACTCATTATTTAGAAGAGGGAAATCCCATGAAAGTTCAACGGATCACCATTGCAATATTCGTCATATTAGTGATCGGCATCGGTATCTTTGCCCAGACCCTACACCAACAGGAACAGCGGAGTAGAACTCGAGACCTTCAGAACAAAGGAAGTTATCTTGTCAGTCTGGTTGCGCTTCATCCGATGGAAAACTTTCTCGGCAGCAAGCGTGCCTACATCGTCAAAACACTGGCTGAATACGTT
>JAZGHN010000102.1:0-2162 GCA_036481135.1 Dehalococcoidales bacterium | reverse complement strand
GACAGCGGCCTGAGTACCTGCTGGTTGGAGAGGTGCGAGGACGGGAAGCCTTTACCCTTTTCCAGGCTATGGCCACCGGACACATCACCTTCTCCACGCTTCACGCCGACTCAGTGGAGTCGTTGGTGAAAAGGCTGACCAAGCCCCCCATCGACATTCCACTAATGCTGCTTGACAGCATAGACATCGTGGCACTGGTCAGTATGGTAAAGGTCGGTGATATTAGAGCTAGGAGATGCACTAATGTGATAGAGGTGACCGGTGTTGACTTTGATAACGAAACCCTCAAGACGAACGAGGTCTTCCGAAGTACTGCTGGCAGCTTTCAATTCAGTGGGGAGTCCAAGGTCTTCATAAAGACCATGGAAAAACTGAACATGAGCGAGGAGGAATTGTCGGCAGAGTACGCCCGGCGGCTGAGAATAATGAATTTGCTGCGTGAGAACAAGGTACACGACTTCTATGGACTGAGTAAAGTGCTATTTGACTACAGTATACGTCCAGATGAGGTCGAAAAGGGTTTGCTGCAGGGAGAGATACTGTGAACATGGGTACAATGTCTCTGGCTCTCTTTGGTGGTTACTACAGGAGAAGGCGAACTCGTTTCTCCTTCCTGACCAACGACTTGATAAAGGCAAGGATATATGTCACCGTAGAAAGATTGCTATCCACTGCTACCCTGTATTCCCTTGTGCTCTCGTCCGTCTGCGTCACCATGGGGCTGGCGGTATCAGCCCTCGTCTTTAACTATGTGCCAATATGGAGATTCCTCCTCACAAGGGACATGACGGAAACCAATCTGCTAGGGCTTTTAGCTGACTTCGGTCTGATTGTCCTCGCGGTGCTTGCTTGCTTTCTGGCTGTGTTCCTCCTCTTTATCCTTTATCCCCGGGTTAAGGGCTGGGAAAGGAAAAGGAAGATAGACGGCCATCTGTCCTATGCCATCTGCTGGATGTCGTTCATGGCTACCATAGGTGTAATTCCCTACGTTATTTTTAGGAAACTTGCCGAGACGGAGGAATTCTTCGGCGAAGTAAGCCAAGAAGCGAAGCTGGTGGTTAGGGACGTTGAGCTGCTCGGATTTGATTTTATTAGCGCGTTGCGCAACCTGGCCTCCTTTACTCCTTCCACGCATCTGAGGACATTCATTCAGGGAGCTACGACGAATGCCCTCTCAGGAGGCGAAATGGGAACCTATTTTATCAGCAAGGCGCGGGAAGCCATGGAAGAGAACAGAAAGAAGTTTGCTGAGTTTATTGAGACTCTAGGCCTGCTTTCTGAGGTCTACATCATCGGGATGGTGGCAGCACCAATCCTTATTATCGTCATGTTCGCTGCCATGATGATGTTGGGAGGAGCAAGTCCGATGATTCTGATGGTGATCATATACGGGTATATCCCGCTAGGCTCGATGTTGTTTGTGCTTCTTACCGATATAATGACACCAGAGGGGACAAAATAGGATGGACAGGGACATAGTTCTTGAGGCAATAGAGCATAGCAGAAGTAAGTCTACCCTGCAACGATTCATTAAATCCCCACTGCATACAATAAGGGAGAGGCCTTATCTGCTATATGTTATCTCGGCCGGAATTGCGATGGCTTGTGCCGCTGCTGCCTTCTACCTAGGTATCGACCCAATGAATATCGGTATTCTAGTCCTTATCCTGACTATTATACCCCCGAGCTTTTTCAACCTCTACGAGACGAGAAGAATAGGGAAGTTAGAAGCAGAGTTTCCGGCTATGGTGCGCGATATCAGCCTGTCTGTAAAATCGGGCATGACCATGAAGGATGCGATGAGTATTGCTGCCTTAGGGCAGTATGGTGCGCTCACCCCGGCCATAAAGCGGATTGATAATATGATATCATGGGGCGTTTCCTTTGAGGATGCTTTGCTTCACTTCGCCAAGAAATACCCCACGCCGCTTATACGAAGAACGATCTTCACCCTAATCGAGGCATCTAGGATGGGTGGTCAGTTAGGGGAAATACTGGAGGGCGTTGCCACCGATGCGGAGGAGACAAAGGCATTGGAAAGGAGAAGAAACTCGGAAACCAAGCCGTATCTTGCGGTCTGTTATGTCAGCTATTTTGTTTTCCTTGCTGTGATACTGATTATGAGCTATGTCTTCCTCCCTATGATGAAGGAGGCGGCCGAA
>JAZGHN010000101.1:0-4522 GCA_036481135.1 Dehalococcoidales bacterium | reverse complement strand
GGCAGCCCTCATCTTGAAGCGAAGTCGGTTCATATTGGTGGCACTAAAGGCAAGGGCAGTACCGCTGCCATGATAGCCTCAGCCCTTACCATCTCAGGTTATGTCACCGGGCTCTATACCTCGCCGCACCTTAACACTCTGAGGGAGCGGTTTAGGGTGGACGGGGAGTTTATTACTGAGGGAGAGCTTATTTCAGTGGTGGAGAGGCTTAAGCCTGAGGTTGAGGCGGTAAACGAGAAGGCTACCTACGGTGAGTTGACCACCTTCGAGCTGCTAACGGCGCTAGCCTTTGCTCACTTTAAGCTCAAGGGGGTTGATTTTCAGGTACTGGAGGTGGGGTTAGGGGGAAAATATGATGCCACCAATATCATACTGCCTGAGGTTTGCCTTATCACCTCGATTAGCCTGGACCACACTGAGGTGCTGGGCGACTCCTTAACTAAAATCGCCACGGAGAAGGCGGGTATTATTAAGCCCGGTTGTGTGGTGGTCCTTTCCTCTCAGCCTGATGAGGTGGTTCGGGTAATAGAAGATGTTTGTCACAGCCGAGGGGTGGAGCTGGTCAGGGTGGGCAAGGATGTTACCTGGCAAAGCCTCGGTTTTGATAATAAACGGCAGTCGCTTGAGGTCAAGGGCAGGCTAGGCGGCTATAAACTATCCATCCCCCTTCTCGGTCAATACCAGCTGGGGAATGCCGCTACCGCGGTAGCGGCGCTGGAGGTTTTAGCGGCGAGGGGCTTCGATATCTCTCGGGATAGCATTATCGATGGTCTGGCACGGGTAAGCTGGGCGGGTCGGTTCCAGATTCTCAGCCAGCACCCGCTGATGATAGTTGATGGTGCCCATAACCCTGACTCAGCTCGGAAGCTAAGGGAATCCCTGGCTCAGTACTTCGACTTTGGCCGAGCTATCTTGGTTACAGGGGTATCGTTTGATAAGGATATTGATGGCATAGTATCAGAATTAGTGACCCTGTTTGATAAAGTAATTGTCACCCGCTCGCGTCATCCTCGGGCGATGGCGCTAGACCAGCTCACAGCGGCATTTGGGAGGCAGGGGGTGGAAGCCCAGGCGGCAGAGAGCATCCCTGAGGCGCTGTCCCTGGCGAGGAGTATCGCTGGGGCTCGAGACCTTATCTGTGTTGCCGGCTCTCTGTTCGTGGTGGCTGAAGCTATTGAACAGGCGAGCCTATTGAGGTAAGATGTGTCGGACAAGGAGAGGTGAGAAATGCCCACTTATGAGTATGAATGTAGTCAGTGCGACTTTCGTTTTGAAAGAAAGCAACGGTTTGAGGAAGAGCCGATAGCTATGTGTCCTAAGTGCCAGGGGAAGGCTCGTCGTGTCATTAACTCCGTTCCCATTATATTTAAGGGGAGCGGCTTTTATGTTACCGATAGTCGTAAAAGTAGCGTCCCTGAGGTGGCTAAGGAGGGGGCGCGTAGAAAGAAGAAACGAGGGGGAAATAAGGAGTGAAGGCGCTGCTCCAGCGGGTCACCGGGGCCTCGGTCAGCATTGGCGGTGAGGTAGTGGGGAGGATTGGTCGGGGACTGGTGATTTTGGTAGGTGTAGCCAGCGGTGATACGGAAAAGGATGTAGACTATCTGGCACAAAAGGTGGTCAACCTGCGCATTTTCCCTGATGATGCCGGCAGATTTAACCTTTCGGCACTGGATATCAAAGGCGAGCTATTGGCGGTGAGCCAGTTTACCCTGTTAGCTGATACCAGAAAGGGGCGTCGTCCCAGTTTTGTTGAGGCTGCCCCGCCAGCTCAGGCTGAAGAATTATTCGAGCGGTTTGTGGAGCAGATTCGCGCCACTGGATTAAAGGTGGAAACGGGGCGGTTTCAACAGTACATGCAAGTGGAAATCTATAACGATGGCCCGGTAACTATACTCTTGGACAGCAGGGAGAAATTTTAAAAAACCATTTTGTTGAAACTAGTCTCAAATACAAATGGTTGCGATTAACCGATATTTGCTGTAAAGTGTTTAGTTGGGTGAGGGTTAAATGACACAATCTAGAGATACGGTTCACAGGCTAAGTGAGCTGGGTTACCGGCTGACGCCTCAGCGGATGATGATTCTGTCAGCCATTGAAGGTAGCGAGAGCCACATTAGTGCTGAGGAAATCTATGCCCAGGTGGTGGCTAAGTATCCCCATGTTAATATCTCGACGGTTTATCGCACTCTGGAACTGCTCAAGCGACTCGGACTGGTAACCGAGACTGACCTCGGGGAAGGTCGGGTTAGATACCACCCGGCGGATAAAGGTCATCACCATCACCTGGTCTGTCAGGAGTGTGGAGCAACAATTGACCTTGATGAAGCAACGCTGTTCCCTCTGAGGGATACCTTGCTCCGCGATTATAAGTTTATTGCCGATTTGAAGCATCTAGCTATTTTCGGCCGCTGCACGAATTGCCGGAAGTAAAAATTTTAGCTTGCTATTGCGTATTGTTGCAGATGCGTCTAATTGAAGAGAGGGTTTAACCTCTGTGAGAAAAGCTCAATATCCCGGTCACCGCTATCCTGCTCTTGAGTCTTGCTGGTGCTTCACTGCTGAGCGGTTGTTCCTCAGGGAGCACAGCAAAACTAAAGGTAGTTGCCAGCACCTCGCTGATAGCCTCTGTGGTGGAGCGAGTGGGGGGCGACAGGGTTGATGTGGTCAGCATTATTCCGCCGGCGCAGTGCTAGTAGGCGGCGTGGGTAATGCAGCGAGGATAGCCAACAGGAAGCTGAGGGGAAAGCATGCCAGAAATAACCATACTAACCGTCCCGATTTTTGGGTTTTTGCTGGGACTTAAGCATACCCTGGATGCTGATCATATAGTGGCGGTAACTACCATTGTTAGCCGCAGTAGCAGTTTCCGTCGCTCGGTGCTGGTAGGCTTGAGCTGGGGCATAGGGCACTCCCTTACCCTTTTCGCAGTGGGCTTTGCGGTGCTGGTTTTCAAACTGACTATTCCTGATAGGCTGGCCCTGTCCATGGAATTCGTTGTAGGAGTGGTCCTCGTTCTATTGGGGGTGCCCCTTATAAGGCAGCTAGTGACAGGTAGAGCCCATGTCCATTTGCACCAGCATGGAGATAAGCAGCATCTCCATAGTCATTCTCACGATGAAACTCCAGGCCATGACCACCGGCACATCAGAAGACCGCTGCTGATAGGGATGGTTCACGGTCTGGCCGGGAGCGGAGCACTCACCGTGCTCGTTCTTAGCACGATGTCCTCGGTAGCTCAGGGA
The DNA here is from genome assembly GCA_036481135.1 of Dehalococcoidales bacterium. Classification (GTDB taxonomy): domain Bacteria; phylum Chloroflexota; class Dehalococcoidia; order Dehalococcoidales; family E44-bin46; genus JAZGHN01. Next base: position 1,280 of record JAZGHN010000101.1, on the reverse strand, counting down.
CTCTTCTTTCTCCTGCTCTTCGGTGTAGGTTCTATCTTAGGCATGCTGGTCTTCAGCGGTCTTATTAGCCTTCCCTTTAAGCTTACTGCTGGGCGTTCCTTCCGGCTAAATCTATGGGTACGGGGAGTAGCCGGAGTTATCAGCATAGTCTTCGGTATTTTTATGATGTGGCAAACGGGATTTGTTGGTGGTCTCTTTTTGTCTACAGTTTGATATATAGAGGCATCTTAAAAAAGGTTGAGTGTCTGTGGCTCGAGCTCAAGGTTGATGTCCAGGGCTTTGACGGAGTGGGTGAGGGCACCGATGGAGATAACATCAACCCCGGCCATAGCAGCAGCGCGGACATTAGCCAGGGTGATACCCCCTGAGGCTTCAGTCTTAATATGGCTTGGAATTGAATTCACTACCCGGCGCATTTCCTCGGGGCTCATGTTATCCAGCATAAGGATATCAGCCCCAGCCTCCGCAGCCTCTAGGGCTTCCTGGGGAGTGGTGACCTCAATCTCAACCGTTGCCCCTTGAGGGGCATTCTGTTTAGCCTTAGCGATAATATCCTTTATCTTTATACCCAGGGCGCGCAGGGTGGTGAGGTGGTTGTCCTTAATCAGGATACCATCACCTAGGTGGAGGCGGTGGCTTTGTCCCCCGCCGGTGCGCACCGCATACTTCTCCAGCAATCTGAGACCGGGGGTGGTCTTGCGGGTATCGGTGATTTTAACCCCAAGCCCCTGTGTTTCGGCTATATATCGGGCTGTCTGTGAGGCGATGCCACTGAGCCTCTGGAGGAAGTTGAGGGCTGTCCGCTCGGCTTTGAGGATGCTTATTACCCGACCGGAGACGGTGGCTACTATATCGCCTGGTTGAACCCTGGCTCCGTCTTTGATGAGCAGTTCGACCTTGAGTGACGGGTCAACCCTGAGGAATACCCGCCTGGCTACCTCACCGCCGGCTATTATCCCTTCCTCCTTAGCCAGTATGGATGCCTTCCCCTCCAGCTCAGGCGGTATCAGCCCCTCGCTGGTGATATCACCGTGGCCGATATCCTCAGCCAGGGCAAGGTCTATAATGCTATCAATCTGTTCCGCGGATAAATTACTCATTTAGCTAACTCGCCTTGTAGTGACCAGGGGCTGGTCTTATCGATTCTAATGTTTACCAGTTGCCCCAGGCAATCGTTGCTGTCACTGAAGAATACCAGTTTACCGGTTCGGGTGCGACCCTGCCACTTGCCCTTTTTCTTCCCCTCCACCAGCACTTCAACCGTCTTGCCCAGTAGCTGG
>JAZGHN010000100.1:0-7393 GCA_036481135.1 Dehalococcoidales bacterium | reverse complement strand
GTAAGCACTACCCACTGCGCCAGTTCGGCTATTATGGGGGTGGGTGCTACCAAGCGCCTTTCGGCGGTACGGTGGGGGGTGGCACGCAGGATTGTTGTTGCCTGGGTTTTAACCTTCCCTATCTGCGGCGGGCTGGGGTATACCTTCGCCCTCCTACTGCGCCCGCTATTCTAACGAGCCTTCAGCGCTTCTTTGCTTCATATGAGCTAAAAATAAAGTTCAGGTCATCTTGCAGAGCACTTATCTTTTGCTGAGAGAAAAGCTTTTCATCTATATCAAGCATTACCTTTGTTTCCTCTCTGGCTGAGCCTACGATATGTGCCCTGAGACACTCTTTCTCACCCTTACCTGACTTGCCCTGAGCCTTAAATGTTAGAGTGCCACGAGAAATAAATGATGAGGTGTCGTTAGGCAAGGCGTATGTTTCCAATTTTGCCTCACCTATAACCAATCCCTGTTTTAAGGTAAAGTCCCTAATCTCGTCATAAAGTAGCTCAGGACTTACCCCTTTATATGTTTTCCTAATTTGCATCTTTAGCTCCTCCATATTCTCCCCTAATAATAAACTTAATGATATATAAAGAGCAAGCGCTGAACTGAGGCAGTTACCCTTCTCGCTATTGCTGGAATACCAGATGGTATGCTATACTATTTCGAAATTGGGAGGAGTTCGAGCTTGCCAGATACAATCACTATCAAGCAGTTGTTGGAGGCTGGTGCTCACTTCGGGCACCAGACAGGTCATTGGCACCCTCGTATGAAGGGCTACATCTTTACCAAGCGCAATGGCATTCACATCATTGATTTAGAGCAAACGGTCAGCCTGCTAACCAAGGCACACGACTTTACTCGGGATTTGATAGCTGAGGGAGGCAATATCCTCTTTGTCGGCACTAAGAAGCAGGCTCAGGAGACTATAGAGGGAGAGGCTAAACGTTGTGGCATGTATTATGTCAATCAACGTTGGCTGGGAGGAGTGCTGACCAACTTTGCTACCATCCAAACCCGCATAGACTACCTAGTGCGTTTGGAAGACCAGCAGGCCAGGGGTGAATTCGGCCACCTAACCAAAAAGGAAGCCTTGAAGCTTGAAAAGGAAATCCTGCGCCTCAATCGACAGATAGGCGGCCTCAAAGAGATGACCAGCCTGCCGTCTGCTCTGTTCATTATTGATGTTATCAAGGAAAAGATTGCCTTGGCTGAAGCTAAACGCGTAGGAATACCGGTTGTTGCTATTGTGGACACCAACTGTGACCCCACCGGCGTTGACTACCCTATTCCAGCAAATGATGATGCTATTAAAGCTATCAAGCTAATATGTAGTAGCATTGCCGATTCAGTAATAGAGGGTAAAACCGGTGAGGCATTGGCTCTAGAGGAGGAAGAAAAGGAAGAGGGCATCGAGGAGCTCGAGGCTGTAGAAACTACTGAGTCTGTTGTTTCCACTCCCGAGGAATAAAACTTGGAGGAAGAGGTTGAAAATCCCAACAGTCAAAGTAAAAGAGCTACGAGACCAGTCTGGAGCGGGGGTTATGGATTGTAGGAAAGCCCTCCTTAAAGCAGAAGGAGATAGAAGAAAGGCACTCGAGATTTTGAAAGAGGAAGGGCTTCTTAAAGCACAAAGGAAAGCAGGGCGTGTTGTCACTGAAGGACTGGTTGAAGCCTATATCCATTGTGGTGGGCATATTGGAGCCATGGTGGAGGTCAACTGCGAAACTGACTTCGTTGCCCGCACTGAGGAGTTCAAGGAACTAGCTCATAATTTAGCAATGCAAGTAGCAGCCATGCCCCCTCAATTCATCTCAAAGGATGAAGTCCCTAAAGGGTCTGATATAGAACCTGAAGCGGCTTGCCTGCTTCTTCAGCCTTACATTAAGGACACCGCCAAGACCGTTCAAGATGTTATTATTGAGACCATCGCCAAGGTGGGAGAGAATATCAAGGTAAATAGGTTCACCAGATTTGAATTGGGTAGGTAGTGACAAGATGACCACTCCCAAATATAAGCGAGTTCTGCTCAAACTCAGCGGCGAGTCCTTTAGTGGCGAAGCCGATTATGGCATTGATTCCTCCACCGTTGCCATAATAGCCAAGCAGATTAAACAGGTATTAGAAATGGGAGTGGATATAAGCATTGTCGTTGGTGGGGGCAACATCTGGCGTGGGGCTAAGGCTGAGAAGGAGGGAATGGAAAGGGTTACCGCTGACTACGCCGGGATGCTGGCAACAGTAATAAATGCCCTGGCTCTCCAGGATGCGCTGGAGAGGGAGGGAGTAGCTACTAGAGTCCAGACAGCCATAGACATTCAACAGGTAGCTGAACCCTACATCAGACGACGCGCTATTCGTCACTTGGAGAAAGGCAGAGCAGTCATTTTCGCTGGGGGTACTGGCAATCCCTATATGACCACTGATACCGCAGCTGCTCTGCGCGCCATAGAGGTGGAGGCAGAGGTCCTATTGATGACAAAGAATAACGTTGATGGCATTTACAATGCTGATCCTACCAAAAATCGCAGCGCCAAGAAGTTTGACACACTCACTCACCTGGAAGCATTAAATTTACGTTTGCAGGTGATGGATGCTACCGCCCTTTCCCTTTGTCTTGAAAATAAGTTGCCCATAATCGTCTTTGACCTTCAAGCTCCCCACAGTATTGAGCGTGCTATAGTCGGCAAATCCATTGGCACTCTAGTATCCAGCAGTTAGTGAAATGGTTAGCGACACTTTACGAAATGTTGAAGAAAAGATGCGAACCTCTATTAAGGTTCTGCGAAGAGAATTAGCCACCATCCGCACCGGGCATGCTACCCCTGCCCTAGTAGACCACATCAAGGTAGAGTATGCCGGCGTTCCCACCCCTCTCAATCAACTTGCCAGCATTTCTACACCCAGGGTAAGGCTGCTTGTCATCCAACCTTGGGATAAAAGCAGCATACATAGTATTGAGAAAGCCATCCTGAAGTCTGACCTCGGGCTAAATCCAATCAATGACGGGAACGTAATCCGCATAAATATTCCGCCCCTGACTGAAGAGCGAAGGCAGGAGCTAATAAAGGTAGCACGGGGGAAAGTGGAGAAGGACAAAATAGTGATGCGCAACATAAGGCGCGATGCCATGGATGAACTAAAGAGGCTGGAGAAAGGAAATGAGATATCCCAGGACGAGCTCAAACGCGCCTTAGACCAGCTACAAAAGATTACCGATGGCTTCATAGCTAATGCCGAGCAGGTTGGACAAGATAAAGAAGCAGAACTTGCTGAAGTATAGCCGGGGTAGAGGGGTTTTACTATTCTAAAATTCAGGTGGGCAGAATGGAAGCTGCTTCGTCAGCTAAAGAAAGAACGGATGGTCTTCCCAATCATATAGCTATCATCATGGATGGCAATGGTAGATGGGCAGAGCAGCATAGATTACCCAGGTTTGAGGGGCATGTGGCTGGGGTGGAAAGTGCCCGCTCTACATTTAGATACCTTAATAATAAATATCATATAAAGTATCTGACATTTTATGGCTTCTCTACTGAAAACTGGGATCGCTCTGAAGTCGAGGTCGGCAGCATATTTCACCTTTTTGAAAGCATTCTAGATAAGGAAGCCCAAGAACTTCATAAGGAAAGGGTTAAGCTCTGCCATCTTGGCCGTCTCGAAGGACTCCCCCAAGGTCTCCAGCAGGTCATCAAGAGGGCTCTGGAGTTAACTAAGGAAAATACAGGGATGACCCTCGGCTTTGCCTTCAACTACGGAGGGCGCGCTGAAATTTTAGACGCAGTACGCCATATTATAGCTGAAGGCATCCCACCGCAAAATATAGACGAAGGGTTATTTAGCGATTACCTTTACACCGCCGATTTGCCTGATGTCGACCTGCTTATTCGCACCGGCGGTGAAATACGTATAAGTAATTTCCTAATCTGGCAGGCAGCTTATAGTGAGTATTACTTCACCGATGTCTTATGGCCAGACTTTGATGAAAAAGAGATTGAGAAGGCGCTACTATCTTATAAGCAGAGGCAAAGGCGCTTTGGCGGATTATAACCAAAAGGTCGTTTACTAGCCTTATTTCCCAATGCTTAAACAAAGAATTATAACCTCCATCTGGTTCGTCTCTCTCCTGGTAATCGTCGTCTGGTTTGGCAGGGGGCCAGGATTTACCGCACTCATAGTTATCTTCGGCATCCTGGCTGCCCTTGAATTCTACAGGATGGTGGCTGCCGCAAAAGTACTGCCACTTACCTACTTCGGGCTAACCTGGACAGCATTACTCATTCTCAGCCGTAATTCAGAGCTGCTATCCGCCCTTCAGTCTTACTTTAGCCCCGCCTTACTTACGCCATTTCTACTAACTTTAGCAGTGGTACCACCTCTAATATGGTGCCTATCACGCCGGCAAAAAGAGGGTGCCTTCGCCAGCTGGGTGTGGACAATAGCTGGAATTCTTTATATAGGATGGCTATTAAGCCATTTGGTGGCGCTGAGGGGTCTCGAAGGGGGCAGAAATTGGGTATTCTTTGTCTTGTTTGTTACCTGGGCCTCCGACACCACTGCCTTCTTCACTGGTCGAAAACTGGGTAGGCATAAACTGGCCCCTAGCATCAGCCCTGGCAAAACCTGGGAGGGAAGTATAAGCGGGATAGGCGCTGCCATAGCCATGAGCATACTATTCTTTACCCCCACACCCTTCCAGCTTCCCCTCGCCTACTGGCAGGCAATACCCCTGAGCATAGCGGTCAGTATTCTCGGCCAACTTGGTGATCTAACGGAATCCCTACTTAAACGTAACATGGGAGTAAAAGACTCAGGCAGGCTAATGCCAGGGCATGGCGGGCTCCTTGACCGCATGGATAGTATTATCTTCGCCGGTGTGGTGGTATACTACTTTGTCTTATTCGCCGGACTCAGTTAACGGCAGTTGCTCACATTTACCTTAGTAATCTATAGATAGCCCAGCTAGTCATCCCGGTCCATACTGAGAAACAGGAGTTCTTCAGAAGGCATATCGAAGTGAAGAAGCTACGTATTCCAAGGAAAGGCACCCCTATCACACTATAAACCTCGGGTGCTGGATAGGAAGGAGAGATTTCAATGGCACCAGCCATTCTCCTCATTAATACCAATGTGGCGCGACCTCTGGTCAGCCCCATAGGCCTGGAATATCTGGGTGAGACCCTCGTTGAGGCTGGAGTGCCAGTGCGGGTCTTAGACCTCTCCTTTGAGACCGATTGGAAAGCTGCCTTGGCAAGGGAGCTTAAACGCGATGAGCCACTGGCAGTGGGATTAACAGTACGCAACACCGATGACTGTTGCTTTGCCTCCAGAAAGTCTTTCCTCCCCTGGATCCGTGAAATTGTCACTGAATCTAAGAAGTTCGCCAAGGTGCCTGTTTTCCTAGGCGGGGTGGGGTTTTCCACCATGCCAGAAGCTGTACTCAGGGCTACAGGAGCCGACGGTGGCATTGACGGTGACGGTGAAGAGGCTATGCTGGCTTTAGCCCGCCACCTTATGAAAGGAGAGGGCTTCACCCACCTGCCCAACCTGGTTTATTGGCATAACGGGGATATAGTTCGCAATCCTAGGGCTGAAGTTGATCTGCAGCGTTTGCCCCCGCCTCGGCGCAGAATCTTTGATAACAGACGATATGAGCAGCTTGGAGCAATAGTGGGCATAGAGACCAAACGAGGCTGCCCGCAGAGATGTATCTTCTGTGCCGACCCTGTTGCCAAGGGGACGAGAGTGCGCCTCAGACCACCAGAAATCGTGGTTCAGGAACTGGAAGACCTCCGGCAACAGGGGGTATCATGGTTTCACCTTTGTGATAGCGAGTTCAATCTTCCCCTGAAGCACGCCAAGGATGTCTGTCGAGCTATCATTAACAAGGAGGTGGGAGACAAAGTAAGGTGGTATTGCTACTGCTCCCCCCTTCCCTTTGACCTGGAGCTAGCCCGCCTTATGAAGGCTGCTGGTTGTGCTGGTATCAATTTCGGGGTCGATTCCCTATGCGATGACCAGCTACACCGACTAGGCAAGACACACTCATTAAAGGATGTTAGCCATCTGGTTCGTCTTCTCCATGCTGAAGGGATTAACTATATGTTTGACCTGTTGATAGGCGGTCCGGGGGAGACGGCAGAGACAGTGCAAATAACCATCGATAAAGCAAGAGAGCTCGATGTCCCTCTGGTAGGGATAGCCGCCGGGGTTAGGGTATATCCACATACCCCTCTGGGAAAGGCGATAGCTGATGGGCGCATCAGAGAGGGGCTACATCCTGACACTGGCAGAGACCCTGAGCAGCCTCTCTTCTATCTGTCCCCTTCCCTCGGTGACGATGCTGTCACACTGATAAACCAGCTCGTGGCTGATGAGTCAAGGTTCCTGGTTCTCTCCGCACCCGCTGAGAAGGGAAGCTACAACTACGCAGATGATGAAGTGCTGAGCCAGTTGATAGAACAGGGTGCCCGAGGCGCATACTGGGATATTATTAGGCAGCACCAAAGAGTCTAGTTTAGAAGCCAATCCTGCCGTCTATTTGGCAAAGGAAAAGGCTGGATACTCCTCACCGAGAGATCCAGCCTTAATAGAATCCGAATTCCCAAATGGATGCTGCTTAACCCTTGCCTATCCTGAACATCTTGGTCCCACATGCGGGACACACACCCTGGGTTGCTGGCTTGCCATTCTTCATGACTATGCTCCTGGCATCCTTCATTTCCCTTTTAGTACGACATTTCACACAATATGCTTGCATTCTTTGCCTCCCTTGTTGGGTATTTTGGTGCAAAGATAAACCATTCCACTCTATGATGTCAATAGCTATTCAGGGCATAACTTGAATATCTCTACAAATGATTTAAGTTTCATATCTATTATATGATAATATTATGTGGTACGGGTAACATGATTAAGCAACTGGCTGTTCTGGGTTCAACCGGCTCTATAGGGCGGCAAACACTAGAAGTAGTTCGTGCCTTGCCTCATAGGTTTCGCATAGTTGCCCTGGCCGGAGGGAAGAATATCGATTTACTGGGCAGACAAATCAATGAGTTTAACCCCAGGTTTGTCTGCTGCCAGGATAGGAAGGCACTGACTCGCCTGACTGATGCCGAATATGAATCCCTAGCCCTGGAAGACATTGCCCAGCATCCCGAGGTAGACACTGTTGTTATCGCTACCTCAGGGAGAGCAGGATTAAGCCCGACACTGGCTGCGGTAAAAGCTGGTAAAAATGTTGCCCTGGCCAACAAGGAATCATTAGTTATGGCAGGTGAGATTATCACCGATGAAGTAAGGCTAAATGGAGCCCGGATTCTGCCTATTGATAGCGAGCACAGTGCTATCTGGCAATGCCTTAACGGCGAAACACGTCCAATAGCTCAGCTTATCCTGACTGCCT
>JAZGHN010000099.1:0-15146 GCA_036481135.1 Dehalococcoidales bacterium | reverse complement strand
CTTAGAGGTTCAAGCCAGCATCCCTTGCCGGAACACTTTGAGAATAGCGAAAACCGTGAAATCTTTGTCGCCTGGCAAAAGGTTGATGACCTATCATCCCTTAAGGAGCAGCTTGACCCGACAATCCGGGAGTATGTTGACCGCCTGGCAGCCAAAAGCCTACCCCCCAACCAGATAGAGGAGAAATATGCTAATTGCGTCCTTCGCCTGCGAGAAAAGTTCCTCCGCAGTTTAGCGACAAAGAGAGAGGCAGCATTAGACCTAGCGAGGGAGCAAGGCGGTGCCGCTGCTGAGCTGGCTAAGCTCGAGGAGCAGGGAATAGAAGTTAGCGTTCAACTAGGAGAGGTTTTCGCTGCAAAAGGGCGAAAGGTGAGGAGTAAAGGAGGGGAGAAATGAGCTCAGAAAGCAATGAGAAAACCCCAAAGTTCCCCACTCGAAATCGGAATAAGAAGCAATCACACCCACATGAAGGGCTGAACACTGCGTTTCATCCACACGAAGCCTACCACCTAGAAATACCAGTAGAACAACCGGGAGAGCAAGAGGTAGTAGATGACCCAGTTCGTATATACCTTCATGAAATTGGCAGGGTGCCCCTTCTCACCGCTAAGGAGGAACGGACCCTGTCCAGAAAGATAGCGGAGGCCAAACGCGTAACCGAAATCAAACAAAACCTGCAGCAAATATATGGAAGGGAGCCTTCGGCAAGTGAAACAGTGCTTGCTATGCTCAGGGAAGTAGGGGAAGCTTCCGCTATCATCCCTATCATCCTGGAACAGCTTAATTTAACCTCTACCGCCAGCTTTAAGGAAACCCTCCCCAACGCTAAACTGCGAGCTAGCATTGACGGTGAGATAAGCCAACAACTAATCCAGACCATTGCTCAAAAGACAGGTAAGTCCATAACGGACACAGGGCACCTTCTTGTTAATTTCTCTTTAAACAGCAATCTGCTACCAAAGGAAGTCCTTGATGCTATTGAAGATAGCATCTCCCCGGCCGAGATAGAAAATCTGGTGAGAGATCCTGACTTCACCGATTCCATCAGGGCTCAGGAGGAGCCACTCCAAGCCTACTTGGAACATATTGAGTGGGAGGCTAAGAAGGCAGAAAACCACCTCACCAGAGCCAACCTGCGTTTGGTAGTCAGCGTGGCCAAGAAACACATTGGACGGGGGATGTCACTCCTCGACCTTATCCAGGAGGGAAATATCGGGCTGATCAAAGCGGTAGAGAAATTCGATTATCGGCGAGGTTATAAATTCAGCACCTATGCCACCTGGTGGATTCGCCAAGCTATCACCCGAGCTATAGCTGACCAAGCCCGTACCATTCGCGTCCCAGTGCATATGATTGAAACTATTAATAAACTGCTGAGGGTAAGTCGCCGCCTAGCCCAAGAATACGGGCGAGAGCCTACCCCTAAAGAAATCGGTGAGGGGATGGACATACCTCAGGAGAAGGTCAGAGAGATAGCCAAGATAGCGCAATTACCAGTATCGCTGGAGTCACCCATAGGCGAGGAGGAGGATAGTCATTTAGGCGATTTCATAGAAGACCATAATGCTTTGCCACCCCCAGATGCGGCATCGAGGCAACTGCTCAAGGAGCAGATTAATGAGGTGCTGTCTACCCTTACCCCTCGCGAGCAGCGGGTGCTTCAACTGAGATTTGGACTAGAAGACGGACGAAGCCGCACCTTAGAGGAAGTGGGAAGAGAGTTTAATGTAACCAGAGAGCGAATTCGCCAAATTGAGGCCAAAGCACTGCGCAAGTTACGCCATCCCAGTCGGAGCCGTAGATTAAAGGATTACCTGGAGTAGCAAATTGATATCTTGTTGACCAAGGCCACCAAGGAAGTCCCCGACACTTGAGAACTTTAAGAAAAGCTTGACATGTGAAAGAATTTATGATACTTAAAGTAGGAAGCGAGTAGGAAATGCCAATAGTTTCTCATGGCACCGGTGTTACCATGACGTAATGGAACGCCCAATAAGAGGGTAATGTTTCAGTGCGTCGTTTTGTTTTTAAACACTTCTAATATCCAATGAGGAATACTGTAGAGAAGAGAAGTATTATATCAACGAGGGGGGGGTGATAGATTAGATAATATGAAGTTATATCCGGCTTTCAGTGAAGAAGCTAAGATTAAATAAACCGAAATGTTACAGAAGGAGGTGTTTAGGTGAAGAGGAAAAGGTTATTACAACTAGTATTGCCTATCTCGCTGATAGTGGTGATGGCAGTAGCCCTCCCTCTATTCTCTGGCTGCTTTGGAAGACCAGCAGCTGCCCCACCTGAAGAAGTAGCACCGGCAGCGGCACCACCAGAAGAAGTAGTACCAGCAGCCCCAGCAGAAGCACTACCCGTAGGGCTTTCAGCAGATGAAATAAATATCTTAGGCCACCTGCCCGATCAGCAGATAGGAGTAGAGTACCCCATAGGGGAGACGATTAACATCGGCTTCCTGGCTGCGCTGTCGGGACCGGATGCCGGATGGGGACTCCCCGGAATTACCGGGAACACCATCTTTATTGACGCACTGAATAAGACTGGAGGGCTCCTCGTTGGCGGGACCAGATACCCGTTCAAGCAGTACGAGTTCGACGACGAGGCTATTGGCAGCAAGGCGCTCCAGGGTGCCAGACAGCTGGTGCTGGAAAATGACGTCATGTTCATCAGCGCCATCGGTGGTGCTCCCGCTGACGCCACCCATCCCTACCTCACCGACGCGAAGGTGGTCTACTCTACCCTGATATCCACCGATATCACGCCCGCAAGAAAATACCTCCTCGGTGGCGGGGATGTTACTCCCAGAATCGACATGCTCCGACCACTGATGGTCAAGACGGTCCTGCCCAGACCGGAGGAGCTGGGGAGAAAATTGAAGTGGGCGGTAACCTCCCAGGATGACCCCATCGGCCGTCAAACTCAGGCATGGGAGGTCGGATGCGCGGTAGCCGAGGGCTGGGAGATAGTCTACGACAAGCACTTCGCCATCGAGACTACCGACTTCGCCCCGATAGCCACCGCTATGATAGCGACCAACCCTGACGCCATCAGCCTCAACCTGACCTGGCCCGACTTCCAAACCCTGCTCTGGGAGCAGTTCTACCTGCAGGGCTATGAAGGGCTAATCAGCCAGAACTACATCACCTGGGAACCTAACCTAACCAAGGTCCCGCCGGAGTGGGCTGCGGCACGCTGGGGCATGGACAGCTTCCCCCTCATGGATGACGAGTGGTGGGGTGAGCCCTCGTGGCAACACTCCTTCTCCCGCCTGTGGACAGATAGATACGGTTCGGGAGGTCCTGAGGACGTCAAACGCGTCATGACCGGGATTGACTGGGACCACGTTGTAAACTTGGAGCCGTGGGCCGCGTGGGCGCAGCACTGGGGCCTGGATAATCCAGGTGCTGGCTTCCCCAACAACGACCAGATACTTGCAACCGCCAGGGCACTAGACTGGTTCCCCACCTGCCTTGGTCCGGCATACATGTATGGCAAGGACATGTGGGGGCTGGACAACATGATTTCGCTGCCCGTCCCCATCAACAAGTTTAGCGTGGCAGCCAACGACAAGCGCATCTGGACGAGCGTGAGGTTCGAGGACTGGTACGAGAACATCGAGCACATCGTAATCCCAGTGGTGGAAGAGCACGGACAGATGTACTACCAGCGGTAAGTAGTCGCAACGCGCAACACGCAACACATGGGGCGGTGTGCGAACGCCGCCCCGTGATGTACGTATAAGTTTGAGAGAGGTAGACACTATCCGAGGTTAAATTCAACATATGGAATTTACGACTCTGATACAAACAGCGGCTAATGCGGGGGCAGCCAGCACTATGTTGATGTTGTTAGCCGTGGGGCTAACTCTAGCCTTTGGCGTGATGCAGATGGCAAATTTAGGTCATGGTCATGTCTTCATGGCAGGCTCCTATACAGTGTATGTCCTATATGCCCAGGGTGGTTGGCCATACTGGGCGGCAATAGCAGCAGCCGTGGGGGTATGTGCCGCCATCGGTCTAGCCATTGAGCGAGGCATTTTCCGCCAGGTGCGTGGCGATGTGGTCGCCGGCTTTATAGCCACCGCGGGATTAATATTTATCTTTGAGGTTTTTATGGGCCAGTTTTGGGGATGGGGGTTAATGAAGATAATACCTAAGCCCTACATGATGCAATTTAGCATCATGGGTGCCTCCATGGACTTCGCCCGGATACAGCTGATTCCCTTTGCCGTTGCTGCCATAGGAGGGCTCATCTTCTTCATGCGCCGGTTCAGGCTGGGGCAGGCATTGCGTGCCGTGGCTCAGGACCCGGAGGCTGCCGCTATCCAGGGGATAAGCATCAATAAAATTACGGCGCTGGCTATGGCTATTGCCGGTGCCCTCGCCGGCTTAGCGGGGGGACTGATGTCAACCATATACGCGGTAACCCCCTACCTGGGACACGCTGTTATTCTCCCCGCTCTCGTGACGGTAGTTGTAGGGGGGTTGGGGAGTGTTGAGGGGACCATTCTGGCCGCCATCATCTTGGGCTTCACCCAGACCTTCGTCACTACAATATTTGACGGCGTGACGGCTTTGATGGTTATGTATGCCGTCATGGGCATCGTATTAGCAGTAAGACCACAGGGGTTAATGGGCCGTGTTATCGCTTAATGTACAGAGGTTAAAGATGGGGGGGGCACTGGCACCATTAATCATAGGGCTGTGTATCTTGCCATTTCTCGCCAGGCCGTATGTGGTTGAGGTTGCCATGCTGTTCTTTATCTACATCATCCTTGCCCAGAGCTACCGCCTAATAGTTACTACACATGACTGGCAACTATATCATGTTGTGTTATATGGTGTGGGCGCTTATACCAGCGGCTTGTTGGGTAAGCATTTCGGCATTCCGATGTGGGTGACCATCCCCATTGGAGGGGTGATGGCAAGCCTGATAGGCGTGGTGATCACCCGGCCTCTACTGAGAACCAAGGGGTGGGGCTTTTACATCGCTACCTTCGCCCTAGCGGAAATAGTCAGGATGACCTGGATCAGGTTTCACAACCCCTTCGGAGGTCCCCGGGGCATCATAAAGATCCCCTACGGTGCCGAACTAGGGGGGATAGATTTTAGTGAGCGCATTCCCTACTACTTCTTCGTTCTGGGGGTAATGCTTGCCTGCATGTACTTACTATATCGTATAGATAAGTCGCGGCTGGGGGATTCCTTTAAGGCTATCTCCATTGACCCCCTGCTGGCAGAGTCTATTGGGATAAGAGTGCCCCGATACAGATTGCTGGCTGCCGCCATCGGTGGCTTCTTTGCCGGCATCGCCGGTGGCCTTTTAGTTCACCGCCTGAGCGCGGTAGACCCCAAGTTATTTAGCATCACCGGCATGCTATACCTCCTCATCTGGGTGGTGGTGGGAGGTTACAGGACCTTCTGGGGTCCCGTACTCGGCGTATCTGTGGTACAAGCCATCTTTGAACTCAGCCGCCCCTTGCTGGAGGCGAGACCCATGCTCTTTGGTATTGCCGTGATACTGGTTCTCGTCTTCTATCCTGGAGGTATTGAGAAGGCGGTGATGCGGGCGATGGGCTGGCTTCGAGCACGAAGGAAGGCACTAACAGAATGAGATTGCTCCCGTCGAGTTGATTGTTAATAAATAACCCGAGTAGTTATTTACCACTCAGGTTATTTTTGTCGTCAAATCGCCGCTATACGGCTACAGGCATGTTCACCTTAACCAAGAATGTCTGCTTTCCCCAGGTAGGCTTCGATAACCGCTTCATTCGAGATTATTTCCTTTGGTTTGCCTTCAGCAAGCTTCTTACCAAAGCTGAGCACAGTTATGTAGTCGCAAAGTCCCATAACTGTCTTCATATCGTGCTCTACTATCAATACGGTTATCCCCTGTTTCTGTATCCTCTTAATTAGGGCTAACATGTGCGCCTTTTCTGTAGGGTTCATACCGGTAACCGGTTCGTCTAGCATGAGCATTTTTGGCTCGGTAGCCAGAGCAATGCCAACCCCCAACGCCCGCATATAGCCGTGAGGAAGGTTTACCGCCAGTTCATCCTTGATATCTGTTAGCTCCATAAAGTCGACTATCTCCTCAGCCTTCTTCAGGGCCTCCTTTTCCACCCTCCTGGTGCCAGGGGTACTACCCATTACCCCGAAAACACTTTCCCCGCTATGCAGGTGACGCCCCACGGATATATTTTGCAGCACGGTAAAATCCATAAACAGTGCGGTTTGCTGGAAGGTTCGGACGAGACCCATTTTGGCTATCTCACTGGGCGGGAGATGAGATATGTCCACCCCATTATATACTACAGTCCCCGACGTCGGTCCATAAACCCCGCTGATGACATTATAAAAGGTTGTCTTTCCCGAACCATTAGGGCCAATGAGCCCCCTGATTTCTCCCTCTTCCACTGCCATATCGAAGTCACTAAGAGCCGCCAAACCACCGAAGTACTTACTTAGCTTCTTCACTTCAAGTAGAGCCATAAAGTGATCTCCTCCTTTCCTCTCTTGGTAAAGATAAGAGGAAACGCCAATTGTGGCGAGTCTAGCACAGGTGTCTTAGTTTGTCAACAGAATGTGGGAAGGGTAATGGTGGAGCGGGAGACGGGACTCGAACCCGCGACAACCTGCTTGGAAGCTAAAAGCTAATAAACATAGCACATCTGTTCTGGTGAGACCGTTGGGTAGCCTGCCTCCTTTAACTACTTCAGTCTTCTATTCACCTCAATGACTTTGGCCACTATTTCTGCGCTCTCTAGCTTGAACCTCCCGTGGTTATTCTCCAACCAAAGCTCATCATTAATTTTCTTTAGCCAGCCAATGTGGATCACCTCATCTATCAAACAGGCAACAATATCCCTGCTTTTTACATCACTGCGGCGATCCACAATTAAAGTGTCGCCATCATTTATATCCGGGCTGAGGCAGTCTCCCCTTACTCTAAAAGCATAGAGGTCTTTACCACTAGCCCTAGCGCGATCAATATGGACATGTTCTACTGTCCCCTAGGCTCACCCAAGGGCACCAGGACGCGAAACGGGGCTTGATAGCAAAAAGGGGAGCGTTAATGCTCCCCTTTCTTTATCCCTTAGTAGCGGGGGCAGGATTTTGCTTGAAGATGAAGGCCACAGAATCTTCTTAGATTTTGGCTTCCCTTATAAGAAATACAAACTTTCATATGCTATTATTATACTAGTATCTCAATCGATATTTTCGTACCCACGCCTGGCCTTGACTCTAGACAGAAGTCGCCATTAACCAAGCGAGCTCGATCATGCATGCCCAATAGACCCAATTTACGCTTACGTGCTAAGTTATTTAGCATTTGAGGTACCTTAAAGCCAATACCATTATCAATAATAGTTGCTTTGACTTTCGCGTCCGTAAAGTCAATTATGACCTTGGCCTCTGATGCCTGAGAGTGTTTCTCGATGTTACGAAGCGACTCTTGAATTATGCGGAAGAGCACCAGGGTAGTCTCAGGTGATAGTTTGCACTCTTGGCTAGGTCTTTCAAGGCAACAATCAATCGCTGTCACCTCATTTAATTCCTCAACCAGCAATTCTACCGCTGGAATTAGCCCAAAGCGATCCAAGAGGTCAGGGCGTAACTCATGGCTAAAACGCCGCAGTTTGCGCATTGTGCTGTCGATCTTTAATTTAAGATTTTCAAGCTGCTTAATAGCATCTTTCGATAGCCGCTTTCCTTTACCCCTCATTGCCTCAATATCAGTTAGAACACTGAATAGAGGTTGAATTGATTCATCATGAAGCTCCCTAGAGATTCGCTTGCGTTCTTCCTCTTGAGCAGAAATAATCTGGGTAATGTAGAAATCTATGTTATCTCTGAGCTGCTTTTGTTCTGTAATGTTAATCCAACTCTCCAAATAATACTCTAATTTTTTATTATGGTGCACCTCTTGAGCAGTTGTTTCAACCCGGAACTGTTCTCCGTTCTTTTTTTGAAAAAGCCTCTCCTCCCTTCTGAAACGCTTATTTATCAACTTACCATAGTCTATCACAGTATCTTTTGAAGTCCCTCCAGGCCACCATGGGTAAGGAGTTTTCCTGCCGAGAAGCTCTAAGGAAGAGAAACCAGTTAGGCTTTCGAACGCGGGATTAACATATCTTATTGAAGTATCTTGATTAATTGATATTATTGGAATGGGTGCTTTATTCAATAAGTTGGAACTAAACTCCTCACTTTTTTGTAGTGCCTCCTCCCTTTTCTTATTCTCGGTAATTTCCCCCAATCGCTTCGCAACGGCATCCCAGTATGATACCGCGTCAGATAAATAAGGCTCTTTAAAGATGTCCGCATCCAAGTAGTTGATTTCAATCATGCCCGCTTTCGTGCGTCCTACTTGAAAACCCGAAGATATTTTCCATTCAGTTGTTTTGAAATTATCTGACTTAAACTCTTTATCGCCATAAACAATCCTGATACTCCCAATTCTGGGATACCCACAGGCTTCCCGAAGTAGATTAGCAACTTCTTGATAAAGTACATTTAAACTAATCCTCGGTTTTTCAGCAAGGCGAGTAATGCCATAAAGGCACTCGAGTTCTCTAACGCGTTCACCCAATGAATATTCCAGATTCTTGCGTTCAGTAGCATCTTTAACAATAGTAATGAAGCCAGCTGGATCGTTCTCCTTATAGCTCAAGACTCCCATGCTTGTTTCACAAAGAAACTCAGTGCCATTCGCTCTTATGAAATGGCATTCGACGTCTCTTACCACTCCTTTTTTTAACGCAATCTTATGGCACTCAATTAGTGTATTATGATCTTCATGCTTAACAAGTTCCAAGATGCTTCGTTTCAAAAGATCGGCCGAACGTGTAGAGCCAAATAGCATCTTTGCCTTTCCATTAAGCTCGACAATAATGCCATTTAAGTCCGTCAGTATGGTGGCATCGTTCGTGATATTAAACACACGCTTCAGATTTTTCATCTGCCATTGTATGTCTCTTTTCACCTGTTTGCCTCCCTCTCCCTCAAGTGCAGCCAAATAACCTAGCTTAATTGTGCTCTTGAATTTAACCATGTCCTTCTAATGAACATTATCACAAACTTATAATAAACAGAAATAAAAACAGGGAGTAAAGCTTCGGGGAAATGCGGAAGATACATCCTAATCTATTTATTGGCTATCTCGTTTACCACTGTAGCTCAACACTAAGGAGATGTTATTGTTATGATTCAGAATCCTTGTTCATATGCAGGTTATCAATTGCTATGAGGCCTCCCTTGATTGCGTGGATAACGGCCTCGATACGCGATTCAACTTTCAACTTTCTATAAATATTAACGAAATGAGTAGCAACGGTGGATTCACTAATACAAAGTTTGTTAGCAATTTCCTTATTAGACATGCCTTCTGCTGCCGATGAGAGAATTTCTAGCTCACGGTTACTCAATCCAGAATAAGAATCCTTATCTTGACATGCAGACTTGCCTAGTCTGCGGAAGAGTTTACCGGTGGCTTCCTGATCAAACACGCTTTCCCCATTATGAACCATACGAATTGCATCTACGAACCCGCTAGCGGGTAGGTTTTTTTTCAATACATATCCATCTACCCCTACTTCCAAACAAGCAAGTACGTAACGGGCATAATCGTAACCACTGATAACTAAGATGCGTGTACTTTGGGAAACCTTCTTAATTTCTCTCGCAGCTTCTATGCCATCGATTTTAGGCATAGCAACATCGATTATTGCGATATCCGGAGACAGTTTCTCTACTAGTTTAATAGCTGCTTCACCATCCTCGGCTTCTCCAACACACTCCATATCTTCTTCCTGCCGCAAGAGGCGGGCCAAGCTTTCTCTGACTAAGGCATGATCATCCGCAATCAAAACTCTGATCTTTTCCATAGATTAACTCTAATAAAGTCAGTTCGGAAAATATAGCGCTAATGGTTTTAAGCTGTCAAGTGATAATGACTATATGTCACAAAGTCATTGTAACATTGTTACAGTATCTTATCTAGTGGAGGATAGCTATTAAGTATATTCCATTGTCATCAAAATGTGCTAATACGAAATACATAGTTCTGTGGTTGATATAATAGGTTATTTGAGTTAAGTTTTAGATAGTTCAAATATTATTTAGTAGTAGATTGAGAGAGAAGAAACAGTGAAGAAGGTTGAATAGAAAAGACCTGCTGCAGCAGGTCTTTTGGGAACTGAAAGCGGTAATAATGTTATATAGGCATTTTTATTGTAAAGCAATCCTGAAGATAAGTCGAGCAGATGTACCGAAGGGCTCAGAGGCTGGGTGCTCCTCTGGGCCCTTTCTCTTCAAACTCCTTCTTTAAAGTGCCACTGGGGGGGGTAGTGTCCTCCCCAGTGGCGGCAAAGAGAATTTGTCGCCGGGAATGCGAAACAATATATGCAGGAGTTTTGCGTAATAAAAGAGGCCTATAAAAAGGAGGGAGTGCCTATAGTAAAAAACAACTATATCATTTCTCAAATGTTATAGATATAATAGAAATGGAAATTCTAAAGGAGGTTTTACATTGAAAAGAAAAAATCCGCAGAAGTTAATCATCGTCGTTAGTCTGGTAGCAGCGCTGGCAATAGTGGTACCCATGATGAGCAGCTGTCTTGGAAAACCAGCAGCTGCCCCTCCAGAAGCACCAGCACCAGCAGAACCAGCAGCACCAGCACCAGCAGCACCAGCGGAAGCAGTAGAACCCATCAAGTGGAGGTTTCAATCGTATGCGGATGCTTCCCTGACTGACGTGATCTTTACGCCCTACATAAGAAACCTTGAGGAGGCATCGGGCGGGCAAATAGAGGTCGAGATATATCTTGGTGATGAGCTGGTGCCCATTTCTGAAGAGGCCATAGCACTACAGGAGGGCACACTTGACATAGTCTGCGTTAGCGATGATTGGGGAGGCTTTCCTGCAGATGTGGCCGTATTTAGTGATTACTTCCCGTTTGGTGTGCAAACTGGAATCGAGCTTGACACTCTATTTAAGGAGAGAGGGCTGGACGAAATTTGGGCGGAAGCCTATGACGAAGTGCCAGGCATTACCTGGCTGGGTTCGGGGAGCTGGGACCCATGCAATATCATTAGCAACAGACCAGTGGAATCGTATGAAGACATGCGTGGACTGAGGCTACACACTTTTGAGTTAGCCGCCGAGTTGCTGGAGCCAGCCGGCGTCATCGGGCAGACCCTTCCCTGGGAGGACGTTGCCATGGCCATTGAAACTGGTATGCTAGACGGACTTGCTTGGTGTGGCATCACCGAGGGTCATACTGTCGGATGGGTTGATGTTTGCGACTATTTTCTGGCTCAACCTATATCCGGTGGGTGGATGGGTGCGTGGTTTGTTAGCACTGAGTCATGGGAGGCCTTGCCTCCTCACCTACAGCAGTTGTGGCGTATGTCAATAGACCAGATGAACTACCGCAGGACAGTGTGGTACTACTGGGGTGAAGCTTATCAGAGCGCCCATGGAGACTTTATCATCACCACCATGCCCGATGAGGATTGGGCTAGGGTGATGGCGGGGAAGGAGCCTCTATATGATAGGGTTGCTGCGCTAAGCCCTAGATGTGCCAGGGTGGTACAGATAATCAGAGAGCACCAGGCAGATTCGACAGCAGCCGGGGCTCCCTACCCATCATACGAATGAAGCGGGCATAAAAGCCTAGCATAGGAATTAGCCTTCCTTTCCCCCATTCTACCCCAAGGGGAGGGAAGGCTAATT
Organism: Dehalococcoidales bacterium; assembly: GCA_036481135.1. Taxonomy (GTDB): domain Bacteria; phylum Chloroflexota; class Dehalococcoidia; order Dehalococcoidales; family E44-bin46; genus JAZGHN01. Next base: position 3,398 of record JAZGHN010000099.1, on the reverse strand, counting down.
CCAGAAATTCCATCTTACTTAAAGTAAAGGAAGTAGAGTGCCAGAAGCAGTAGAAGCCTATGTGCGATATATAGACTCAGTGAGCCGGCGGATAGGTAATGTGGTAATGTATCTACTCTTTGCTATGCTAGCCATCCTGCTGGGTGAGACTGTGGCTAGACTTGCGACTGGCAATCCCGGAATATGGACAGTGGAGACGTCGCAGTTTCTGTTGGTTGGCTATTACATACTTGGCGGTAGCTACACTCTGCTTATCGGGGGGCATGTTAGAATGGATGCCTTCTACGACAGGTGGTCGGCGAAGAGAAAAGCTCTTGCCGACATAATGACCTTTTCTATCATTGCCATATTCCTTGTGACACTCATCATATGGGGCACTAGGAGTTCTATTGCAGCTATAGTCCTTCATCAGAGCAGTCGTACTATTTGGGCACCACCTATGGCTCCCATCAAGATTACTATGGTAACCGGGATGGTACTGATGCTGTTGCAGGCTATAGCTGAATTTTTCAAGGACCTGGCAACAGTTAGAGGGAAGACGATAACATGAGTTATGAGCTTATAGCTATACTTATGTTCAGCGGGATGATAGCCCTGCTTGTGACCGGGAGACACATCTTTGCTGTTATCGGTGGTTTGAGCGCTATTTTCGCTCTAACCCTGTGGGGGAGAGGGGGTGGAGCTATTCCGTTCCACGCTTCCATCACTGTAATGAGCTGGTATCCGCTGCTAACCCTGCCATTATTCGTCTATATGGGGTATATGTTTGCCAAGTCAGGGATAGCGGACGACCTTTACCGCATGTTCCATGTCTGGATGGGTTCGCTCAGGGGTGGCTTAGCCATAGGAACCATCATCCTAATGACCGCAATAGCGGCTATGAACGGGCTCAGTGTAGCTGGCATGGCGATTGGAGCTACTCTCGCTTTACCACAAATGCTTAAGCGAAAGTATGACAAGATAATGATAACTGGGGTAATCCAGGCTGGTAGTTCCCTAGGCATCATGATCCCGCCCAGCATAGTTCTTGTTCTCTATGGAATGATAGCCAGGCAACCGATTGGCAGGCTATGGATGGCGGGTGTTTTCCCTGGCCTGCTGATGGCAGGCCTGTTTATCGCATACATACTTATTAGATGCCGACTTCAGCCACACCTGGGGCCACCGTTACCCCCGGAAGAGCTGCGGGCTATTAGCTGGGGAGAGAAGCTTCGGCTGCTCCGGTCTGGGATAGTTCCTCTAGTCATTATTTTTTCCATGACGGGACTGTTCTTGATGGGGATAACCAGCCTAGTCGAGTGTGCAGCAGTAGGTGCGGCATTAACTACTGCTGCTGCTGCCATCAACCGGCGGTTAAGCCGGCAGGTAGTGGAGGACGTACTACGTGATACTCTGAGCGTCAGTTGCATGTTTTTATGGGTTGTGCTAGCGGCACTCGCCTTTGGTGCCATCTTTGATGGTCTTGGCGCGGTAAATGCGATAGAGGGTCTATTTATCATAAGGTGGGGACTTAGTCCGTGGGGAGTACTAGTCATGATGCAGCTTTCCTATATCCTGATGGGCATGTTTCTGGACGATACCGCCATGCTCATCATTGTTGCTCCTCTTTATGTCCCCCTAATAATCAGGCTGGGTTTCAACCCCATTTGGTATGGGGTTCTCTATACTATAACCTGCCAGATGGCTTACATGACGCCTCCCTTCGGCTATAACCTGTTTCTTATGAGGGCGATGGCTCCCAAAGAGATAACGCTGAGGGATATCTACCGCTCCATCGTACCCTTTGTGGGGGTTATGGGTATTGCTTTAGCCGTTGTAATGCTGTTTCCCCAAATAGCCCTATGGTTACCTAATCTATATTTTGGGAGTTGAAGCCAGTTAATGGCGATAATGCCGGTAATCAATGAGAGGCAAATGGCAGTAGCTGCCCAAGGTCCAAGTTAAGATTTAACGGTCTCAAAAAGGAGGTAGAAGATGGCTGTTGATACAAACATATATGAATATGGTGGAATTGGTCGCTATATCTTTGGGGTTAACGCTAGCCAGCAGGTTGGCAGTGAAGCCAAGCTGTTGACGGGTGGTAGAAAATGCCTAATCATTACTGACCCGGGGGTGGCGAAGGTGGGGCTGGTCGATGGTGTGAAATCGTCCTTAGAAAAGGAAGGCTTTCACGTAGATATTTGCGCCGAAGTATTGCCTGAACCCACGATAGCTTCTATCAAGGCAATAGTTGATACAGCGCGTGATAAAAAGGCGGATATCCTAATCGGGCTCGGTGGTGGCAGCAGCATGGATACCGCTAAGGCCACAGCACGTGCGTTAACGAGCCCCGGTTCTTTAGAAGATTACATAGGTCAAGCATTTCCAACAGACGGTATCCCGATAGTTACAATCCCCACCACAGCGGGTACGGCGGCAGAGGTTACACCCGATTGTGTTATTCGTTTACCGGAAGAACGTGTTAAGGGTGTCTTTGGCAACGTCCGGGCAAGGACAGCTATTGTGGATCCAACTATGACCTTAAAATTACCCCCTAGGCTTACCGCAGCGACGGGTATTGATGCTCTGGCGCACGCCGTTGAGTCAGCTCTCTCAAAATTTGCCACCCCCTTCACTCGTGCGGCTGCCATGGAGTCAATAAGGTTGGTCTGTGATAATTTAAGGAAAGCAGTTTCTAATGGGAGCGATTTGGAGACAAGGGCAAAAATGTCCTGGGCGGTTCTGATTGAGGGTTTTTCCGAAGGAAACGCCGGTGATGTTGAGGCGCACGCGATAGGTCATATTATTGGCCCTTATTATGGAATCCACCATGGTGAAGCCTGTGGGATTGCCCTTCCCTATTGCATGGAGTTTAATTTGCCCGTTAATGAGGACGTTTTGGCCAGGATTGCCGAGGCAATCGACAAAAAAACGGTAAATCTGCATGCAAGAAAGGCGGCAGAAGTGGGGATATTGGCGGTTAAACGGCTGATCGAAGACGTTGGTTTGCCCAGTAAACTCGCTGACGTGAAGGGTGCAGACAAAAAAGACATACCCGAGCTGGTTGAACTCTATCAAAATAACCCCAATATAGCAGAAGTTTTCGGTATTTTCATGAAACGAACTGCGACCAGAGAAGAAATAACTGAAATGTTCGAGAACACGTTTAACGGAGTGCTGAAATCCAAGGCGTGAGGTATTTATCATTGGCTAACGCACAGTTATTACACATTTTAAAAAGTAAAATTTAATAGAAGGAGATGGGTATATCTGTAGTAAAGTTGCCACGCCTTTCGGCTACGCTGGGTTGGCCTCGCATATTTGTTAAGCGGAAGGAGATTTGATAATGATTAGGGGTTATAACGGAAGAATTCTACTTGTTGACTTGACCTCAGGTTCCATCGAGGAAGAAAGTCTGC
>JAZGHN010000098.1:0-3401 GCA_036481135.1 Dehalococcoidales bacterium | reverse complement strand
TTGTTGACCGGCGAAGGACGCTTCGGGCAGGTCTTCAGCAGTGGCTGAGGAGCGTACTGCCACCAGGCCTCGTCCCATTTTGACATAAGCCTGCTGAATCTCCTCGGCTAGTCGCGGAGACATAGGGGCATCTAGAATCACCTGCTTAACCTTAGCGGCCGCTTGTTGAAGCTGTTTGGTGTCATTAACATCTAGAGATTCTAGACATTCCTGAATTTTACCGCCGATTCCAGCCTCTTGGATAAAGTCGTAGTAAGCCTTAGCGGTTACAATGAAGCCAGGGGGAACAGGTATTTTGGCATTGGTCATTTCACCTAGATTTGCTCCTTTACCACCGACAAGGGGGATGTCCTCTTTAGTGACCTCATTGAACCAGACAATGGCTTTGTGGTCTTCGCGCATGGTTGGCTAGCCTCCTTCTAAGTGAGGTTAATCACAACTAATTATACCATAAATAAAGCGGTTTGGCTGAGTAAGATAGAGAGCGGATTATGTATCAACGCAGTGTAGGCGTTATCTTAAGATTTTTGCCTTTTTCTATTTGACAGTGGCAGTGGTGAGGAGTAGAATTAGTTACGCTAGCTGACGAGGAGGGGTGCATGTCATGATAGAGATGGCTATTGATAGCATTCGGGTTAGTCTGATGAATTATCAGCGGGTGGTGATTTTAAAAGAGAAAGAAGCGGAGCGCTATCTGCCTATCTGGATTGGCCCCGCCGAAGCAGATGCCATAGCGGTAAAACTGCAAGGTGTTACTGTGCCCAGACCTTTGACTCATGACCTGTTACAATCGGTCATTGATAGCTTGGGGGGTAAGGTCGACTCTATCATTGTCTGCGACCTTAAAAATGATACCTTTTATGCCAAGATTATTCTCAATGTGGATGGTGGGGTAGTAGAGGTTGACTCTCGCCCTAGTGATGCTCTAGCCCTGGCAGTGAGGGTGGGGGTGCCTATCTACGCTGAGGAGGTGGTGTTAAATCAAGCCGGTATCTTCTTAGATAAGGAGACGGGCAAACCGGTTGTTCCAGGAGGAGAGGTGGGTAAGGCTGAGGGCAAAGGCAAAGAGATTAGTGAAGAGGAAATGAAGAAGATGTCAGCTTTCTACGACTTCATTAATACCCTTGATTTAGACGACTTTGATAAGCGTAAATCTTAACTAGAAGTCATTATAAAACATTGTTATTTCCTAATTTTATGGATTGACGAAGAAAAAGCTTGCAACTAAAGGTTGTAGGCTTTTTCGTAAGCAGAGATGGAGCGTTCATTAAGGAAAGCGAGGGGTGTGAGGCTGGAGGGGTAACCGAGGTGACGATTAAATGCCAGAGTTTAAAGGAAAAGAGACAGTAGGGACCCCAAGACAGTTCATAATCTACTTCGCCATTAACACTGCCATCGGCTTTGGACTCTATAACCTATTACAGGATACAAGGCAGACCATTGCCGCCACTATTTTCATCGCCCTTGTCATTGGCACCCTCATGTTTTGGAGATTTAGGGTAGCCATTGCCTTTGTCGGTGTCGTTGTACTGCTGCTCACCAGAACCATAGACTTGCCTCATACCATTGAATTTATGAACCTAGACGTCATCATATTTTTAGTTGGGATGATGGTGATTGTGGGGCTGTTAAGGCGCTCCGGTTTCTTCCGATGGCTACTGGCTAAGGCGCTAGAAATTTCCAGGTTTGAACCTAGGCGGTTGATGATAATCATACTGGTGATGGCGGCTGGGATGGCAGCCATGGTGGATGAGGTAACCTCGATACTTTTTATCACCGCCCTGGTGCTTGACCTCTGTGATTATTATGGGGTAAGCCCGGTAAAATATGTTATATCTGTGGTATTAGCCACCAACATTGGTAGCTCCTGGACTGTTCTGGGGAACCCGATAGGGATTCTGATTGCACTCAGGTCAGGGCTGACCTTTGAGAATTTCCTGCAATGGGCGTTACCAGTGGGAGTGGTTTCACTCATTGCCCTTATCGTTATAATCCTGATGTGGCAAAGAGACGACCTCCGCTTACTCAAGACGAAGGTTGAAGCTAAATTAAAGGGGGGTGGGGCAGGTTTTCTAGACGAGTGGGCTGGGGTCAAGGATAGAGGGCTTTTTAAGGGTAGTGCCACCCTATTCATTGGGGTTATTATTTTCCTGGTTCTTAGCCACCGAATGGAGCTTATGCTTGGGCTTGAACCTAATACGCTGTTGGTGGCTACGGCAATCGGCGGGGCAGGAATAGCAATGTTGTGGCAGCGGGGACTAGCCCGGGAACTTCTAATGAGAGATGTTGACTGGTGGACACTAATATTTTTCATGTTTTTATTCGCCAAGGCTGGCTGCCTTAAATATGTCGGTCTCACCGATGTAATTTCTAGTTACATGCTTCAGCTCGGTGGAGGTAATCTCATGACGCTTATACCCATGGTGTTATGGATTTCAGGCTTCGCTTCAGCGGCGGCTGATAATGTAGTGGTGGTAGCTGCCTTTGTCCCGGTGTTGCAAACCCTTACGGCAAAATTGAGTACCCCAGTGCTCTGGTGGGCACTTCTTTTTGGTGGCACCTATGGCGGCAATATGACCATGGTAGGTTCTACGGCTAATATTGTGGCTCTGGGTATATTGGAGGATAGGAAGGGTTACAGCATGAAACTTAGCTATTGGATAAGGATTGGCCTATTGTGTTCCCTAGTGCCGATGGCAATCGGAACAGCGGCGCTGCTAATTTTTGCCTGAGTTGGCAGCTTTTTGAATTTTTACTAATCTATTTTTAGAGAATTTCGAGGGTGGCTCTGGTGCCTGCCTTGGCTGCTTTTACCCTGATTAGGGAGCGTATGGCTTGAGCTATTCGCCCCTGCTTGCCAATAACTCTCCCTTTATCCTCATCGGCAACCTGCAATTTAAGTATTATGCCGTTTTCGTCGCTTTCCTCAGTGACTACCACATCATCAGGCGAGTTGACTATTGATTTGGCGATGTATTCCACTAGTTCTTTCATGTTTTCTCCTTGCTTGTTTTGAATTTTTCCATGATGCCTACCTTTGATAATAATCTGGTGGCAGTAACTGTTGGCTGCGCCCCTTGCTTCAGCCAGCGCAGCGCTTTTTCCTCATCGATAACTATTGTTTCCGGGTCGGTTAGGGGATTATAGTGCCCAATAATAGCAATGAACGCTCCGTCACGGGGCGCTCGGGCATCAGCTACTACTAATCGGTAACTCGGTTTTTTTTTGGCACCTGTGCGCCGTAGTCTGATCTTTACCATGCTAGTTGCTCTTTTGTAGCTTTATTATGCGCTATAATTGCTTGGCTGTCAACAATAAGTGACCCCTTTAGAATATAGTTGTCAGGAGGTTATCCAGTAGCTATAATCAGAGTGTGAAAGTAAACAGATTGCACGGTTGGC
>JAZGHN010000097.1:0-21408 GCA_036481135.1 Dehalococcoidales bacterium | reverse complement strand
CTACCTGGGCAAAACCATACTTGCCATAGAGATTCTGGGCAGCAATGTTAGAAGCACGTACTTCCAGGGTGAGGATTCGGGCATTTAGCTCTGTGGCTAGGTCTATCATGGATATCAGTAATCGTTCCCCTATCCCCTGGCGACGGTGAATTTCCCGCACGGCAAAGTTGGTTATATGCGCTTCGTCAGCCATTATCCAGAAGCCAGCAAATCCCATAATGTATTCTCTAGCTAATGGAGGCAGTTCAACGCTGTAGAGGCGGGCATAGTTAAACAACTGCCTTACCCTGGGTGCCAGCTTTGAGGTATCCCTCTTTGGGGCAATGGTTGCCTCGGGTGTTTCCTCCGTTTCCCTCTCCTTACAAGCTACAATGTAGTGGGCTAACCAGCTGTGTAGCTCATGCTCGAAATTTACCGGCGGCCAGTCAGAGGGGAAGGCTTCACGGTCAATCTCGGTGACCTGGGCAATGTCCCCCTCACGCATCAGACGCACATAATAAGTCAAGTCTCTATCTCCTGAGCGAAGCTTCGCTCCTAGAATTATTGTAACACATTCATTTATTGAGGACATATTCAAGGGTGTTGGTTAGGCTCTCTCGGGAGATTTACTAAGTCGCCTCGGTTTGCTATAACAAAATGGCGGCTTTTTCTGTTATAATTATAGTACGAAAATTTTTGAGTAGGAGGTTGAATGAAATCAAGGCTAATCCCGATATGTGTCATGGTTGCCCTCTCCCTCTTCCTCTTGGCTTGTTCTCCCGCCTCTAGGCTGGCATCACTTGAGGTCTCCTGTGATGACTTTTATGAGCAAAATCATATCAGCAGGGCAGTGGAAGTGGCTGCGGGTGATTCGTTTACCGTAACCTTGTGCTCCAACCCGACCACAGGCTTTAGCTGGTCAGAGCAGGCACAAATCGGCGACCAGACGCTGTTACAGCAGACAGGCCACGAATTCATTTCCCCCGGAGAAAAAGGGCTTTTGGGAGCTGCCGGAGAGGAAGTATGGACCCTTAAGGCGCTGAAGAAGGGCGAGGCCACGGTATCTATGGAGTATAGCCGACCTTGGGAGGGCGGTGAGAAGGGGACTTGGACATTTAACTTGACTGTAGTGGTTAAATAAGATAGATTAATCAACCTGAGTAATTTTAGTGAAGGGGAAGTTTTAATAGGAGGTTAACAAATGAAGAAGCGGTGGTTATGGGCTTTAACTCTGTTGCTGGTGATACCAGTAGTTTTTTTATCCGGTTGTAGTTGTACTAGGGTAGAATTGGGCGATGTGCCCGCGTCCCTGCGAGTCAGTCTGGAGGGTGGTCAGCAGTCGGGGATTTGGGTCAGTGGGGAAGGTGAGGTAACCGCTGTTCCAGATATCGCCACCCTGAGATTGGGTATTGAAGCCCAGGAAGCGACAGTAGATGAGGCTCAGGCTGGGGCGGCTGAGGCTATGGATGGAGTGATGTCAGCGCTGAAGGATAATGGCGTGGCTGAGAAGGACATTCAAACCCAGTATTTCAGCATTCATAAGGTAACAAGGTGGGATAGGGAGGAGGACGAAGAGGTTATCCTCGGCTACAGAGTAACCAATATGGTAACCGCCAAGATAAGAGAGATAGGGGAGGCTGGTTCTATTATTGACGCTGTGGTCGGTGCTGGGGGAGACCTCGTCAGGGTGGATAACATAGCTTTTTCTGTGGATGACCCCTCAGTCTATCAGGAAGAGGCGAGGCAGAAGGCAATGGCTGATGCCCAAGCTAAGGCAGAGCATCTGGCCAAGGTAGGTGGGGTCGGGTTGGGCAAGCCAACCTATATCTCGGAGAGCATTTATATGCCATCCCCTATTTACCCAAGGGCTATGGTAGAAGAAGCAATGCCTGTGCCGGGAGCAGCGCCACCAGAGACGCCAATCACCCCTGGGGAAATGGAGATTAGCCTTACCGTTCAGGTAGCCTATGCTATCTTAGACTAACGAAGATAAATTTGGGTGTAAGGTATATAGTAAGAAGAGGTTGTGGGCGCTTTTGCCCACATACCTCTTTCTTCATTTCTCGCCTCCGCTTCCATTTCCTCCAGATAGTCTTGGTATTTAATATCGGGGGGATAGGCTTTGGCCTCGGCTAACCCCTGCCTTACCAGCTCAGCATTGACAAATATATCACCCACATAGACATAGCGCAGCAGCCGACCATATCTATCCCTTTCAGAGAAATCTCGCTCTAAACGAACCTGCTTACCCTCTACCAACCTGCGATTAGCCTCCCGCGCTTCGATGCCGAAGGCTTCTGTTTTAGGGTGAATCTCAGGGGTATCAATGCCGATATATCTTACATGGTAGCCGCCTTCTATAATGATGGTGTCGCCATCAATGACCTGGGTAACCATCGCGCTCTCTGGTGGTGAGCTGCAACCATATAGGGGGAGAAGAAGGATAATAAATAGAAGCCAGCGCCTTTTACTGCTCATTTTGCCACAGGGTTGGCTGCGGGGGTTTCCCTTTATTGTAGGGTAGTCCCAGGTGTTGATAAGCCAGCGGGGTGGCCAATCGACCACGAGGGGTTCGCTCTAGAAAGCCCAGTTGTAGCAGATAGGGTTCATAGACATCCATGATAGTATCTGCTTCCTCGCTGATGGAGGCGGCAATGGTATCCAGTCCCACCGGGCCACCGTTAAACTTGTCAATGATGGTATGTAGCACCTTGTGGTCTATCTCATCCAGGCCTATGTGGTCTACCTCCAGCTTATTTAGTGCTTTGACTGACACCGGTTGGGTAGCGATGCCGTCTGCCATCACCTGGGCATAGTCTCTCACTCGTTTGAGCAGTCGGTTAGCCACTCGAGGCGTGCCTCTAGCCCGACGGGCTATCTCCTTTAGCCCTCCAGCTTCAGTTTTTATCTGGAGAATTCGGGCTGAGCGTTTGATGATGGATTGGATAGATGCCTGGTCATAGAAGTCGAGGCGGTAGACAGCGCCAAACCGGTTTCGGAGGGGTGGGCTGAGCAGGGCAAAGCGGGTAGTAGCACCAATGAGGGTAAAGTTTGGCAGGTTTATTCGTAAGCTCTTGGCGCCAGGACCCTTGCCGATAATAACGTCCAGACCAAAATCCTCCATAGCCAGGTATAATACCTCTTCTACTGCCCGATTGAGGCGGTGGATTTCATCGATAAAGAGGGCATCGTGACTATGGAGGTTGGTTAAGATAGCTGCCAGGTCTCCAGTGCGTTCTATGGCTGGGCCTGAGGTATTCTTGATGTTAACCCCCATCTCAGCAGCTATGATATAAGCCAGGGTAGTTTTGCCCAGACCGGGCGGACCGTAGAGTAGTATGTGGTCTAATGCCTCACCCCTGCCTTTGGCGGCGGTGATAGCTATGTTCAGATTGCTCTTGACCTTGTCCTGTCCGGTGAAGTCGTCGAGGCTTCGGGGTCTCAGGTTGGTATCAAGTGATACGTCGTCGGCGCTGCGTTTACCTGATGTAATGCGATCTATTTTGACCTCACCCCCTGCCCTTGATAACCACCTTATTATATCACATCTTGGCCTAGTCGGCTCTTTTGCTGGGGGTAGGGGGTGTGAATAGACAAAGTGGGCGATAGAATAGAGCCGCCCTGTTTCAAACAGGGCGGCTCGCTATTATTAAGCTAATCGAATTGTGATGGTGAAAGGCTTAGCTAGCCTGACTTTCTTCGTCTTTCTTTTCCTCACCAGCCGGTGACTCTTCTTCGCCTGCTGGTGCCTCCTCTTCAGCCGCTGGCGGTTCTGCTTCACCGGTTGGCAGCTCTGCCTCGCTGGCCTTGGCTTCAGCCTCTTCACCCACTGGCAGCTCTGCTTCACCGGCTTCGCCTTCTTCACCGACGGGCAACTCGGGCACTTCCTCGGCAACCTCATAGTGGGCTGGAATCAACTTACCAATAATTACATTTTCTTTAAGCCCGCTCAGTCTATCTACCTTGCCAGAGACAGCGGCCTCGGTAAGCACTCTGGTAGTCTCTTGGAAGGAGGCGGCGGCTAGCCAGCTATCAGTATTCAATGAGGCTCGGGTGATACCCAGTAATACAACATGGGCGGTAGCTGGCTCACCACCCTCGGCCAGCACCTTGGCATTAACGTCTTCATAGTGGAACCTGCTTACCAGCTCTCCGGGCACCAGCTCGGTATCACCCGAGGAATCAATACAAACCTTGGTTAGCATCTGGTGGGCGATAACTTCGATATGCTTATCATTTATGTTCACCCCTTGGGAGCGGTAAACCTTTTGTACCTCATCCACTAGGTATCGCTGGACTGCCTCCTTACCCCGGATATGCAGCATATCCTGGGGGTTGACCGAGCCATCGGTAAGTTGTTGCCCCGCCTCTACTTTCTCTTCACTTTGAACACGAATATGGGTGGCAGCGGGAACAACATACTCCCGTGCCTCTTTCTCCTCATACTTGATGACCAGCTGCCCGTCTTCAATAATTATCTCACCAGCGACGCGAGCTAGGATAGGTTTAGTTTTAGCGGTTAGGGCCTTTGACTTCTTTTTTGGTTTGGCTTCACCGGGTTGTTCGGCTAATACTGCTCCTATATCTACCCATTGGCCACCGTCCACCATAGCTTGCCAGCCAGGGGGTAGTGAATATTCATCGCGGAATACATCAGAGCTAGTAATTTTGATCTTTTTCCCCTCTTCACCCTTAATCACCTCAGCCACCCCCTCTATTTCTGAGACGATGGCTGGAGCCTTGGGTGGTCTGGCCTCAAAGAGTTCCTCTACCCTGGGCAGACCGCTGGTGATATCAAGTCCTGCCACCCCGCCAGTGTGGAAGGTGCGCAAAGTTAGCTGAGTACCCGGCTCGCCGATACTCTGGGCAGCAATTATACCTACTGCTGTATTGATTTCGACTAGATGCCCACGAGAGAGGTCTCTGCCGTAGCATTGCTGGCAAGCACCCTGTCTGGATTGGCAGGTAAGAGGAGACCTGACATGAACCTTGGTTAACCCAGCAGCGATGATTTTAGTCACCTTTTCCTCATCAATTTCCTCATTATGGTCGACAATGATTTCTCCATTGTTGGGGTCAATCACTTTGCTAGCTGCTAATCGTCCGGTTATTCGCTCGGCAAATGAGGGTAGTAACTCCCCTTTTTCTGGTTCAGATATCCATATGCCTTCAGTGGTACCACAGTCCTCTTGGTGGACAATAACATCCTGGGCAACATCAATGAGGCGTCTGGTGAGGTAACCACTCTCCGAGGTTCTCAGGGCAGTATCGGCTAATCCTTTGCGAGCACCATGGGTGGAGATAAAGTATTCCATAACACTGTGCCCCTCACGAAGGCTTGACTTGATGGGGAAGTCGATTATCTTGCCTGAGGGATTAGTCATTAGACCCCTGATACCGGCCATCTGTCTGATCTGAGAAATGTTACCCTTTGCCCCTGAGGTTGCCATCATGTAAATATCACCATAGCGGTCAAGCGACTTAGAAATGGCGTCAGCAATCTTCTCGGTAGTATCCGTCCACACTCCTATAACCTCACTATACCTTTCATCCTCCGTGATTAGGCCATGATGATATTGGTTTTCAATAATGGCAGCCCTTTCCTCTGCCTCCTCTATTATCTTGGGTTTGCTATCAGGGACCTTAATCTCACTGATAGCAATGGTAGCCCCTGATTTGGTAGCGTAATGGAAGCCCAGCTGTTTGATGTTGTCCAGTAACACTGCCATATCTTCATGACCCAGTAGCTGATAGCAGTCCGTTACTACTTGCTTTAAGCTTGATTTATCTATTACTTTGTTGTAGAAGCCCCTCTCTGGGGGCAGAATCTCGTTGAAGATGATGCGACCAGCACTGGTCTTAATCCTCTCCCCGCCATTTTCTTGGTCCCTGACCTCAACCTCAGCCCTGAGGTCGATAGCGCCAACTTCATAGGCAAGCCTTGCCTTCTCAAAACTGCCGAAGACTGTGCCTTCCCCCTTGGCTCCAGGTATAATGGTAGTCAAGTAGTAGCAACCGAGAACCATATCTAGAGTTGGGGTTATTACTGGCTCACCACGGCTAGGTAGCAGCATATTGTGAATGCTGAGCATCCTCCCCCTAGCCTCTTTGACCGCTGTCTTGGATAGAGGGATATGTACTGCCATCTGGTCACCGTCAAAGTCGGCATTGAAAGCAGAACATACTAGAGGATGGAGCTGGATGGCGCTACCATCGATGAGTACTGGTTCAAAAGCCTGAATGCTAAGTCGGTGCAGGGTAGGGGCTCGATTAAGCAATACTGGCCGTTCCTTGACCACTTCCTCTAGTATATCGTATACCTCCGGTTTGGCTCTGGCCGCCAGCCGGCGGGCGCTCTTATCACTGTAGGCTAGGCCTTGCTCCATTAATCGGCGGACAATGAAGGGTTTAAATAACTCCAGAGCCATGCGTCTGGGTAAACCGCATTGGTGGAGCTTGAGTTCAGGGCCAACAACAATAACCGAGCGTCCACTGTAGTCAACCCGTTTGCCTAGTAGATTCTGACGAAAGCGTCCCTGTTTACCCCGGAGCATATCTGAGAGTGACTTCAATTTGTGATTACCAGTGGCGGCTATAGCTCGGCCTCTTTTCTCATTATCAATAAGAGAATCAACTGCTTCCTGAAGCATCCGCTTCTCGTTGCGGACGATAACCTCTGGTGCCCCTATTTCCAGCAGGTGGCGCAGTCGGTTATTGCGGTTAATCACCCGTCGATATAGGTCATTGAGGTCACTGGTAGCAAATCTACCACCATCTAGCTGAACCATAGGTCGCAGGTCAGGGGGTAACACAGGCAGCACAGTTAGAATCATCCACTCTGGTTTATTGCCACTGCGACGAAAGACCTCCACTATCTGTAGCTGCTTGCTTGCCTTCTTGCGGCGTTGACTTGAAGTGGCACAGACTTCCTTGAGCAAGGCACTGCGCACTTCATCAAGGTCGATGTTTTTAAGGATTTGGAGGATAGCCTCAGCTCCTATCCCAGCCTCAAAAACTTGGCTGAATTTCTGGTTGAGCTCCTCATAGCGGATCTCAGTGAGCAGGGCATGCTTGCAGAGGTCTTTTAACTGCTCCGCATCGTTGGAGACTTGCTCTTCAAACTGTGCCTTTTCCTCAGCCCACTTTTGCCGAAACTGGTTTATTTCCTCTTCTGTTGCTTTTTCCTGTTTCATCTCCTTGATTTTGGCGTCCACCAGGTCCTGTCGCTCAGCTATTTGCTGAAAGCCGCTCTCTTGGACTTGTTTAATTGCCTCCTGGCGTGCCTCTTCATCTATGGAGATGATGATATAGTGGGAGAAATAGAGGACGCGTTCCAGACTCCGTGGTGACAGGTCAAGTAATAGTCCCAGTCGGCTGGGTATTCCTCTGGCGAACCAGATATGACTTACCGGGCATGCCAGTTCAATATGCCCCATCCGTTCCCGACGCACTTTAGCCCGCGCTATCTCAACGCCACACTTATCACAAACAACTCCCTTATAGCGTATCTTTCTATACTTGCCACAAGCACATTCGTAATCTTTAGTTGGGCCAAAGATTCTCTCGCAGAAGAGCCCGTCCCTTTCTGGCTTCAGGGTGCGATAATTAATAGTCTCTGGTTTAGTTACCTCTCCGTAGGACCAGCTCCTAATCTGCTCCGGCGAAGCCAGGGAAACACGAACAGCATCAAAATCATTAACTTCCAGCATTCTCTTCTTCCACCTCTTTCAAAGTTGAGTCCTGAGCGACCTCAAGCGCTGCCTCTGGTTCGGGGGCTTCTTCAACTTCCTCGCCGGGGCTTACCTTTTCTTCTTCACTGATCACTTCAACAGCAAGCCCCAAACTTCGCAGCTCCATAATCAGGACCTTAAACGATTCAGGTACACCGGGTTGGAGAATATCTTCATTCTTAATTATGGCTTCATAGGTTTTAGCTCGACCGCTTACATCGTCCGACTTGATGGTCAGAACTTCTTGAAGGTTGTGGGCGGCGCCATAGGCTTCTAATGCCCATACCTCCATTTCACCAAAGCGTTGCCCGCCGAATTGAGCCTTGCCCCCCAGGGGCTGTTGGCTAATCAATGAGTACGGTCCGGTAGAGCGGGCATGAACTTTATCCTCAACCAGGTGGTTTAGCTTCATTATATAGATATTCCCCACCGTTACTGGATGGTCAAATGGCTCACCACTGCGCCCATCGCGGAGGATAGACTTACCCAGAATAGGAGGTAGGAGCTTCTTTTCGGCACTCACCTTGTCTACGGCTTGCTTCAGCTCTTTCTGGTTGAGGTCTCGGCTAGCTATGCCTAACTCTTCAAGCCATAGACGCAGGCAAACCTCCTTTGCCTCCCCAGAGTGGGTATCACTGAATACCTTGTCTGCGTCGTAGCCATGGCTGGCGACCCACGCCTTAGCCACCTCTAATTGTATGCCGTGGTTTTCATTGCTGGGGTCAAGATTAATTGCCCCGGCTTTTTGAGCTAGCCAGGCTCTAGCTAGAGCGTCCTCGATAGCAGTATCATCGGCACCATCAAAGACTGGAGTAAGCACCTTGATGCCCAGCGTCTGGGCAGCCCAGCCTAGGTGGGTTTCCAGAACTTGACCAATATTCATACGTGATGGGACACCTATGGGATTAAGAATAACATCTACTGGTGTGCCGTCAGGCAGGAAAGGCATATCCTCGGCGGGTGCTATAAGGGAAATGACCCCTTTATTACCGTGCCGCCCCGCCAGCTTGTCCCCTACGGAAACCTTTCGTTTCTGGGCAACCCACACCTGCACCCATTGATTAACCCCAGCGGGTAGGTCGTCACTGTTATCAGTGGAGAAGACCTTGACATTAATTACCTTACCCCACTCACCATGAGGCATCCGCAGGGAGGTATCCTTCACCTCTCGAGCTTTCTCGCCAAAGATAGCCCGCAAAAGCTTTTCCTCAGCTGATAGCTCAGTTTCTCCCTTGGGGGTGATTTTACCTGCCAGAATATCACCTGGGCCTACTTCAGCACCGATCCGAATAATGCCGGTCTCATCAAGCTCGCGTAAACTTTCCTCTCCCACATTAGGTATGTCTCTGGTAATTTCTTCAGGTCCTAACTTGGTATCCCGTGCTTCTAGCTCGTGCTTTGAAATGTGAATGGAGGTAAACTTATCCTTCTCAACGAGGCGGCTACTAATGATGATAGCATCCTCGAAGTTATACCCTTCCCAACTCATAAAAGCGCAGGTCACATTCTGGCCTAGAGCCAGCTCTCCCTGTTCAGTAGCTGAACTATCAGCTATGATATGTCCCAGCTCTACTCGGTCACCTTTCTCTACCACCGGCCGCTGGTTGATGCAGGTCCCCTGATTAGTGCGCACAAACTTCATCAAGGGGTATACATCCTCATCGCCATTGTCTTTAGTAACCACAACCTGTGAGTTGGTAGCTGAGGTTACCACTCCAGCATTTTGGGCTATGAGCACCTGCCCGCTGTACCTGGCGGCTTCTGCCTCC
This sequence comes from Dehalococcoidales bacterium, assembly GCA_036481135.1. Classification (GTDB taxonomy): domain Bacteria; phylum Chloroflexota; class Dehalococcoidia; order Dehalococcoidales; family E44-bin46; genus JAZGHN01. The sequence goes on along the minus strand of JAZGHN010000097.1, from coordinate 11,930 downwards.
ATGCCGGTAGCTACCAAAGGCGCTTCAGGGCGGAGCAAAGGCACTGCTTGCCGCTGCATATTAGAGCCCATCAGGGCACGATTCGCGTCGTTATGTTCCAGGAAGGGTATTAGTGCTGTAGCCACACTGACTATCTGCTTGGGTGACACATCCATAAACTCAACATCCTCGGGTGCTACCACTAGGTAGCGCTCAGCTAGCCTTGTCTCAACCTTGTCATCGACAAATTGGTTATTCTGGTTAAGTTTGGAGTTGGCTTGGGCAATGGTGTATTCATCCTCTTGCTCAGCGGTCAGGTAGACTATCTCATCGGAGACAAAGGGCACCACCTTTATCTTTCTGGATGATAGGCGAGATAGCTTGGTGGCAAGGGCCGGGGTAACAGTAGTGCCTGCTTTCGCTATAGCCTTACCCTTGTTATTTGACACTGTCTCTCTGACCGTCTTGCCCAGCAGCCCATCGTAGTCGTTATTTACCTCGGCGATAACCTTACGGTACGGGGTCTCAATAAAACCGTACTGATTAATCCGGCTATAGGTGGCTAGAGAGCCGATGAGACCGATATTAGGTCCCTCTGGGGTCTCAATGGGGCAGATTCTACCATAGTGGGAGAAGTGGACATCGCGAACCTCAAAGCCAGCGCGTTCCCGGGATAACCCTCCCGGTCCTATTGCTGATAAGCGTCGCTTATGGGTTAGCTCGGCCAATGGGTTGGTTTGATCCATAAATTGTGATAGCTGTGAGCTGCCGAAGAACTCTCTGATAGCCGCCGCTATGGGGCGAATGTTGACCAGGGCACTGGGGGTGACTGCCTCAGTGCTGATAATGCTCATGCGCTCCCTAACTACTCGCTCCAAGCGCAATAAACCGATGCGAAACTGATTTTGCATTAGCTCACCAACAGTGCATACTCGCCGATTCCCCAGGTGGTCAATGTCGTCACGGGTGTCAGTGCCATTATTAATCATGATAATGTGCCTGACTATCTCTACAATATCTTCCTTACTTAGAGCCCGATTCTCCTTGGCAGGGTCAAGCCCTAATCGCTTGTTGAGCTTATAACGACCTACGTCGCCCATGTCATAACGTTGAGGGTCAAAGAATAGGTTCTTTATTAGTTTTCGGGCATTCTCAATGGTGAGAGGGTCGCCGGGGCGTAACCTTTTATAGATAGCGAGCAAGGCATCGTTCTGGTCCTTGACTAAGGGGTCACGCTCTATAGTTGACTTGATAAATTGATGTTCCTCAGAGTTATCCTCTTCAGCAAATAGGCTAAGTAATTTCTCATCACTCCCATAACCGATGGCACGCAGAACTGTAGTAATAGGAATCTTCCGTTTACCATCTATCTTGGCTGAGAGTATATCCCGGTTGCTGGTCTCAAACTCCAGCCAGGCTCCACGGGTAGGAATTAGCTTAGCGCGGCACAGGAGACGACCACTGGTGGCGTCTTCTTCAGTGGTGAAATAGACGCCAGGGGAACGAAGTAACTGGCTTACTACCACCCGTTCCGCTCCGCTGGTAATAAAGGTGCCTTTAGCCGTCATCATGGGGATGTTGCTGAAAAACAGGTCTTGTTCTTTGATTTCCCCGGTTGCTTTAACCAGCAGCTTGGTGTTGACATAAAGGGGAACCGAGTAAGTCAAGTCCCGTTGGCGGCACTCTTGCTCGGAGTAACGGGGGTCACGAAACTCGTAGTTTATAAAGCTAAGCTCCAACCTCTTCTCAGTGAAGTCTTTGATGGGGGATACCTCATTCAGCAGTTGCTTTAGCCCCTTCTCTTGAAACCAGCGGAATGATTCTAATTGAACCTCAATCAGATTGGGGACGTCTAGTATCTGGGGTAACTTGGCATAAGATTTTCTGGGAACGAGGGGCATCCCTTTTACAGCATGCGGTAACGTAAGCACCATAACTAACTCTACTCCTTAAACAAATAAATGCGGAAACCTTTGTATTATTGCAATACTAATCCGCCGTAACAATAGGGGGTGACGAAGGAAATTATAATAGGGTGAGAATTAAGCGCATAATTGCAAAACTTAATACTATCACGATTTTTAAAATTTGTCAAGACCCTTTGGTATGAATTTTTAGCAGTATTCTTAAAATGATGCCAGAGCTGGCAACAGCGGATTGATTATCGCTTGACACTAGGTGTGAGGCTCTTGTTATAATAGTTAACTTGATAGTTAAGGGGTGAAGGCGGATATGGTGCGGATAAATGTCTCTCAGCAGCTTAAGTCACCTGTAGGGTCAACGCGAGACTATGAGGTGGCTGAGGTTGTCGATATTGCTGGTGGCGATAGCGTGGTTGAGGGCAAGGTTACCCTGGTACATACTGGCCGGGGTATCTTGGTCAAGGCGAGACTGCACACCGAGGTTGAACTTACCTGTAGCCGCTGCTTGAGTTCGTTCGATTATCCTTTACGGCTGAATTTTGAGGAAGAGTATTTCCCGGTCACAGATGTAGTTAGCGGTGTTTCGTTGTCCTTGCCTGACGAGCTGGGAAGTTTCACTATTGATGAGCATCATGTTCTTGATTTAACCGAGGCAATACGCCAGTATGCGCTACTGGCTACCCCGATGAAGCCACTTTGTCGCGAGGATTGCGCTGGGTTATGTTCTAATTGTGGGCATAACCTTAACCAGGGACCTTGTGATTGTCCTCAACAGGCTGACCCTCGCTGGTCTAAGCTAAGTGAATTGGCTTCAGATGATAGCGTGTTAGCGACTAAACGGAAGGAGGTGAAGTAGCGTGGGAGCTTTACCTAAACGGAAGACTGCCAAAGCACGTAAGGGTAAGAGGCGTAGTCACCTCCGACTTTCCTCTCCTCCCCTAGACTATTGCCCTCAATGTAATAGTCCTAAACTGCCCCACCATGTCTGCCCTACCTGTGGAAGCTATGCTGGTAGGGAGGTCATTGAGATTAAGAGTTCCAAAAAGAAAGAAAGCTAAGGAGGGCTATTCCTATGCTCAAGACTGCTATTTGCGACCTTTTCGGCATCAAGTATCCGATTATTCAGGGGGGAATGGCTCATGTAGCCACGGCTGAGCTTGTCTCGGCAGTCTCTAATGCTGGTGGATTGGGTATTATTGGTGCTGGTACTGCTGAGGCGGATTGGGTGAGAGAACAGATACATCTGACCCGTGAGCAAACGGATAAACCCTTTGGGGTAAATATTCTGCTGATATCCCCCTTTGCCAAGCAGGTTATAGAGGTGGTTTTGGAGGAGAAGGTGGCTGTGGTTACCACTGGCGCCGGTAATCCTGGTCCTTACATCCCCAGATTTAAGGAGGCAGGGATAAAGGTGATGCCAGTGGTAGCTAGTGTTGCTTTAGCCAGGCGTCTGGAACGATATGGCGCCGACGCCTTCGTGGCTGAGGGTATGGAGTCGGGAGGTGAAATAGGACAAATCACGACCATGCCTTTAGTGCCTCAGGTGGTTGATAGTGTTAAGGTACCGGTGGTAGCGGCTGGGGGTATCGCTGATGGGCGGGGCTTGGTGGCAGCTCTGGCGCTTGGAGCTCAGGGTGTTCAGATGGGAACACGCTTTGTTACTAGCGAAGAGTGCATCGCTCACCCTGCTTACAAACAGGCGATCCTAGATGCCAGCGACCGCTCTACGGCAATTTCAGGTCAGAGCACCGGTTACCCTATGCGTGCTCTAGAGAATAAGCTAATTCATGAGTTCTGGGAGAAGGAGAAGTCTGGAATCTCCATGGATGAGCTTATGGAGTTTGGTGTAGGAAAGGTGCGTATTGGCTTGATTGAGGGCGATCTTGATAATGGCACACTCCTGGCAGGGCAGATTTCAGGGATGATAAAAGAGATTACACCGGTCAAGGTTATTATAGAGGAGATGGTGGCTGAGGCTGAGGCACTAATTGCCCAGCTTAAGGATTCTGTAGGGGGGTGAGTTGAGGCTGAGCTGATGAAGGTGGCCTATATTTTCCCGGGGCAGGGCTCTCAAAAGGTAGGGATGGGGCGTGACCTCTATGATAATTTTGCCTCAGCTAAGGCAGTCTTTGAACAGGCTGACGAGGCTTTGGGGTTCCCTCTCTCCCGATTATGCTTTGAAGGCCCGGAGGATGAACTTCGGCAGACCGTTAATGCCCAGCCAGCTTTGATAGTGGTGAGCTATGCTTGCTTGACGGCTGCCGCTGAGGCGGGTGGTGGCAGATTACCACCGCCTGCTTTTGTTGCTGGTCATAGCCTGGGTGAGTATACCGCACTGGCGGCAGCCAGAGTACTTGATTTTGCGACTGTTGTTTCTCTGGCTCGAGAGAGGGGACGGTTAATGTATGAAGCCGGGCTGAGGAAAGCCGGGGGCATGGTGGCAATAATTGGGCTTGATGAGGCTTCATTAACTGAGGTGTGTGCTCAGACCAATACCTATATCGCTAACGTTAATTGCCCCGGTCAGCTAGTAATCAGTGGAGCCAAGGAGAATTTAGCCCCAGCTGCGGACTTGGCTCGGGACAGGGGAGCTCAGCGCACCATCCCTTTACGGGTAAGCGGTGCCTTTCATACTCCATTGATGCAATCCGCTTGTGATGGTCTCTTCGAGATTATAGCTACCCTCTCCTTTCATCAACCTGCCATTCCTATTATAGCTAACACTACTGCTCAGCCGGTGACTAATGTCAAGCAGGTAAAAGCAGAACTGCTTACCCAGTTGTGTCAGCGTGTCCAGTGGCAGCCCTCTATTGAGTATATGATAAACGAGGGGGTGTCTACCTTTATTGAGATAGGACCGGGGGAAGTGCTTAGTGGTCTGCTTAGACGGATAAATAGGGGGGCTAAAACGGTGAATATAGGTGATGCGGATACTATCGGGAATTTAGCCAATCTATTCCCCTCCTCCCCGGTGGGGGAATAATGAACAGTGTTATTGATTCTTATCAATTTGGACTGGTCTCAGTCGATGGCAGGCAATATACCTCAGATGTAATCGTTTTCCCCGATAGGGTTAAGGATAACTGGTACAGAAGGAGTGGTCACCAGCTATGCCTTGGCGATATAGCTGAGGTTATGGCAGGGAAGCCTGAGGTGCTGATAGTGGGCACCGGGGCATCAGGTCTGGTGGAGGTGCTACCTGAGGTGCAACAAGCCGCTGATGCCCAGGACATTAAGCTTATTGTGGAGACTACGGATAAGGCTTGCCACACATATAATCGGCTTTCTCAGTCTCACCGGGCGGTAGCCGCTCTTCATCTTACCTGTTGAAAAAGGCAAACAGCCGAAAGTCACCAGGATTGACCCCACATTGCTCATTTGCTAAACTCAATGGAACTGTGAACTTTACTGTGGCTAGGTTGGGAGATAACCTATGGCTGGAGCACGGCGCAAAGCAAGAGAGCTAGCTCTACAGGTGCTTTATGAGGCTGATTGTGCAGGGCATAAGGCGGAGGAAGCAGCAACCCGCCTTCTCGCTAACCAGAGATTGTCTGCAGAAAATAGTGCCTTCATTCGCGAGCTGGTCGGCGGAGTTATCCGTAATAAGGAGAAGATTGACCACAATATTCAAAGCTTTGCCCCCGCTTGGCCTATAGAACAAATAGCGCTAATCGATAGGAACATTCTCAGGCTTGCCATATTCGAAGTCCTGTTTGATAATAAGACGCCGATTAAGGTGGCTATAAATGAGGCGGTGGAGCTGGCCAAGAGGTTTGGCACCGATAGCTCATCAAAGTTTGTTAATGGAGTCTTGGGTTCAGTTAGTGCTCTGGCCAATAGATAGAAAGCTGTTAGGAGTAGGGGGAGAAAGTGGCAACCATTTTTGACCGAGTAAAAAGGGTAGTTGTTGAGCAGTTAGGGGTGGATGAAGAGGATGTAGTGCCCACAGCCAGCTTTGTTGATGATATGGGTGCTGATTCTCTGGATTTGGTGGAACTGAGAATATCTTTGGAAGAGGAGTTTAGCACCCCTTCCCGGGAGATTGAGATACCGGAGGAGGATGCGGAAGATATAATAACGGCCCAAGATGCCGTTGATTACCTTAGAGACCTGGGCGTTGAGGATGAGTAAATAGAAGGCGATATGATTAAAGCAGTATTCTTTGATTGGTTAAATACCATAGCTCATCCAGAGCCAGACAGACACGAATTGTTCTCTAAAGTTGCCCAGGAGCTGGGCGTTGAGCTACCCCTGCAGAAGTTAATAAAGGCTATCCATGTGGCTGAGAGTCAGGTGCCAGCGGGTGCCCCACCGAGGTGGAGTGAAGGGAAAGATGAAGACCCCTTTATTCGCTATCAGGAGGTATTATCAGTTGAGGCAGAGGTAAAGATGTCAAGGGAGACGATGCTGGAATTTACTAGGCGGATAAGCCGACTGGTTAGAGGTGGTAGCGTAACCTGGGTTCTCTATGATGATGTATTGCCCACGGTAAAGATATTAAAAAAGCGAGGCTTGATTTTAGGCCTGATTTCCAACCTCATCATAGGCAAAGTTGAGCTGGAATCCTACCTGGATTTTATAGTTACCGCCAAAGAGATTGGGGTGGATAAACCCCAGCCACCCATTTTCCTGGCGGCACTGGAGCGCGCTGGGGTAGATGCTTCCGAGGCAGTCTATATTGGTGACCAGTATGAAACCGATGTAGTCGGTGCCAGGGGGGTAGGTATCAACCCTATTCTTATCGACCGCTATGACCTAGCGCCCGAAGTCAGCGACTGCCCGCGAATTCATAGCTTGTCTGAGGTGATTCGATACTTTTAGCCGTTAAGTGGGCTCCCCGTTGAGCACCTTTCGCTGTCTGGCTAGCAGGGCCTTGTCAACTTCGATGTCTCTAATTTTCTCGCAGACCTTGCGGAAGTGGAGTCCCTGAACGGCAAGGGATATGGCTAAGCTGAAACGCCGTGGATATTTCACCAGAGTGGAAAGGAACAGCTTCCAGTAATAAACCCTGAATTTGTCCTTAACACCTAAGACAAACACAGATTTGAAGAGTGCCCCAATATCGTTAAGGTTAACCTTGGGGCGCGCCTTTTTATTAGGCTTATACTCATCTAGGAATATTTTGATTCGTTCGTAATAATGCTTGGGGGCATAGATGGTATGCAGGATTTGCTTATAGCCATTGATGAGCACCTCAAAGTTCATTTTGGGAATGAAATTGGTGGTGCCGTCTGTGTTATCGCCGGTAGCACCGGGCAATAGGCGATTCTCCTTCTTCAGGCGGTGCCATAATCTTGTTTCCGTGGGGGCGTTTAGCAGACCAACCATAGCGGTAACAATTCCGCTCTTTTGGATGAAATTGATTTGGCTCTTGAAGATAGAAATGGGGTCACTGTCGAAGCCGACAATAAATCCTCCCATTACCTGAAAGCCGTAGTTCTGGAGCTTCTTAACCGAAGCCACTAAATCGCGGTTCTTATTGGTGAACTTATTGCACTCAATTAGGCTTTCCTCATTGGGGCTTTCGATGCCAATGAATACATTGTTAAACCCGGCGTCAGACATTAATCGCATCAGCTCTTCATCATCGGCTAGGTTTATCGAGGCTTCGGTGAGGAAAGTAAAGGGGTATTCTTTCTCCTCCATCCATTGAATCATTGCCGGCAGGATATCTGCCTTTAGCTTTTTCTTGTTGCCTATGAAATTATCATCAACAATAAACACGCTGCCCTGATAACCCTGATTATATATCGCATCTAGCTCGGCTAGCATCTGGTCTTTAGTCTTGGTTCGTGGTTTATGCCCGTCTATGATGATAATATCACAGAACTCGCAGTCGAAAGGGCAGCCTCGAGAATATTGAATAGTCGCTGTGGCGTACTTGTTCAAATCAACGAGCGACCATAGAGGGGTAGGGGTTTTGGTTATGTCGGCTTTTTCGTCAGTTTTGTAGACATGCTTGGGGCATCCCCGCTCTAGGTCTTTTAAGAAAGGCGAAAGGGTGATTTCAGCTTCATTGAGTATAACATGGTCTATGTCACTAACATCGAAAAATTTATATCCGGTGGTAAAGAGGGGACCACCAGCGACAATCTTGGTATTGAGTTTTTTACACCGGTTAACAACTTCCCTTGCTGATTCTTGTTGCACAACCATGGCACTGATAAATACATAATCAGCCCATTTGATGTCTTCATCGTTTAGGTTGGTTGTATTCATATCTGTAAGCCTTTTCTCCCACTCGGCGGGGAGCTCAGCGGCTACAGTTAATGGGCCTAGAGGCGTATTTAGTGCTTTTCTGGAGGTTAATTTCAGAGCGTGTTTAAAACTCCAGAAGGTGTCTGGGTATCGGGGATAAACTAAAAGTATTTTCAAATGAGGCTCCTCTTACACGAATTTTCGAGAAAATCAAATCATTATAGCATTTTTGTCAACAACTTGCTAGTGGAAATGGTGAAGTCGTCAGGGGATTGCCTTGCCCTATAGTTGCATCCTCCCTGAGGTAGCTAAATGCCTCTGGCTGGGATACTTTTATCCCAGTAATTCGGCAATCTCCTTCCTCCCCTTTTTGAGATACTCAGCCTGCTGGGGGTCAAGGAGCTCCAGCAGCGCCATAAATTCCCCTACATGCTCTTTCTCATCGTCCCGAATGTGAACAAGCACCTTCTTAGCCCGCTCATCATCGGTGGCATCAATGTGGGCTTGGTAGAGAGCGACGGCATCCAGTTCAGCGGCTATGTTTTGCATTATAGCCCTGGCTAGCTCAGCGGCGTTCATCTTTCTGGGCACCATAGTGGCAAAGGGATTACTGAAGTCCATTTTTCACCTCCATTACTACGAATCTATCGGCTTCAACTTGATCTCCATAAGCCGTGGATATTGCAGTACTCTCTTGCTCCCTTTACTTTTTGTGGTTCGATTTCAAATTCTGCCTCTGGCTTATCTCCCGGCTCGAGGAAATGCCGACAACTCCCGCTATCGGTGATTATCTCAATCCACTCTATGTAGTGTTTTTCCTCCATGGGGTGCGGTATGCTGCCAACCTTAACCTTCACTCCTTTAGCAGTTGTTTCTATCACTGGCACATGCTTTTCCTGACCAACATCTGTTGTCTTCTCCCCAAGCAATTCCATGGGCTGCCCGCAGCAGACCAGTTCCCCCTTTCCAGCATGCAACACCTCAACGATGTTACCACAGATATTACACCGATAAACCTGTTTTTGTGCTGTCATTTTCCCACCTCCTCTAATAGTTTCACTATGTTAGGCAAAGCGGCATTCCTTATGCTTCTGGGCGATAGTAGCAGCCAGATTATCTAGAGCCTTGAAATCGGCTTCCTTGGGGAAACCATTGCTGAGCACAGGTTCCAATACCTCTGCCTTCAGGTTAGGAATCATCCCGGCGAGTTGTTCCACCGTCTTACCGCCCCAGCCATATGAACCGATAATAGAGACAAACCTCGGTTTGGCTCTCAGGGCATTTGCCAGGAAGACGGCATAGGCAACATTGGGATGGGGACCAGCCAGAACGGTGGGCGTCCCGATAACCACTGTGGCCGCATCCACCAGCGCCATGGCTAGCTTGCCTAGGTCGGTTACGGTGAGGTCAAACTGCTTTACCGTCACCCCTCTCTGAGATAGAGCTTCGACAAAATATTCCACCATCTTTTTGGTGCTGCCATGCATGGAGATATAGGGTAATACCACCATGTTCTTGGGCTCATCAAAGACCCAGCTGTGATACGCCTTCAGGATGAACTCCGGCTTGTCATGCAGGGGGCCGTGGCTGGGGGCGATGATATCGATGACGTAGTCATTTAGCTTCTTTAAGTGCCTCTGGATATTGGCTCGGAAAGGCATCATGATTTCAGCATAATACCTCTTGGCTGCCTCATAGACCTGCCCTTCATCAGTGACATACAGGTCGGTGGTGGCTAAATGAGAGCCAAACAAATCACAGGGGAAGAGTATTTTCTCCTCTCTCAAATAGGTAAGCATGGTCTCTGGCCAGTGAACCCAGGGGGCGTGGATAAACTCCAGTGTTCTATCTCCCAGCGAAATAGTCTCCTTATCATTGACGGTGATAAATTTCTTTTCCGGGATGAGGAGCAGGGCGGCGAGCATATCTTTACATTTGGCTGTGACTACCACCTTAGCATCGGGGTATTTTCCCAGGACTTGGGGGATGGAACCGGAGTGGTCCTGCTCGGCATGATTGGCAACAACATAGTCTAGGTTCTCTATCCCAAGCTGGTTCAGGTGGTTTATCAATACCTTCGGCATAGTAGGGTCTGCGGTATCAATAAGAGCTGTCTTCTCACTGCCCTTAATCAAATATGAGTTGTAGCTGGTGCCATCGGGTAGGGGGATAAGGGCGTCAAATAACCGCCTATCCCAGTCAATAGCTCCTACCCAATAGATTCCCGCTCTTATTTCTCTTGGTTTCACGCTACTTCTCCTTTTAGTACTCAAGCAGTCTTTTTCGCCCTCAGTCCTCTATTTTTTCGAATTCATCCTTGCTCGCTCCGCAGACAGGGCATACCCAATCATCGGGTAGTTCTTCAAAAGGCGTGCCCGGTTTTATCCCGCTATCGGGGTCTCCCAGTTCCGGGTCGTAGATATAGCCACAAACGGTGCATTCGTATTTTGCCATTTTGGGTTTTGCCTCCTTTTTCTCTTCAACGTAGCTGGGGGCTGTCTTGGGGGTGGTGCCCCGCTTGACCTTATGATAATAATCGTAGGTCATACATTCTTCCTCTGTCAGCACATCTGCGTCGAAAAGCTCGCCAATAAAAATGGTGTGTGTTCCCACGTCTACTTCCTTGATTACCTTGGCTTCCAGATAGGCGACGGCATTTTCAATGACCACCGGCGCTTTGGTTTCACCTATCTTATAATTGATACCCTTGAGCTTATCTATGTCCCTGCCTGATTTGAAGCCGAAGTGACCGATGAAAGAGAGGGGAGTGCGCTGGCTGAGGGCAGAAGCGGTAAAGGCTTTGCTTCCCTTGATAAGCTGGTGGGTTAGATTGTTTTTGTTGATGCTTACCGCGATGGTTGGCGGCTCAGATGTTATCTGGAATACAGTGTTGGCGATTTGCCCGTTGAGCTTATTTCCCTTCCTTGAACCTACTACATACAGACCGTAGCTTAACTTATGCAAAGCCTTGGTATTCATCATCAACCTCCCCTTTATTTGTGAGTAGCCCGATTTTAACCGATTTCTACTCGAGAGTAAAGATGGGCGGTGGTCGGCTATATCCTTGACAAAGCTAGCCATCAAAACTAGGATTGGTTATTGCAGTATAGCCACTGACTTTGAACATGGAGAGGGAGGATTATGGCTCTTTTAGACCTGATAAAACACAGAAAAAGCGTTAGGAATTTTCTGGATAAACCGGTTGAGCGGGAGAAGATAATGAAGTGCCTTGAGGCAGCGAGGCTAGCTCCCTCCGCCTGTAATGCCCAGCCATGGAAGTTTATCGTGGTGGATGATAGGGAGTTGAAGGATAAGTTGTGCCATGCTGCCTTCAGTGGCATATATTCGGTGAATTCCTTTTGCAAGAAGGCACCGGTTATCGTGGTAATTGTCTCGGAGAGGCGCCGGTTTCTGACTGCAATCAGCCGGTTTATATCTGCGGTCGGGGGAACGCTGCGCAGGACAAAATACTACCTCATAGATATCGGGATAGCCGGGGAGCATTTTGTCCTCCAGGCTGAGGAATTGGGACTGGGCACCTGCTGGATAGGGTGGGTTAACGAGGGGGCGGTAAAGCGGATATTGAATATCCCGCGGTATGAAAAGATAGACGTCCTCATCGCGCTGGGCTATTACGACAGGAAAAAGTCGCCTTCGGAACATAGCAGGAGGCCGATAAATAGGATTTCCTCGTTTAACTCCTATTGAGTCTTGACAGCCTATTTGCAATTGTATTAAAATGCGAATAGGCTCAGTGATAAGGAGGTGAGAAGATGTGTAAGAGTTGTGGTTGTGCGCGTTGTAAGTGTGGTAGAAAGATTGTCAACGGGG
>JAZGHN010000096.1:0-10591 GCA_036481135.1 Dehalococcoidales bacterium | reverse complement strand
GCCAGATAACGGTGAAACAATTAAGAAAAATATATGGAATGGTGAGCGGATGAGAAGTAGCGTCATTTCGGGGAAAACCCGAGTCTGCGGCGTTATCGGTGACCCGATCGAACACACGATGTCGCCGGTGATGCATAATACCGCCTTTAACAAGCTGGGTCTGGATTACATATACGTCGCTTTCCGGGTACCAAGAGAAGAACTGGGCAAGGCAATCGCAGGCATGAGAGCACTCAGTATCACGGGCTTAAACGTTACCATTCCCCACAAGGTGAGCGTCATCCCATATTTGGATAAACTAGATCCCCTGGCCAAGAAGATTGGTGCCGTGAATACCATCGTTAATAACAACAAGGTTTTAACCGGTTATAATACCGATGCCAGTGGCTTCCTGCAAGCCCTGCTGGATAAGGGAGTTGAACCAGCCGGAAAAAACGTGGCTATCCTGGGGGCCGGCGGTGTCTCGAGAGCGATTTCCTTTAGTCTTGCCGATCGAGGGGCTAACCTCGCTATCCTCAACCGCAAGCTGGAATTGGACTGGGCAGAAAAGCTGGCAAAAGAGATTTCCGACGCCTTCAAGAAAGAAGTGCCCGCGCTGGAACTGAACGAGAATAACCTGACAGCAAACATGGAAAAGACCGATATCCTGGTTAACGCCACCAGTGTCGGCATGACCCCCAACAATAACGAGACTCCGGTTCCCGTTAGACTGTTAAGACCGGGGCTAGTCATTTTCGATGCAGTGTACAACCCGATCCAGACCAGACTACGGAGAGAAGCTGAAGCGGTTGGTGTCGAAACTATCGGCGGGCTTGATATGCTTGCCTGGCAGGGGGCGCTCGCCTTCGAAAAGTGGACGGATAAAAAAGCTCCGGTCGAGCTCATGAAAAAAGAAGCAATCGAGGTGTTAACCAGAAATGAAAAGTAGTATCGCCCTGATAGGTTTCATGGGGGTGGGAAAGACAGTAGTGGGCAAGGCTCTGGCAGAAAAGCTGAACAAGAAATTCGTTGAGATGGATGCTCTGATTGAGCAGAAGGCGGGAAAGCCCATACCCGAGGTCTTCCAACAGGATGGTGAGATAGCTTTTCGGGAGCTGGAGATTGAGGTCACTAAAGAAGTCGCCCAAGGGAAGAATCAGGTCATCGCCTGCGGGGGCGGGGTAGTCCTTAATAAAATAAACATTGACCGACTGAAAAAGGAAGCGGTGATAATCTATTTGACAGCATCACCTGAAGTAATAATGAGGCGGACATCAACCGTCGAAGGGGAAAGGCCTCTGCTTAATACATCCGACAAGGCTTTGACTATCCAAGAGCTGCTAACATTCAGGGAACCCTTTTATGAGCGAGCCGCCGATATCAAGATAGACACCACAGAACTAGATATCAACGCCGTTGTTGACCAAATAATCATAAAGGCCAAAGGCAATGAAGGCTTCAATCCATAAAAGCGAAATAGCGGGGAAGGTACGAGCTCCCTCTTCCAAAAGCTATACCATCCGAGGGTTGATGTGCGCCGCCCTAGCCAAGGGCAAGAGCAAGATAATATACCCGCTAAGCTCGGATGATACCGGAGCTGCCAGAAACGCGCTGAGCCAGATCGGCGTTTCCACCGAGGAAGACGAGGATTGGTGGCAGGTTACTGGAGATAATTTTCACCAGCCAGCCACCGACCTATTCTGCGGTGAATCTGCCGCTACCCTGAGATTTATGACCGCCATCTGCTCCTTAGTCCCGGGAAAATGCCGATTAATTGCTGGCCCCTCCCTATCAAAGAGACCAATCAAGCCCTTAATCCAGGCACTCGGACAACTGGGGGTCAACTTCTCCTGCCAAGGGGAGTTAGCCCCGGTAATCGTTGAGGATGGCAGGTTAAAGGGTGGGACAACAGAATTACCCGGTGATATAAGCTCTCAGTTTGTCTCCGCCCTGCTGTTCATCGCCCCCCTTGCTGATGAAGGGGTTACCATCAGGTTGACCACACCCTTAGAATCAAAGCCCTTCGTCTTGATGACCCTGGAATGCCTGGAAAAATTCGGGGTAGAGGTAGAATCCACCCCGGAACTCAGCGAATTCAAGGTGGTAAAACAAGGATATAAACCGACCAGATGTAAGGTGGAGGGGGATTGGTCCTCGGCTTCATATCTCCTCGCTTTAGGAGCTATCGGTGGGGAGGTAGAAGTAGAAAATTTGAATGTGGGAAGTTGGCAAGGGGATAAGGTAATATTAGACCTGTTAAGAGAGATGGGTGCTTCAGTCAAGATAAATGACGGTTCAATAACAGTAAGAAGGTCAAGATTAAACGCTATCCGCACTGATTTATCTGATTGCATCGACCTCCTCCCCACTGTAGCTGTTCTAGCAGCAACGGCAAATGGAGTGAGCGAATTCACTGGCATAGAAAGGGCGCGAATAAAGGAATCGAACCGCGTTTCAGCAGTGAAAGATGGGCTGGAAAGGATGGGAATAAAGACCGAGGAAGATAGGGACAGACTGACCATCACCGGCTCACGTCCCAAGGGTGCGGCGATAAAGAGCTATGATGACCACAGAATTGCTATGGCATTCAGCATACTCGGCTCAATAGCCGGGGAGACGACAATAAACGATGCTGAATGTGTCTCCAAGACATTCCCCCAGTTCTGGGAAGTACTAAAAAGCATAGGAGGTGAGGTGGAGATAGATGGAAAATAGCTTAGGTAAACTGTTCACCATAACCAGCTTTGGCGAAAGCCATGGTAGATGCGTGGGGGTTATCGTAGATGGATGCCCGGCAGGTCTAGCTATCACCGAGGAGGATATCCAGAGAGAGCTGGATAAAAGAAAGCCAGGAGTAGGGATGGCAGCAACCAAGAGAGCAGAGGAAGACAAGGTTGACATTCTCTCCGGTGTTTTCAATGGAATCACCACCGGCGCCCCTATATGTCTGCTAACATGGAATAAGGATATAGATTCCAGCGACTATGAAAAAGCGAGATTCCTCGCCAGACCAGGACATGCCGACTACACCGCCTTCGTCAAGTACAGTGGATTAAACGATTTCAGGGGTGGAGGCAGGTTCTCGGGCAGAATCACCGCTGCCTTTGTCATGGCGGGGGCTGTTGCTAAGAAGCTACTCAATGTAATCGGCACTGAGATTCTGGCTCATACCGTTGAACTGGGGGGAATAAAGGCTGAGGCAAAGGGCTTTGAAGAAATAAAGGAGAATATTGGGAAAAACCAATTCAAGTGTGCCGACTTGAAAGCTGCCGAGGATATGGCTAAAACCATTGAGAAAGTCAAACAAGAGGGTGATAGCCTCGGAGGGATTATAGAAGGCATAGCCCTTAATATACCAGTCGGCTTGGGAGAACCGGTATTTGACACCTTGGAAGGAGACCTGGCTAAAGCCCTGTTCGCTATTCCGGCAGTCAAGGGGGTGGAGTTTGGCTCAGGTTTCTCCGCCGCCAGAAAAAGGGGCTCAGAGAATAACGACCAGTTCGCCATCAAAAATGGTAAAATAGTTACCGTGACCAATAACGCTGGAGGTATTCTCGGTGGCATAAGTAATGGCATGCCTATAATAGCAAGGGTCGCCATTAAGCCCACCTCCTCCATAGCTAAAAGTCAGCAGACGGTCGACATCAAAGAGATGAAAGGGGTCAGTTTAGAGGTCACGGGAAGGCACGATGTCTGTATCGTTCCCAGGGCGGTGGTGGTGGTAGAATCAATGATGGCAGTGACCCTCTGCGACTCCGCCATGAGGGCTGGACTAATCCCGAGGGTAATAAAATGAACCTAGACGAGTTAAGAAGGAAAATAGACGAAACCGACGCCAACATAGTTAGGCTTATCAGTGAGAGAATAATGATTGCCCGGGAGATAGGAGAGCAGAAGAAAGAGCGGGGGAAACAGATTAACGACAGGGCTAGAGAAAAAGAGGTTTTAGAACATATCAAGAGCCTTGCCCGAGCTGAAAATATCAGTGAGGAAGCTATAGAAAGCATCTATCAGGAGATAGTCACGGCGTGCAAAAGGACACAAGGAAAAGAAGTCGCTTTTCAGGGTGAAGTTGGTTCCTATAGTGAAGGGGCGGCTTTTCAGTTTTTCGGGTCTTCCATCACCACTAACCCGTATGAAAGCCTGGAAGGCGTGTTTAAGGCAGTAGAGCAGGACGAGGTGGAGTTTGGTATTGTTCCCGTGGAGAATTCATTAGAGGGGAGTATAAGTCAGTCATATGACCTGCTTCTGGAATCAAACCTCAAGGTATGCGGTGAAACAGAGCTCCGGGTAGTCCATTGCCTGATAGCCAATCCAGAGACGCGGCTGGATTCGATAAAAAGGGTCTACTCCCATCCCCAAGCTTTGGCTCAGTGTAAGACTTTCTTAAAGCACCTAGGCTGTGAATTAATCCCAACCTATGATACTGCTGGCAGCGTAAAGATGATAAAGGAGAGGGGGATAACCGATGGTGGCGCCATTGCCAGTGCCAGGGCAGCAGAAATCTATGGAATGAAGGCTATCACCAGCGAGATAGAAGATAACCCCAATAACTTCACCCGATTCTTTATTCTGTCCAAGGAGGATTCACCGCCATCGGGGAACGACAAAACCTCCATAGTTTTTTCGGTAAAACACAGACCCAAGGCACTCTATGACTTCATCAAAGAATTTGCCGACAGGGATATTAATTTAACCAAGATTGAGTCCAGACCAACGAGGCAAAAACCGTGGGAATACAATTTTTATCTGGACTTTGACGGTCACCGAGAGAATAAAGCACCCCGCGAGCTTCTGCAGAGCTTAGAAAAGACCTCACTCTTCCTAAAGATCCTGGGGTCATATCCCAAGGCAAAATAAAGTATAGGTAATCAGATGAGAGTAGCAATAATTGGTGGCTCAGGAAAGATGGGGCGGTGGTTGGCCAACTTTTTATCGAAAGACGGTCATGAGGTGATAATAACCGGCAGAAATGAAGCAAAGCTGCTGGAAGCGAAGAGGCAACTAGATGTCGAGACCACTACTGATAATGTGGGAGCAGTCGGCAAGGCCGAGGTTATCATCATATCTATCCCCATAGACAATTTTGAAGGGGTGATAAAGCAGATTTGCCCACACACACAACCTGAGCAGGCTATTATAGACATCACCTCTATCAAAGCACTCCCGGTCAAAATAATGCATAAACATATAAAAACAGGGGTAATGCTGGGGACACACCCAATGTTTGGTCCTGGCGCCCGAGGTATCGCCAATCAGAGCGTGGTGTTGACACCCACCAATGAGAAAGAGAAAACCCTAGCCCAAAAAATCAGTGAGTACCTGGAAAGTAAAGGGGCTAGGGTTGCTTTAATGAGCCCTGATGAACATGATGAAATGATGGGGGTCATCCTCGGGCTATCCCACTTCATTGCTATCGCCTCAGCTGATACCCTGCTGAGCCTGGATAAGCTGAAGCAGATGAGGGCGATTGGTGGCAGCACATTTAAACTGCTGTTAACCCTGGCAGAGAGTGTTATCTCAGAGGAGCCGGAGTTCTACACTTCCCTGCAGATGAACCTACCCAATATTGCCGAAATCGAAAAACTATTCCAGAGCAAAGCCAAGGCATGGGCGGATTTGGTAGAAAGCAAAGATAAAGAGAAATTCGCCCAGAAAATGAATGCCTTGAAAGATAGACTGAGTCAGATTGACCCCGATTTCGGCAAAGCCTATCAGGATATGTATAAGCTGGTGGAAGACTAATCCAGGTAGCTTATTTGGGAGGAGGGTCTTTTCTTTATGTCAACTTCTATCCCCGCCTCTTTGAATAGGTCGATAAACGAATCGTCGTTATACCTGCCAAAGCTGACAAACCGTTTTATCTTGGCGTTTGCCAGTATCTTAGCACATAGTACGCATGGTGTATGAGTACAATAAATAGTGCCCCCCTCAAGGCTGACGCCGTGAAGGCTGGCCTGGATGATGACGTTCTGCTCGGCATGAATGCCCCGGCATATCTCCTGTCGCTGCCCTGAGGGTATATTCAGTTCATCCCTGAGGCAACCAAGCTCAAGGCAGTCTTTTAAGCCAGCAGGGGCACCATTGTAACCCGTAGCCAACATGTGTTTATCCCTCACCGCTACCGCCCCAACGTGATGACGACAGCAGGTGGAGCGTTCAGCGACTACAGAGGCTATTTTCAGGAAATATTCATCAACACCGAGCCTAGTTGATTTTTTCATTTTAATCCAGAGATAATCCTTTCTGTTTCCTTCCTCAGGTTTTCCAGGGAGGACTCGTTTATTATAGTGTAACCAGCCATAGCAATAGGCCCACCCTTATTGATATTCTCAATCTCCGCCCTATCCCTGCTGACAGCCTCCTCCAACGTCAGGCACCGGTTCGAGCGGCAGCTGAGACGAGAATACCTCGTTCCCGGCGACGCCCAAACAGCCACCACATAAAAGTTCTCCCCGTAATAGTCCTTGAGAAAGGTGTATTCCTCCCAGGAGTAGAGACCATCAACCACCACATCGAAACTTTTTAATGCTGAATCGATACGGGGTAGATTCAGTTTAGCATATGCCGCCATTCCATGCTCTTCTCTCAGGAGTTCCCTGATGCTGCGCTCATTTTTCTCGTTTAGCTCCAAGCCTCTCTTCCTTACCTCTTCGTCGGTGATATCCCCGAATCGTATTTTAATAAAGCCACTTTCCTCAAATACTCTGGACACCTCCGACTTGCCAGCACCGGTCATTCCCACAATTGACACTATTTTCATATTATACCCTGACCGTATAAGTCTTCTTGCTACCTCTGCGGTTCGATGATGACCTTAATAGAATTCTGGGCGCCAGCAACCAGCTGGAAGCCCAATCCTGTCTCTGCCAGACTCAGCCGATGGGTAATCATCTCACCCGGGCAGATGTGATGAGCGCGGATCAGCTCCAGTGCCGCCATATAATCGGCAGGGCTACCCGCATAGGAGGTGGTGAGCGTTACATCGTTGCGCCAGAAAAGCTCGTTTATTGAAATTGGGATAGCGACGCCAGGCTCTGTTGGGGCAAAGAGGAGCACAGTGCCCCCACGCTCCACCGACTGCAATGCCTGAGTGATGGCTGAAGTGGCACCAGTACATACTATCACCAGGTCGGCAAGCCGACCATCATTGACCTGACGCAGGCGAGCAGGCAGGTCATCCCCGGCATGGATAGCAACATCAGCTCCAAATCGCTGCGCTGCCTCCAGTCGGTAGTCGTTTATGTCTGTCGCTATCACCCGACCCGCCTCTAAAGTGCGCGCCAACTGCACATGAAGCAACCCGGCGATACCACTACCAATAACAAGCACACTGTTGCCCGGCGACATATGTGTCAGCCTTTGTCCCCGCAGCACACAAGCCAAGGGTTCAATGAAGGTTGCTTCCTCATAAGATACCTCATCGGGTAGCATGAATACCCCACGGTCAACATTGATGGCTGGCAACCGAATATACTCAGCGAAGCCGCCGGGGTCAAAATTGGTCTGCCTGAGGGTGTCACAGACGGTGTGATGACCACTCAAGCAATAATGGCATGTGTTACAAGGGACATGATGGGCTACCGAGACCCGCTCCCCCTCTTTGTAGCGCTCCACCCCATCCCCCACTTCAACAATCTCGCCGGCAATCTCATGGCCCAGCACCAGGGGTGCCCGGTCAAGGCGATACCACTCCATAACATCACTACCACAGATGCCACTGGCGAGGACACGCACCAGCAGTTCACCGGGACCAATCTGCGGGGTGGGCATCTCCTCCAGCCGCACATCCTGGTTGTTATACCACATAGCAACACGCAAGATACTTCTCCAGCCGTTAGCTCACTCGTTTTTTGAGCTATCGTATAGCTCTTGAGCCTCTTTCGGGGTGGCATTCTCATGGACAATGGCACGTATCGCCTTAATCATCGCCACCGGAAAATCATTTTGCCAGATGTTCCTGCCCAGATTCACCCCTATCGCACCCTTCTGCATGCCGTCATAGACGAATTCAAAGACCTCGAGCTCGGTGTCTACATGAGGTCCGCCAGCCATAATCACTGGAACGGGACAGCCCCCTGTCACCTTCTCAAAGTGTTCACACCAGTAGGTTTTTACCACCCGTGCCCCCAACTCAGCTGCGATGCGAGAGGCCAAGGCGAGGTAGCGGGCGTCTCGTTTTTCCAGTTCCTTCCCCACCGCGGTAACTGCCATTACCGGAATACCATACCTTTCACCCTCATTAACAAGCCTGGATAGATTTAGTAACGACTCTTTCTCATACTCACTGCCAACAAAGATAGAGATACCCACCGCCGAAACGTTAAGGCGGATAGCCTCCTCCATTGAGGTGGTAATCCCTTCATTGGCTAGGTCCTTCCCCACCATGCTGGTGCCACCAGACACCCTGAGAATAATCGGTTTGGTGTTATCAGGGTCAACCGATGACCGCAATACACCCCTAGTAATGAACAGAGCGTCAGCATAAGGGAGGAGTGGCTCAATAGTTTTGCGCGGTTCTTCCAATTTTCTGGTGGGACCCTGAAAATATCCATGGTCAACCGGCAAGAACAGAGCGTGCCCATCCGACTGGATTAGTTGTGCCATACGGTTTGCCATTCCCCAGTCCATACTTGTTATGCCCCCTTCCGTTTTTAAAGGTAGTTTTTATAATATCAGTGGGGTGGTATACCGTCAAGCGAATGAACTCGGCGACGACCTGTGCTATAATTCGGACTACACTTCATTAAATAATAAAGAAATGCCTGAAATCGTTAATCTAGCCAGCAAAATTGAAAAGTATCTGCCCGCCGAGTTGGTCAACTTCATGCGAGCGGCAGGTCAAGTAGTTGCCAGCCGAGGACAGAACCTGTACCTTGTCGGCGGGGTGGTTCGTGACCTGCTCCTGGGACAACCAAACTTTGACCTCGACCTGGTGGTAGAAGGCAATGCCATAGAATTAGCCAAGCAATTAGCCGAGGTCAACCCAGGGAAAATCACAACTTATCCTCTGTTCAATACCGCTAAAATACAGTGGGCTAAATGGAGTGTTGATATAGCCACCGCCCGCTCAGAGAGCTACGCCGAGCCCGGGGCTCTACCCACAGTGAAGCCCAGCTCTATTGAGAAGGACCTTTCCCGTCGCGACTTCACCATCAATGCTATGGCTATTCGCCTCAGCCCCAGCCGCTACGGTGAACTGATTGATATCCACGGAGGCAGGGATGACTTCGAGCATAAACTTGTCCGTATCCTCCATGAAAAAAGCTTTATTGACGATGCCACTCGTATCTGGCGTGGTCTACGCTATGAGCAACGGCTAGGTTTCCAGCTGGAAAAGAAGGCACTAAAACTCCTCAAACGAGATATACCCATGCTGGATACCATCAGCGGCGACCGCATACGCTATGAGCTGGAGTGTATATTACAGGAGGAACGTCCAGAGAAGGTTCTGCGCCGCGCTGAAGAACTTGGAGTGTTAGCTAAATTGCACCCATCATTAAAGGGCGATGGCTGGCTGGCGGAAAGGTTCGAGCAGGCTCGCCAGCTAACTTCCCCCGATCCACCGCCAATGGGACTCTACCTAGCTCTTATGGCTTACCCCCTGACCGCTGAGGAAAATGAGCAGCTTATTTCACACTTGAGGTTGCCAAAATCACTGGCCCAAACCATGGGGGATGCTATCAGCCTCAAAGGCAAACTCAAAGAACTGACCCACCCCGAGCTCAGGCCAAGCAACATTTACCGACTCCTTTGTGGCTGCTCTCAATCAGCCATCATCGCTAATTCGCTAGCCACCGATTCCGCTATAGCCCGCCAGCACATGGAAGTATTTCTCCACACATTACGTTATGTCAAGCCAGCCCTTAACGGCAACGACCTGATACAGATGGGGGTAAACGCCGGTCCCCAGATGAAAGAGATACTCCAGCGACTCCATGCAGCCAGGCTGGATGGCAAAGCAACCAGCAAAGAGAGTGAGGAGAAGTTAGTTAAGGGGTGGCTAAGTTAGGCAAGGCGAACCCTTGATGCTCAGTAATCGGGTTTTAGCCTGCCATCCCCTAATCCACACGCTTGAATGCCTTGCGCGGGGCGCCGCATACAGGGCACTTCTCCGGGGCTTCACCGGCTACGGTATTGCCACAGCCCTGACAGACAAAATAAGGCTCGTCCTTTAGCTTCTCCCCTGCCTCAAGTGATTTCAGCGCCTTCTGATACAGCCCGTAGTGGATTTCCTCTACCTTGTTGGCATAGTGAAAACTGACCCGAGCCTTGTCGTTGCCCTCAGCCTTAGCTTGCTCAATGAAAGCGGGATACATTTCGGTAAATTCGTGGTGTTCCCCTTCGATAGCCACTCCCAGATTATCCTTGGTGGACTTGATGCCACCCATAGCCTCAAGGTGATTGCGGGCATGAACCGTCTCTGCCTCAGCCGTCGCTCGAAACAGCCTGGCTATCTGGGGTTGCCCCTCCTTTTCAGCTTTATCAGCAAAGAACAGGTAGCTGCGATTAGCCTGGCTTTCCCCGGCAAACGCAGCCCCCAAGTTTTCCCGTGTATTGCTCATTTAATACCCCCTCTATATGTTTATTCCGATTATAAGGCAGTTCACTC
>JAZGHN010000095.1:0-3689 GCA_036481135.1 Dehalococcoidales bacterium | reverse complement strand
GAAAGAGCGCCTCGTCCACCATATCTTTACCCTCAAAGGGATATGGGAGTGTAATCTCCCCAGAACGAAGTGCTCTCCGCACAAAGAGGATATAGAGCTTATCGGAGGTACCCATGACACTTCGTATCTGCTTCAGAGATTCCGAAATCCTATCAGCAGTCACTATCGGCTGTCTGACAAATCTCTTTACCATATCTATGTGAGCATCATCCAGTACTGCCTGAACAGGACAGAAGGTATTGGTTCGCTCCAGAAGACCAAAAGCATAGTGAATATACTGAGGACCAGCGAGGGCCACCAGGATGTGCGAAAATAGCCTTTCCACCGACGCCTGTATCCCCGGCACCTTTACATCGGAGACACCCCCGGTGGAGTAGCAAGGTAAACCGTAATAGCGTGCCATCTGGACACAGTCAACATTATATTGACTGAATTCAGGAACTCCATAAGTATCGCAAAGGTCATCCATGCGGGCTCTGCTGGGCACACTGCCATAGAGCACGGGAGTACCTTTATTTATCAATTGAGTTAAGGCGATACCAACCAGAATCTCAGCATTGACCTGAGCCACCATACCATCTTCTCCAATAGGGGCAGTGGAGCCGCCCTGGGGGGAACTGGAGATGACCAACGGGATGCCGCTCCTAGCTATCTCTATTGCCTTCTGTGTAGTATCGTCCACAAGCTGTAGAGGGCTTTTTACTATACAGGTAATGAAAGAGATGATGGGATTCTCCCTTAACCTGTCCTCACCACCGGCTATGGTCTGAGCCATCCTTACCACGTTGCTCAGTTGACTGAGCTCGGTAAGCCCGGACATCACATGCTTGGTAGTATTGTTCAGCGAGGTAAAGAATTTGTTGACATCCTTGTTATCGTCGGTGATGTCATCGTCCTGAATATTGACCGTGCGCAGGAAGCTGTCCCAGGAGTCCAGATGCTCGCAGAGACACGCTGCCCTGGCTAACCTGTCCACAGTGCCCTTCTCTACCTTGAACACGGGAAACTCAACCTCGGTGTCAGGGCTACGCTTACTGACAAAAGCCTCCATATCCATATCCAGCCAGTTGTTAGCCTCAGAGCCCGAGGCGAAGCGCACTCTAGGCTCATATCCGTCAAGGATGAGGCAGTTATTCTCGTCTCGTGCTCCGAGCTTCACCACTTTTGGTGCTGACTGTACGGCATCGGTGATTACCGTTCCCGGTATCTTGAGCAGCCAGCAGGGGGCACCTCCCGGATTGATAGACAAGACATCAGCGCCGTGGTCGCCAAAGACCTCAGCCGCCTGGCGGTTGAAACAAATCACACCAGGGTCAGTCAATATCGCCAGGGAAGCCCGATGGAGCTGCTCTACCTGCTCCAGTTTGAGCCTGTGGTAAGGTTCTACGAGTACTCCTTGCCGTGCCACTGCGTCCCTCCTAGTCTACTAAAATGCCTTTCTGATGAGCCCTCATGTATCCCCTACACGAAGCATCCTTACCCATAAGCATATCAGCCACCTTGATCAAGCTCATCATTTTGGTGTCAAGCGGATTCAAGATTACAGCATCAAGTCCGGCACAGGCTGCCATCAGCAGGAAGGCACGGTTGACCAGTCCTCTACGGGGTAGACCGTAGGAGATATTGCTCAAACCTAATACGGTCTTGACACCTGGATAGCGGGATTTAATCTGCTCCAGAGTCTTCAGTGTGATTATTCCCTGGGTAGAATCCACCGCAATAGGAAGTATCAAGGGATCAAAAAATATCTGCTCTGCAGTAAAACCTAACCGAGTCAAGTATGCCATTATTTGTTCACAGGCATCCAGACGCTCTTCCACACTGCTGGGTATCCCATTCGTCATAGCCAGCGCCACCAGCCAGGCATGATGCTCTGCAGCTAGAGAACCGATGGATGCCAGCCTCTCAGGCTCGGCAGTGACCGAGTTAATTATTAACCTTTCACCCTGGTATTTGCCCAGCCCAGCCTCTATGAGACTCGCAACCTCACTATCAATAGCCAGCGGCTTGTCCGTAGCTCCCTGAACCACCTCCACCAACCACTCCATGGTTTCCGCTTCATACTCCTGGGAGCCATTCTTCATACCGCTATTTATATTAATAAAATCAGCACCAGCATCAGCCTCAGCTCTGGCTAGGCTCGCCACGAATTCCCTGTCCCGCCGAGCGATAGCTTCAGCCACAGACCTGTTTGATGCATTAATTTTTTCCCCAATTACTAACATATCAGTCCACAGATTGTTTAATTGTTACCTTGAGTGACAGCGAAGGATCTCCAGATTATTCGCTGCGCTCAGAATGACAGATGGAGCTGCCAAACAGCATATCAGTCCACGATGTTCTGAATCTCTGAGAGCACCTGCTCTCTTATATCAGCAGGCAAGCTCCAGTCGTGGCTAGCTATAAGCTCTTCCACACTCTCCGTTGCTCGCTCCAGAGTAGTCTTACTACCCTTAGCCTCCCATTCCTCCCGACTTTCCCTATCGCTCAGGGAGGGCTGATAGTGCTCGCTCCGCATAAACTGCCTAGTATGCTTGGTGGTGACAAAATTACCCCCGGGACCTACCTTCTTGATAAGGTTAAAAGCCAGGGTATCATCGTTGACCTTTATGCCGTCAACAGCTCTCATCACCATCCCCAGTATGTCATTGTCTATAACATACTTCTCATAACATGCAGTTAGCGCAAACTCCATGAGTCCCGCAGCATCATGAATGAAATTAGCACCAGCTAGGGCACAGAGCAGGCTGGTGATAGAAGACTCATAGCCACTCTGGGCATCCAATACCTTGGAGTCAGTCATACCACCAGTGGCATAAAATGGGAGTTGGTAAAACTGAGCCATCTGGGCGCCGGCCGCATTAATGAGACCCATCTCAACGGAGCCCGCCAGATACTTGAGGTCCGTGAGGTCGGTGCTGGTAGCCACTGAGCCGAAGATAACCGGCGTTCCCGGATTAATAATCTGGGTAAGCATTACCCCCATCAATGAGTCCACAGTCTGGATTACCAGATTTCCGGCAAGGGTAACCGGTGAAGTTGTCCCGCATAGAGGTTCAGCAGGACACACCAGAGGGATACCAGCCCGGGCAATGGTCACCACCAGGTCTCCATACTGCCCGTCCATCCTCAGAGGGCTTATGCTACAGGCTATCATGGAGATGAGGGGACGCTGGCGAAGTCTATCACCAGAGCCGGCGATGAACTCTGCCATCCGTATCACCTGCTTTACTCCATCAAGGGTATAAACACCCCCCATAACATGTTTGGTGGTATTGTCCAGCCCGGCAAAGAAGCGGTTTACATCTACCTGCTCTACAGGCAGCTCGCTGGGATAGGTGGGCAGCATAAACAGGTGAATATTATCCAGCTTATCAACCAGTTTGGCAATGCGCTTCAGGTCATCCAGACTAGCCGGATGCTTCTGACCAGAGTCGGGGTGATAGATATAGAGTGCAGTACCTCCAGTTCCTGTGTATACCCGGTGCCCACCCAGGATGATGTCATGCTTCTCATCCTGACCACAGAGCCTGACCTCGGAAGGCGCCATCCCTATGAGTTCCATAGCCCTTTTCTGGGGCAGGCGCACCAGGTGCTTTTCCTGGTCAACCCATGCCTCAGCCGTCTTAAACAGTTCCAGTGCTGCTTCCGAGTTTACCTCAAAGCCTACTTCCTCAATTACCCGCATT
>JAZGHN010000094.1:0-9090 GCA_036481135.1 Dehalococcoidales bacterium | reverse complement strand
AGCCGAGGGGCTGAGGTCAAGACTATCGTCCTTAACGACCTCGATATTACCCCCTGCCAGCACTGTGATGCCTGTCTGAAGAAGGGCGAGTGCCGGATAGAGGATGATATGCAGATGGTTTACCGTGAGCTTGAGCAGGCAGACCGCATAGTTCTGGCTTCCCCTGTCCAATTTTTGGGTCCATCGGCTCAGATGAAGGCCATGATTGACCGCTGCCAGGCGCTATGGGCGAGGAAATACGTGCTCAAAATGCCTCCGCTGGGTGACAATCGGGAGTGAAAGGGGCTATTTGTTTCTGCTGGCGGCCTAAAGCTGGCCAATATGTTTGTGCCGTCGCTGGCTATAGTAAAGGCTTGGTTCAAGGTGTTAAATATCGCTTACCTGGGGGCACTGACATTCCCGGGGGTGGATGAGAAGGGGGCTATAGCTGAACACCCTGATGTCTTGAAGCAGGCGTTCCTTGCCGGACAAAAGCTGGTGGAAGATTAATCAGCGTCTATTCTTTATGCTGCTCAGGAGCGAATTTGCGGCTCCAGTTGTCTCGTAACCTGGTTTTGCCTTACTCAGTTAAGGATTTCGCCAGTTCAGCTATTTGTTCCACTGACATGATACGGTATGCCTTGAAGGTGACAAATGGGACATACTGCTTTAGGCGCTTTTCAAGCTCCATCTCACTTCCTTCATAAACCATATACCCCCCGTTTTCGCCAAGAAAAGACCCCCAGTCAGTGGTAACGCCTTCCTTGATATCCTGCTTGACCATATCCAGCATGGCACCCCAAGCCACTCCCCGCTCTTTGGGGTCAATGGGTGTTTTACTCCTGTCTAGTTCCCAAAGCAACAAGTACTTTGGCATAGTTTTTGCCTCCTTTCACTTTGCTGCGCTATCGTGCTACCCCGATAAGCTCGGTTATATTCTCTATTCCCTCTTTCTCCATGAATTGCTCTATTCCTTCAAGGACATCGAGATGGGCGCGAGGGTTGGTAAAACCAGCGGTGCCTATCTGGATGGCACTGGCTCCAGCCATAATAAACTCTATAGCGTCGCTGGCAGCGACGATGCCACCACAGCCGATAACCGGTATTTCCACCGCTCCAGCTACCTCATATACCATCCACAGTGCCACCGGTTTGATTGCTGGGCCGGATAGCCCCCCGGTTATGTTGCCCAATAGGGGTTTGCGCTGGGCGATATCAATGGCTATGCCCTTTATGGTATTGATGGCGGAGATGGCGTCGGCTCCAGCTTCAGCCACAGATACAGCTGTCTCGGCTATATCGCTGGTGTGGGGGGTTAACTTGACCAGGACTGGTAGAGAGGTGGCTCTTTTGACGGCTGCGGTTACCTCAGCAGCCAACCCTGGCTCACTGCCAAACTCAATGCCGCCAGCCTTGAGGTTGGGGCAGCCGATGTTTACTTCAATAGCGCTGATTCCCGCCACCCCATCAAGCTTGCTTGCCAGTTGGGCGTAATCATTAACGGCTTCGCCGGCAATATTAACCATGACCGGCACTCGCCACCCTGACCAGATGGGCGCCTTTTCCTTGATTAAGGCATCGACGCCGATATTCTGCAGCCCGATGGAATTGAGCACGCCACAGGCGGTTTCGGCGAGCCTGGGCTGAGGATTACCCTCTCTGGGTTCAAGGGTGGTTCCTTTGCATACAATAGCCCCCAGCCTTTGGATATCAAAAAGGTGGCTATACTCGGTGCCGTAGCCAAAGGTGCCCGAAGCGGTCATCACCGGGTTGGCTAGCAGCAAGCCCGATTTATGTTTGGGTGCCAGTTGAACTGAAAGATTCGTAGCCAGCTCCTTATGTCAGTTTAGGTGCATTATAGGCTATGGGTGCTGGAGTGGCAACTTCTCCCTTACGAAGAGGAGGGGGAAGACGATATCGCTGGTACAGCAGGGCAGCCAGACGGCAAGGAATAAGAATGCGAAAATAGTGGGAAATATAATCCAGTTTACTGTTGCGCCCAGTGCCATAATGATGTGGAATAGTGATGCCCAGGTGCTTAACAGTACATGTCCATAGTGGGGGAGCTTGGTGGTGGGTCTCCAGTAAGCAATGGCAATACCCACAAATGCTGCCGGAATGGTTAGCTGCGGTTCTTCAATAACACCGATGTGAATCCCCCTGTTCTCCAGTCCGAGCAGGGTTTCTCCTAGGTAGGGGATTATGGAATCGCTCAGCGTCGCTATGCCCACAGCGCCGAAGTAGCCAATTAAAATCGCTCTCCACATTCTGCCGTCACTATATTTTCTATATATAGCTGTGGTCACCAGGGCACTCAAGACGATATGGGCGGGGTGCAGGATGTAGAAAACGGTATAGGAAGCCTGGGAAACCTGGGGAAGGGCGTTGCCGAAGGCAATTATCGCCATGAGAATAATCCCGGTAGCGGCACCTGCGGCGGTGAACGGGGCATGATGTCTGAGCTCATCGGCTATTCGTCTTAGCATTTTCCTGCGTCTATTAAAAAATAATTTTTATTACCAAGTTAAAAAATAACTATCGATTACCCTTTCTGGCAGGCTTGGCAGAGACCGGCGAACTCGAGCAGGTGGTCTTCAATAGCAAAACCGGTCTGGCGGGATAGCCTTTGTTCCAGTTCACTAAGGTCATAGCCACTGAAATCAACAACCTTACCGCAGTTGGAGCAGATCAGGTGGTGGTGGTGCTCTAAGGCGGCGGTGGTATAGCTGTGGCAGCTACCCCCGGCGTGCAACTCGCAGATAAGCCCCAGCTTGGTCAGGATATCCAGGGTGCGGTAGATGGTTACCAGCCCAATATTGGGGTGCTCTTGATGCACCTTCTCATATATGGCGGCAGGGGTAAGGTGGTCTGGACTGGAGGCTATTATCTGTATCACCGCCCAGCGTTGGGGGGTGAACTTATAGCCATGTCGTCTCAGTATGGCGGCTATCTTTTTCTCTGAGAATCTCATTTCAAGCTGCAAATGAAAAATATTATCATTTAATGATATAAAAGGTCAGGCTTTGCTGTCAAATTTTCGCTCCTGTTTTTTGAGGCGCTAATTGGGGCTATGCTATAATGATTTGGCGAGGTGACAGAATCGTGTTTAACCAGCTTGAGAAGATAGAGAAGCGTTACCATGAGCTAGAGCGGCAGATGGCTAAGCCCGAGGTAGCATCTGACCTGAAACAGTTACAGGCGCTGGCTCAGGAGAAAGCCGGTATTGAGGATGTGGTGGCCGGGTACAGGGAGTATAAAGCCGCCTCTAAGTCGCTGGAAGAGGTAAAAGCGATGCGGGTCGAGGGGTTGGATGAGGAGATGAACGAACTGGTCAAGCAGGAGATAGAGGCCCTGGAGTCGAAGCTGGACCAGCTGACTGAGGAGCTAAAGCTTGCCCTGTTGCCCAAGGGCCCCAATGATGAAAAAGACATTATCATGGAGATTCGGGCTGGGGCTGGTGGCGATGAAGCCGGGCTATTTGCTGCTGACCTCTTCCGTATGTACACCCGATATGCTCAATCTAAAGGCTGGGGGGTTGACGTGATTAGTGCCAACGAAAGCGGCATTGGTAGCTTTAAAGAAATCATATTTGAGATAAAGGGCAAGGGTGCTTTCAGCCGATTGAAGTATGAAAGAGGGGTTCATCGGGTGCAGCGGGTGCCCGTTACTGAGACTGTGGGCAGAATTCACACCTCAACGGCTACAGTGGCTGTTCTCCCCGAGGCGGATGAGGTGGAGGTATCTATCAATCCCGACGACCTAAAAATTGATACCTTTCGCAGCCACGGGGCTGGGGGGCAGCATGTGGATAAGGTGTCCTCAGCTGTCCGCATCACCCATTCGCCGACAGGTATCGTGGCTTCCTGCCAGGACGAGCGCTCACAGCGAAGTAATAAAGTGAAAGCGATGGCACTGCTCCGAGCTCGACTGCTGGACGTAGAGCAGCGCAAACAGGAAGCGGAGGTGACCGAGCAGCGCCGTTCTCAGGTAGGTACCGGTCACCGTGCCGAGAAGATACGAACCTATAACTTCCAGCAAGACCGCGTTTCCGACCACCGTATTAATCTCACCATCCGCAACCTCTCCCGAATCCTGGAGGGAGACCTAGATGTGCTTATCGACGCCTTAGCCGCTAGCGACCATATGAAACAGTTGGGGGAGGAAGTGGTATGACCTTAAAACAGGCTCTCGGTCGTGCCCGGAAGATTCTTGTTGCCCATGATATTGAGGAAGCTCACCTGGAGGGTGAGCTATTGCTAAGGCAGGCATTAAGGATAAGCCGGGTTCAGTTATATCTAGCCCTTGACCGTGAACTGGGCTCCGAAGAGGAGGAGTTCTGGTACCTAATCGAGCGCCGTCTCAGTGGTGAGCCGATAGCCTATATCATGGGGCGTCGTGAATTCTACGGGCTTGATTTCTATGTTGAGCCCGGCGTGTTCATTCCTCGACCGGAGAGCGAGTTACTGGTAGAACAGGCTGTCAAGCTGGCTCAACATCATACCGTGTCCGGCATAGCTGAAATCGGCACTGGTTGTGGTGCCATCGCCATCAGCCTGGCGTTACACCTTCCTCGGGCAAAGGTCTATGCCACTGATATATCTGCTTCTGCCCTCAAAATTGCCCGATTCAACTGCCAGAAACATGGTGTGGCAGAGAGGGTTTGTCTTCTCCAAGGCGATATGCTTGAGCCACTACCTGAGCCGGTTGACCTCATAATAGCTAATCTGCCCTATGTCGGGGAGATGGAATTGACCCAGATAGGTTCGGCAGGCTTTGAGCCGCTGCTGGCGTTAAACGGGGGTCGGGATGGGCTGGAAAAGATACGCCAGCTATGTCAGCAGGCGGGTGATAGGCTTTGTCCTCATGGCTCTCTGCTTCTGGAGGTGGGGCAGGGGCAAGCGGGGGCAGTAACCAGTTTGTTACGTTGCCTTTTCCCCTCAGCCGAGGTAGAAGTATTTACCGATTTAAGCGGTATAGAGCGGGTGGTAAGCCTAACCCTCACCGCTGTCAGCGAACTGTCTTTAGCTTGAGGTTAACCCTTCTTGGCTTGCCTTTCAGCGATAATCTTCTGGGTGATGTTGGGTGGGACCTCCTCGTAGTGGCTGAAGTCAACGGTGAAGCTCCCTCTCCCCTGAGTTATCGACTTCAGGTCTATGGTATAGCGCAAAATCTCAGCCTGGGGCACCTGAGCTTCGATAACATTGCTTCCATCCTCAGGGTTCATCCCCAGGACCTTGGCTCGTTTGCCATTAAGGTCACCGATAATATCACCGGTGAAGTCCTCGGGAACCCTCACCTTAATGTTCATTATCGGTTCGAGGAGGATAGGTTGCCCATCGGCTAATCCATTCTTCAGCGCTCCTGCCCCGGCAATCTTGAAGCATATGTCTGAGGAATCAACGGGGTGAAAGCTGCCATCGTAAACTCTGGTCCTTATGTCCACCACCGGGTAGCGAGCCAGCGCTCCTTCCTTTCTGGCTTCGTTGACCCCCTTCTCTACTGCCGGGATGTAGTTCCTGGGTATCCTCCCGCCTACTACCTTATTGACAAACTCGTGACCGCTGCCGCGGGGTAGAGGCTCTATCTCCAGGAGGACATGCCCATATTGACCGTGTCCCCCGGTTTGTTTCCTGTGCTTATACTCAGCCTTAACCGGTGCGGTGATAGTCTCTTTATAGGGAACCTCGGGGATTTCCAGGTTTACCCCGACGCCGAATTTGCGCGACATCTTCTCGGCGGCTACTTCAAGGTGAGTCTCACCGAGCCCGGAGAGAATGGTCTCGCCGGTATCAGCCTCCCTGTGCACCCGAAGGGTAGGGTCTTCCTCAGATAGCCGGGATAATGCTGAGCCTAGCTTATCCACGTCGGTCTTAGTCTTGGGGTGCACCGCCTCAGCGAACACCGGAGAGGGGAATTGGGTGGGGGCGATGAGCATGGGCTTATCGCGGCTGCCCAATGTGTCTCCGGTGCTGGTTACATTCAATTTGGCTACTGCCCCTATGTCCCCAGCCCCGACCTTATCTACTGGTTCCTGGTTCTTGCCTCTCAGGGCGAATAGCTGACCTATGCGCTCCGTCTCTTCCTGGCTGGCGTTCCACACCTGAGAATTGCTCCCGATGGTGCCGTTATAGACCCTGAAGTAGGTAAGCTTACCCACATATGGGTCGGCGCTGGTTTTAAACACCAGGGCGGCTAATGGGGCGTCCTCAGAGGGCTCAATTTTCTCTTCTTTTTTACCTGAACCGCCAGCGATGACTACCTCTCGCTCTTGGGGCGAGGGCAGATAGCCGGGGATAGTGTCCAGCAGGGATGCAATCCCTATATTCTTTAACGCTGAGCCAGCTAAAACGGGCACAATCTTGCCCTCTGCTACAGCCTGGCGTAAGCCGTCGCCCAGCTCCTCCGGGGTGAGTTCCTCCCCACCCAGATACTTCTCGATAAGCTTGTCATCCACTTCAGCTATTCCCTCTATCAGTTTCTCCCGATAGGAATTGGCCTGGTCTTGTAATTCTGAAGGTATCTCAGCCTCCTTCGCTGGAGAGCCGGTATAGGCTTTCATTGCCAGCAGGTCAACTATCCCCTGGAAGTCATCCTGAGCACCTATAGGCAACTGGAGGGGGAGGCATCTATGACCGAAGTGTGACTGAAGCTGCTCCAGGGTCTTGTAAAAGTCGGCATTCTCCCGGTCCATCTTATTAACAAAGATAAGGCGGGGAAGGCCGGCTTCCTCACTGTATGCCCACACCTGTTCCGTGCCCACCTCAACCCCGGAGGCGGCACATACCACAATTATCGCCCCCTCGCTAACCCGTATCGCTGCTTTGACCTCGCCGGCAAAGTCGGAATAACCGGGGGTATCAATAAGATTGATTTTAGTCCCCTTCCACTCACAGGGGAGGGTAGCCAGGCTGATGCTAATCTTGCGCTTCACCTCAATAGGGTCATAATCCGAGGTACTGGTTCCATCGTCAACCTTGCCTAAGCGGGAGATTGCCTTGGCGGCAAACAGCATCGCTTCTGCCAGCGATGTCTTACCAGTCCCGGCGTGGGATAGCAGGCAGAGGTTGCGAATATCTCCTAATCCGTATTGTTTCATCCGAAAATCACTCGTCCTCTCTAACTTATTCCCTGATATTATAGATGGTGGCGGGTATACACGGCAAGGGGAGGGGCTAAAAACAGATGCTCATTATTTATGCGAGGCTGGAAATCAGGGATAATCTCCAGTCAGGAGGGTCAATATTACCTGCGAGCGCGAGCACGCCTTCTTCTCCTGAACGAAGACATAAGCCATAACATCATTATCATACCGAAGAAGGGGAAGGGTCGGGTTGAGGCGGTCTTACCTGTTTCGGCAATGGCGACTGAGGGGGCGGTGGCTGGTTCTGCCCAGGCTATTTCCTCGTCGCCGATTTCATAGACAGCCATTCTGGTATTTAGATATTCCTTGGGCACCCAGCCCAGAGGATTCTTTCTGCCTGTAGCCTCCGCCCAGAGCCAGCCCTTCTCACCTTCTAGCTCAAAAACTGCGGTTGCCTTGTCATACTCAGGCAGGTAGACCAGGGCTGCGGTGTGGCCTGAGCCAAGGGCTATAGCCGAGCGGAATCCAGCCCCTTTATACATAACCGCCAGCAGTACGGCGCTGTCTTCACAATCGCCATAACCAAACCCATTCTGCTTGATATCGGCGGCCAGCTCATCGGCGTTTTGGGCAAACTCCTCATAGTCGAACCGGTCGATATCGGAGGTATACCTTACCCTGTCTCGGACAAAGCTGAATATTGCTTCCGCCCGCTGTATTTTATCCTGGTATTGGGCGGCGATTTGCTCGCCCACGCTGTAGGCTAGAGCGGCTTCCTTTCCCATGCTCTCATAGGCGATAACCGGGCGAAAGCTCGTTTCGCTTATTTGATAAAAGCCGTCTTCACCAACGGCTGTGGTTCTGCATATCTCCCAGTTATCAAAGACCTCGCCATCCACCTCGTGGAAATCGGCTGATGGGGTGGCCTGGGCATAGCTGGTAGTAGCTAGCCCCGCTACCAATACTGAGGCTAAGATTATCGAAATTTTAGTACTGTTCATGCTGTCAAAACGGCGTGGTTAGTGCGGCATGGAGTATCAAGCCAAAGAAAATGAGATAGCCGAAGACATAGATGCCTACCGCCAGGGGGCTTTTGTTGATATTGATAAATGGTATTTTGGGCGTTACCTTGTCAACAATGCGGAGCAGGGCTATCCCAATGAGCAGACTTATCACGAAGCTTACTGCGGCTAATCCCCAGGTTCTGAAATCAAAGATGTGACTGGCTATCGAACCACCGATTGCAGTGTATGACGTAGCTGCTCCATGGATGACGAGACCGACCATGATGAAAAACCCGCTGATGAATAGGCCGGTGGCGATGGGGTTTTCTCCTATGCGCTGGCGCTCATAAATATGGGGGGTAAGGGCATCCAGTGCCCTGAGCCCCAGCCAGGCAAGGACAGAGCAGATGAAGACCAGCACTACGATTCTGGCTACCCATATTAAGACAGTTAACCAGAAAGGGAGGGCTAAACCCAGTTCTTGCATAAGATACCTTCCTTTTTAGCTCTTGAATTTATCATAAAAGACGGTCTGGGAGAGTTCCCGCCTTGGCGTGGTTTTTGGCGTCAGGTCGGGGTAACCGAGGGGGGTCAGTGCTACCACGGTAAAACCTGGCGGTACTCCCAGAATACTGCCTGCCTTTTCGGGGTCAAACCAGCCAGTATATACTGTGCCTAATCCCAGAGAGTGGGCTGCCAGTACCAGGTTTTGCATGGCCAGCGCCACGTCGAACATATACCACCACTCGTTCTTATCCGGGATGAATTTTCCCCCGAGGTAACCCGATTTCCCAATCTCGGCGCAAGCCACAATTGTCACCGGGGCATTCTCAACACAATCATGAGCACGATTGGCTTTGGGGATGGTGGTGGCTAGCTCTTTCTTGACCTTGTCATCACGCACCAGGATAAATCTCCAGCACTGGGTGTTGTTCCAGGATGGTGCCCAGCGGGCGGCTTCCAGAACAAGCTCTAAGGTCTTATCATCTATGGGAGTGGTCTTGTACCGGCGAACGCTCCGTCGCG
>JAZGHN010000093.1:0-3891 GCA_036481135.1 Dehalococcoidales bacterium | reverse complement strand
CTCACGCTATGGCCTCAGGCATGGGTGGCATGCGCACCGCTGGAGATCTGGTGGCGCGTATGGAAATGACCGGCATGAGGCTTCAAGAAGCAAAAGAGTATGTCGCCAAGAAATTGAATGTCTCGATACTGCAGCTCTCTGACTGTGTCAAGATGAGCGAGGTCAGAGATGAGCTTCACCTAGGTCTCATTGCCCAGATGTCTGGTCGCCCCAAGGGGATGGCGGCTAAGTTCCGCATTGCCGAACTATTGGGAATCAGAATTAACTGCGTGGAGCAGTTCAAAGAGAGAGCCGGACTTTCTGTTGGTGCTCGTTAAACCGAGTAACTAATAGACAGGGCTAAATAAAGACACCCACCACCCTAGGTGGGGTGGTGGGTGTCTCATTTATCAAGCAACCTTTTATAGCTTAAACTCGAACCCTATCTTCTCCATCGTCTTCATCGCCTTACCCAGCACCTGTAAGTGCTCATCGGTAGGCTCCAGAGTGATGACGTCGTAGCATTCCTGGAAGGTCTTCCCTATGGGTGGGTTATTGAATTTTTCCCTCTTTGACCCCCTGGGAGCATCGGCGGAGATTCCCTCGTAGGTTTCCACCAGCTTATCGAGCAGGTAGTTCACCTTCTCTGGGTCCATCCCGGCTACGGCGCGGGCAGCGTAAGCCATCATCCGTGCCTCAATGGGGGTGGTGCGGTCTAGAATTGTGCCCTTGGCTGAGGCGCAACCGCTCATAAGCTCACGACCGCTGGCGGTGTCGGTAACAGCCTGAGCCGCCGCTTCCAGCAAGCACATCTCGGTGCATGGTCCGGCAGCGGTATAGTACTGGTTGCCAGTGAGCAGGTGCGAGTGACGCTCGATAGCCCGATTTATATGCGCAGCAATCAACAAACACTCCCTGGCGGTTGTGATTCCCCAGCGCATGTGAGTCGGGCCATCCAGATGCCAATCTCCGCCCACCAGTGTGGGGGTGTTCAGATGGGTGGCTGTGCCAACGATGGCAGTCTCCTCGATGCCTCCAGCCCAGCCTCCCATAATAGGCATCTGCTCAGTCATAATAATATCGCCGTTCATCCTGTAATGGGCAACAAAGACAAAAGCCTCGAGATCAATCTTGAGCTCGTTGAGCTGGCTTATCTCGTGGTTATCACAAGGCCTCATCCCTCCAGGAAAATCGGCAGCAATAATTCCAGTCGCAGTAAGCGGGGTTTCAGGCCCCTAGAAGCCCATCCCGGGGCGACCAGCCCGCATTACCGCCTCACGAAGCGCCAGTGCCTCCATTTTAGCCGCGGCGATATCCCACGGGGTATTGGATGCCAGCGGATGCCCATAGATGGTATCAAGAACCCCGTCAACAATGCAGTCCACTAACGGCTCCCTAGCAAATGCTTCATGGGTCTGAACAAAGATATTCTCGCTGACTGGAGCTCCAGTGGGTCCGCCCTGGCACAACGGTGGACGAGGGTCGTTACCACACCGAGGTGCCATCCGCCGCGCATCTCGCCCCTCACCAATAATGAGCTCGCGAGGAGCACCGGCTACAGCCCCCAGTATCTCTTCCTCAGTGTACTTGATGACACGCTTGGTATCGGCACAAAAAGTCCCACAGGTGACCAGCATCTCAAGTCCTGCCTGGTATAAGCGATCCAGTAAATCGTCATCTGTGGGGATAATCTGTTTCTTGTCAAACTTAAGGTTATACTTTTCCTTTAATTTCTTCGTTGTTTGGGGGATTACCTGTCGGTCCCACTCATTCTCATCCATCTTGGGACCGGTAATGGCTCGGTCGTAACTCTCGAATACGCCAGCCTTCGATTTAACTCCCATATTCGCCTCCTTCCTTTGGCTAAATATTAGTTTCACTATGGGTAGAAACTGGTCTAATATATCACCTCCTTTCTTAATTCGGGGATATCATCCCCAAAAATCATAATCGGACACTAATTATATATTACTGTGCCGAACACCGTCAACCGTCCAAAAGTATTATTGACAAATGATCAAAGCGCTGATATATTCAAAGGTTGACGCCAGAAGGGTGGAGAGGTTAAAATATCTACACCAAGCTTGATTCCAAAAAGATGAAGGGGGTGATAGATAGCGTTATAGGGATGGAGGCAAAGGTTTAGGGTAAGAAGAAGGAGGAGATTGGAATGATTAGAGGCACAAGAGCACCATATAGCCAGCTCTCAGGCTTAGGCCTTAATATGTTTACCGATGATGAATTAGCCGAGCTGCATAGAGCAACGCTGGATGTCCTAGAAAATGGCGGCATTATGGTGCTCACTGATGAAGCACAGGACATTTTCCATTCACACGGGTGTAAGGTTGATAAAAAAACTAACATAGTTAAGATACCTCCTTATCTGGTAGATGAGGCGATAGCATCAGCCCCATCAAAGGTACTGCTTGCCGGACGAGACCCCAAGTATGACATTGTCCTAGAAGGCACCAGAGTAGCCTATACTACTTTTGGCGTCGGTATAAATGTCCTCGATTTAGAAACCGGTAAGCATAGAGAGTCAACTAATAAAGACCTGGCCGATTCCGCGATATTGTCTGATGCTGCTGAGGGTGTAGACGTGCTCACCCAGACAGTGGTCCCCAGAGATGCTCCCCCAGAAATAGAAGACCTTGTCGCTACCGAGACATGTCTCACCAACTGCAGTAAGCACTTCCACCATGTGGACATACTATCTACCGAGAGTGTCAGAAGATTTTTTGACATGGGCGCAGCCGTAGCTGGGGGCGAGGAGGAGATGAGGAGACGACCCATCTGCTCCATTCTAATTTGCCCGGTAAGCCCGCTGCAACTCAGCCATGAAGCCTGCGAGGTTATAGTTGAATCAGCAAGGATAGGCATACCCTGCAACATCTTGTCCATGGCGCTATCAGGGGGTACCGCCCCGGTTACCAACGCGGGAACGCTACTAGTCCATAATGCCGAGGTGCTGGGGGGCATAACCCTCAGCCAGCTCAGTAAGAAGGGAGCACCGATAATCTATGGCAGCTCCACCACCATGTTAGATTTAATCCTTGCTAACGCACCGGTGGGAGCGCCGGAAATGGGTATAATAAGCTCTGCGGTGGCAAAGCTCGCCCAGTACTATAACCTGCCGAGCTATGTCTCCGGGACCTAGGCAGATTCTAAGCTACCCGATGCCCAGGCAGCACATGAGAAAACGATAACAAGCCTAATGCCTGCCCTAGCTGGGGCTAACCTGATTTATGGCATGGGTATGTTAGAATCAGGGCAGACCTGGAGCCATGAGCAGCTGATGATTGACAACGACATTGTAAAAATGATCCAACATACGATTCAGGGGATTGACGTTACCGATGACACAATGGCGGTTGATTTAGTAAAGCAGGCTCATGAGATAAAAGACTTCCTGCACCAGAAACACACCATACAGTTTATGAGAAGACAGTCAAAGTCAAGATTGATTGACCGTCAAACTCGAGGGGCTTGGCAGGCTACAGGAGGCAAAGATTTAACCCAGAGAGCGAGAGAAGAAGCACGCAGGATTATAACAACCCACCAACCTGAGCCTTTAAGCGATGATGTGAAGAAGACACTACGAGAAATCGTTGAGGCTGCCAGAAAAGAACGCGTACCTGCTGCATAATTTTCCAAATAACTAGAAGAAAGGAGATTACTACTGTGGCAAACGAACAAGAGATCTTAGCAGCGGCAAAGAAATCAATCATGGATTACGATGTGGCTAAGGCTGAGGAGATTGCCAAGGAGGGTTTGGCCGGTGGGGTTGACCCGGTGGCAATGGTAGAAAAGGGGTTTGTTCTCGGAATAGTTGAGGTTGGTGACCTCTTTGATGCCGGAGAGGTATACCTACCAGAATTGATATTGGCGGCTGATGCTATGAAAGCAGGAACT
>JAZGHN010000092.1:0-5890 GCA_036481135.1 Dehalococcoidales bacterium | reverse complement strand
GTGAAGGAGGGGTGCTGCGCAATGCGGATGGCCGCCGCTTTATGACCGACTATACACCAGAGGCTGAGTTGGCACCACGGGATGTAGTAGCTCGCAGCATGCTCAATGAGGTGAAAAAGACGGGCTCGGACGGGGTCTTCCTTGATGTTACCCACCTGCCTCCCTATGTTATCACCACCCGCTTTCCTCATATCTACCGTTTCTGCCTGGACCATGGGCTGGATATCACCAAAAGCTTAATACCGGTGGCTCCGGCGGCGCATTATATGATGGGTGGCATCAAGACCAATAGCTGGGGAGAGACAAATATCGATGGACTATTCGCCGCGGGTGAAACCGCCTGTACTGGCGTCCACGGTGCCAACCGGTTAGCTTCAAATTCACTTCTGGAAGCGGTGGTATTCAGCCAGAGAATCGTGGAAAGAACTACAAAGGGGACCGAGGCTGGGGCACCCGACAATGACCAAGGCAAAGAAGTCCACCGCTCGCTAAGCCAAAGGCGAATTCCTGAGACTGTGCCTCCACCCAGCCACTCCACCTTGCAACAATTGCTTTGGGACAAAGTAGGCATCATCCGTCATAAGGAAGGCCTGACCGAAGCAGCCGATATTCTGGCTGCCTGGCAAAAATCCCTACCCCAGCCTACAGACCGCCCCTCCTACGAGCTAAATAACCTAGTGATAACCGGTCGATTAGTAACAGAGGCAGCCCTTCTCAGAGAAGAGAGCCGAGGCGCTCATTTCCGCTCCGGCTTCCCCCATAGTGCACCTCAATGGCAACGTCACATCATCTTGGTAAAGCGATAAAGACCCCGTGTTTTGAGCTAGCCCGCTGATATATGGTATAATTTAAAGTGGCTATAAAGACAGTAGCTACCAACCGCAAAGCCTATCATAACTACCACATAGAGGATAGCATTGAGGCTGGCATCGCCCTTACCGGTACCGAAATAAAGTCAATCCGAGCTGGTAGAGTAAGTTTAGGTGATGCTTATGTCAAGCCCGAGGGTGGGGAATTATGGTTATTAAATGCTCACATTGCTCGCTATGAGGCAGGTAGCTATTTAAGCCATGCGCCAACACGACCTCGGAAGCTCTTGCTTCACCGCAAGCAGATTGATAGTCTCTCCAGCAAGGTGCTGGAGAGAGGCTTTACCCTAGTCCCACTGAAAGTGTATATTAAAGATAGCATCGCCAAGGTTGAGGTAGCACTAGCCAGAGGCAAAAAGCTACATGACAAGCGAGAAGCTATAGCTCGTCGTGAGACCAAAAGAGAGATAGAACGAGCAATAAAAAGGCAAAGGGGGTAGTTTAGCTTAATCTACCTGCAGTAGATGGGGACGCGCGGGTTCGACAGGAGGAGTATGCTACAGGATTGCAAGCTGAGGTGCCACTACCCTCATAAAACAAGTGGCAACAAAACAAACGGCGAACCTGAATTCGCTCTTGCAGCCTAATTAAGCGGCTGCACATCCAACCCGACCTCGCCTCAACGGGTTGGGATTGGATGTCGAGAAGTTGAGGTGCCATCGCTCTGATGTCGATAAGGGTGGTGAAAGAGTTATCGACTGGTCTAGCTAGACTCGGTCAGCAAAGGTTAGCTAGGTAAGAAAAAGAGCTGACTAAGCTTGTAGGACATTCTGGGTAGCTTCTCTTGGACGGGGAGTTCAACTCTCCCCCGTCTCCACCATGAAATTTAGCAGCGCCAGCTTTACCAAGCTGGCGCTTTTTCTATAAGACAAAAAATATAACCTGAGCAGCTATTGCTACTCAGGTTACTTTGCAGTTGGTTCCGGATTATCAAAACGGCTATCAGCCGCCTAAATAGGCCTTCTTTACCTGTTCATTTTTAAGTAACTCTTTGGCATCGTCCTGTATAACAATATTGCCTGTCTCTAACACATAGCCATGGTCAGCCAGACTGAGAGCAAGGCGGGCATTCTGCTCCACGAGAAGAATAGTTCTGCCCTCTGCATGAATATCCTTTATGATTTTGGCAATCTCCATAACTAATATCGGTGATAATCCCAGCGAGGGCTCGTCCAAGAGGAGCAACTTGGGATGGGACATCAGGGCACGCGCCATGGCTAGCATCTGCTGCTCACCGCCGCTCAAGGTGCCAGCCATCTGCTTTCCCCTTTCTTTTAGAACGGGGAAGTGGGCGAAAGCTCCTTCCAGATCCTTCTCTATACCATCCTTATCCTTCCGCAGAAAGGCCCCCATAGAGAGGTTCTCCATTACCGTCATCTGGGGGAAAACCCTTCTTCCCTCAGGGACCATAGCCACTCCCGCCTCATTAATTTTTTCAGGTGGCAATCTATCTATTCTTGCACCTCCAAACCAGATCTCCCCTGTGGTGGGGTGCTTTAAACCGCAGACAGCCCTTAAAGTAGTGGTTTTACCCGCACCGTTGGCACCGATGAGGGTAATAATACCACCCTCATCCACCTCCATAGAGATATCCTCAATCGCAGCCACCTTGTGATAATAAACACTGATACCCTTAATCTCGAGTAACAATGTGCCCACCTCCTAGTAGGAAGGATAATATATTTGAGCGCATTATGGCACAAACACCCTACCTTGTCAAGTGTGCGAAAGAGGCAAAAGAGCCTGTGAAAAAGCCTGCTAATGTTCAATTTGTTCGATCTGGTAACGCAGCTTGCCTGCTGGCGCTGTCACCTCTACTACCTCCCCCTGACCTCGACCAATAATAGCCTTACCTATAGGTGAGACACTAGAGATTTTGCCCTTAGCCGGGTCTACCTCCTTGGGACCGACCAGCATATAGCGCAGTTCTTCATTCGTTGCCAAGTTGCGCAAGATAACGCTGTCACCAATACTCACCTTGGAGGTATCCCCTTGGTTCTCATCAATAATGGTGGCCGATTTCAGAGTCTCCTCCAGCTCTCTAATCCGCCCCTCCAATTGTCCGTGTTGCTCCCTAGCCGCCTCCAGAGGAGCATTCTCACGGAAGTCCTTATCTGCCGCTGCCCTACGCATTTCGTCAATAGCCTTAGGGCGCTTATCCTTAAGGACAGCAAGCTCGGCTTCCAAGTCGGCACATCCCTGCCGAGTTAAGAAGACGGTTTCTGACGGAGTCCGCCCAGACAAAGGTTGAGGTGAGATTTTCCCCTTCCTGGTCTTAAGATGAATAGCGAGATTAATTTTACTCCACCCTTCCTTTTTGGCATAAATGAGGAAGGCTCGTATTAATTCGAGCTTTTTAGTGTAGTCAGCATCCGATAGTGATAGCCGTTCAGCATAGTTAGCTATATCTGGAGCAACAATCCCAACAAAAGGCCGTTCCCAGCCATACCAGTGAGCAAATCTATTTACCTCCTGCTGGCTTACTTCCCTGGCTTCAGGGGATAAGCTAACCAAAAAACGACTGGCTGCCTCGCCCAAGCTCGGACCTTGGTCTCCTCTACTCACTCTCAGGATGCCCTCCTCCAAATAATTGTTCAGTCCTATTCTACTATAAGCATTAACTATTTAAATAATAAATGGTAATTATTTAATCCCTAACTCAGAGCGAGTGTGAAGGAAACGCACCAGGTCATCACGGGCAATCAGCCCGATAACCCTCCCCTCACTTACTACGGGCACCTCGTTTATACCACTCTCATCCATCTGCTCTAGTACACTTAGAACATCCTGACTGGGATGAGCCGTCTTTAGCTTGTCAATCGGGGTCACTACATCCTTTACTTGGGTTACATCCCATTCTTGCCGGGGAACAGACTTAATATGCTGCAGGGTCAAAATGCCCTGGAGTCCACCCTCATCAGCCGCCATAAAAAGGTGGCACCCTCTGGGGAGGACGTACTCCTGAACCAATTGACTGATGGTGATATCTGAGGGAATTGCCGGACAGCTAACAGTCATCACCTGAGCAGCAGTAAACCTCTTGAGGGTTTCACGCCATTGAGCCTGACGATAGCTTGCTGAGGCAGCATTTTTCAAAAACCAGCCGATAAAGGCCATCCATACACCGCTAAACCAGTTAAACCAAGATAGACCAAATGGAGACAAATTAAACACAGAGAGTACAACTATAGTAATACCGCCCCCGATGAATGCGTAGCCCACACCCTCCCCTACTCGGGTGGCAATTCGGGTGGAGCGCCTATAATCACCGGTAAAGCGCCACACAGCGGAGCGGAAAAGACGCCCACCGTCTAGGGGGAAACCTGGAATCAAATTGAATGCCGCCAAGGCAAAATTCATGAACGCCAGCCACTGAAC
Source organism: Dehalococcoidales bacterium (assembly GCA_036481135.1). Lineage (GTDB taxonomy): Bacteria > Chloroflexota > Dehalococcoidia > Dehalococcoidales > E44-bin46 > JAZGHN01. The sequence continues at coordinate 1,643 of JAZGHN010000092.1, read as the reverse complement.
CATTCTGGCTACCGGCATGGACATGTCTGGGTTGAGAAACGAGATTAAACTAAATACTCCCCCAATGGCCAAGCTACAGAGGGGGCCAGCGGCTGCCATTTTTAACTCAGCGCTAGGGCGTTTTGCCTCCCTAGTCATTTGAGCAACACCGCCAAACAGAAAAAGGGTTATACTCTTTACCGGGATGCCGTTTGCCCTGCCTACTAAGCTATGAGCTAACTCGTGGGCAATTACTGAGCCAAAAAATAGCAAGCAGGCAGCTATGCCAACAGCCCACCACAACAATGAATACCAGTAGGGGGAGACCAACAAGAAAGTTAGCAAGACAAATATTATGAACCAGCTGTAATGGAGCCTGAGCTGTATGCCAAAGACCTTACCTAAATTAAAAGCGCCATTCATATTTTAACTGCTACCTTAGGAGCTAAGATAGAGAGCACCTATGTCAGGGAGATACTTTTAACCGCTCCAATATTTCCAGAGCAACCTCAGCCGCTCTCTTCCCCGAGAGAAGCATACCACCAAAGGTGGGACCCATGCGAGGTAGCCCGTGGACAGCAGCCACTGCCATACCAGCTACAATTAATCCGGGATAGACCTCGCCAGTATGCTCCACCACGGCATCCTCTGACTTCTCAATCCACAACGCTCCCTCCCCCACCAGCTTGAGCATATCCCGCTGCTCCAGCTTCCTAGCCAGGCAAGCATCATGACCAGTAGCATCAATAACCACCTTTGCTTCCAAAGGTACGGGGTCAAGGCAGGAAATCTCCCTGGGGACATGGACTACCGGACTCCAGTTAACCACCACCCCAGCTACCCTGTTCTCACGCACCACTACATCCTCCATAAGGGTCAACTGGAGAAACTTAACCCCAGCATCACAGGCAGCACCAATAAGCTTAGAACAGACATGGGGGGCATCAGCCACATAGAGGCCACTACCAGCTTGCTCACAGGGCACATTCAGCTCATTGAGAACCTCCTGAGATGGTGCTCTCAGAGTAAGTTTATTCATAAAGTAGCCGCCGACCCAGAAGCCACCACCCAGATAGTTATTCCTCTCCACAACGAGCACCTTGACCCCAGCTTTAGCAAGCTCTCTTCCTGCTACAAGTCCGCTGGGGCCACCACCAACAATAATAACATCACTGTCAACATAGTCTTCGAACTGACGCGAAAAACTACTTACAATCGCCCTAGTTACCTCTCCTTCTCTGACTGAATGAAATAGTGCCATTTTTAACCCTCCTCTCTTTTAGATTAGCAACTTTTAGGCACTGAGATGCCCAAATATTTCTCCATTAATTCCATAGCGCAAAACTCACCACACATGCTACAAGCATCCCCAGTCGAGGTATGCTTGCCATGAACCTGACGAGACCGCTCAGGGTCTAACGCCAGCTTGGCTTGCTCCTCCCAGTTGAGGTTCTTCCGAGCCACAGACATTCTCCTATCCCATTCCTCAGCACCCTTTACCCCTTTGACGATATCACCGGCATGAGCGGCAATACGTGAGGCTATCACCCCCTGCCTCACATCTTCGGGGTCGGGTAGAGAAAGATGCTCGGCTGGGGTCACATAGCAGAGAAAATCAGTACCAGCGGCAGCAGCGATAGCGCCACCTATAGCTCCAACGATAT
>JAZGHN010000091.1:0-8868 GCA_036481135.1 Dehalococcoidales bacterium | reverse complement strand
GTGTCAACCAGACTATATCCCCTTAGCGCCCCTTTTGCCTCCTTTAACTCAAAGGCGGGAATTCTCACCCCGCCTACATTCCTTAAGCCAGCAGCAACTGCTAAACCCCTCTCACTGGCTATTAATTCCTTCTCCAGAGCTACATAACCGTGATATCCCACAGCAATTGATAAGGCTTTGTAACCCTGCGAGAACTCTTCAAGCAGCGCTCTCTTAGTCTCTACCGTCTGTCTGGCTATTTGTAAAAATTCTAGGATTAGTATTGACACTCTATCCTTTATTATCTTTTGTATTCTAGCTGCCAAAACAAGACGGCGCCTTAGCTTTATCAGCTCAATCTTTGTTGGCCTGGCTACTCTAATAAGCTGCTGTGGCATTTTCCTATCTTTAAGCCTTCTCTCTGTATTTCGGCAGGTACTTCTTAATCAACTCCTCGCTAATTAGTTTCAGGTCCTCTTCAGGCAATACTGAGAATAGCCTCCAACCGATGTCTAACGTCTCCTCCACCTTCCTTTTCTCAAGCTCTCCCTGAGAGATAAATTCCCTCTCGAAATTATCAGCATTGGCCAAGTATATCCTATCCCTTTCGCCTAATGCCTCGGTGCCGATGATGGTTGATATCTCCCTCAGGTTACACCCCTCAGCATAAGCGGCATAAAGCTGCATGAAGACATTATTATGGTCTTCCCTAGTTTTGCCTGGCCCGATACCCCCTTTCATCATTCGCGAAAGTGATAGGAAGACATCTATTGGGGGATATACCCCCTTTCTCTCCAACTCTCGGGAAAGAACAATCTGCCCCTCTGTTATGTATCCAGTTTGGTCAGGTATAGGGTGAGTTATATCGTCATCAGGCATGGTCAGGATGGGCAGGATAGTTACTGAACCTTCTTGCCCAAAAATCCTGCCTGCCCGCTCATACATGGTGGCCAGGTCAGTATACATATATCCCGGATAGCCACGCCTTGATGGTATCTCCTCCCGCATGGCCGAGAGCTCACGCAGAGCCTCACAGTAGTTGGTCATGTCGGTGAGGATAACCAATACATGCATACCTTGCCTCCAGGCCAAGTATTCACCGGCCGTCAATGCCAATCTGGGTGTTGATATTCGCTCTATGACAGGGTCGGAGGCAGTGTTGATAAAAGCCACCGTCCTTTCTCGAGCGCCGGTCTGCTCCAGATTCTTCATAAAGAAGGCGGCATCATCATAGCTGACACCGATAGCGGCAAAAACCATAGCAAACTGCTCCTCTTTTCCTTTAACTGAAGCCTGCCTGATTATTTGAGCCGCAATTCGGTTATGAGGCAGTCCCGAGCCACTAAAGATGGGCAGCTTCTGTCCTCTGACCAAAGCGTTCAGACCATCTATACATGAGATACCAGTTTCAATAAATTCGGCAGGAGGCTCACGGCCAGCCGGGTTGATAGGCTCACCACTAACATCCAGATAATCTTCTGGGACTACCGAGGGCCCCCCATCTATAGGATCACCCATTCCGTTGAAGATCCTGCCCAGGATGTCAACAGATACCGGCAACTTTAAGGTCTCCCCCTTGAATCTTACCTTACTGTCAAGGAGGTCAACCTCGCTGACCCCACCGAATACCTGAACAATGGTTACCTCTTTGCTGATGTCTATCGCTTGACCACGCTTCACCTCCCCGTTAGAAAGCAAAACATCAACGATTTCGCCAAACTTTATATCCGGTATACTTTCCGCTACCAGCAAAGAACCCTTCGTTCGGCTGATTGCCTTTGTCTCTTTTACATAGAGCGAAGAGGAAGTCATGATGCTCCTCCTTTCCGGGCGACCAAGCTCGTTTCCATATCCGACCACAATTCTTTAATCTTTGTTTCAATGGCGTCGTTGGGTATGTCCTTCATTCTGGATATCCTAGGCACTATTGTAGACGAGCGGATTTCGGCCACAGTTACCCCTGAATCCAACATCTTTTGAGCTACTTCGTAAAACTTAATTATAGTTTTAAGCATGAGCTGCGCTTTTACTGGCAGGCAGTAGGTATCAACTTCATGGTAGGCACTCTGCATAAGGAAATCCTCGCGTATCATCCTAGTTACCAGGAGCACCAGCTTATCCCCTTCAGGCAGGGCTTCAGGGCCTACCAGCCGGACAATCTCCTCCAGCTCAGCCTCTTGCTGAAGTAGCTTCAAGGCGGTGGCTCGGGTGGCATCCCATTCCGGGCTGACCTCAGACCACCAACCCTTGACCTCATCAACATAAAGGCTGTAACTGGTGAGCCAATTTATCGCCGGGAAGTGCCTCTTGTTGGCCAGAGCAACATCCAGCGAATACAAGGCTTCTATTATTCTGAGCGTGTTCTGCGTTACCGGCTCACTGAAATCAGCCCCGGGAGGACTAATTGCCCCGGCCACCGTTACCGAACCCTGTCTATCTGGGCTACCCAGACATTCAACCAGTCCTGCCCTCTCGTAGAATGAATAAAGCCGCGAACCCAGATAGGCTGGGAAACCTTCCTCACCAGGCATCTCTTCCAGTCTGCCGCCGATCTCCCTCATAGCTTCAGCCCACCTCGAGGTCGAATCAGCCACCAATAAAACATCGTAACCCATATCCCTGAAGTATTCACCCAGGGTAATGCCAACAAATATGCTAGCTTCACGAGCCACCACAGGCATATTGGAGGTATTGGCTATAAACACCTCCTTCTCCTGTAGCAACCTGCCCGTTGCCGGATCTTTAAGCTTTTTAAAGCTATAAAGCACATCAGCCATCTCGTTGCCTCTTTCACCACAGCCGACATAAATGTTTAGCTGGGTCTGAGCCCATCGGGCAAGCTGCTGTAAAGCAACGGTCTTGCCAGTACCAAAGCCACCGGGCACCGCCGCCTTACCACCGATGGCTAGAGGAAACATGTAATCTATAATTCTCATCCCAGTAATGAGTAACTTCGAAGGAGCAAGCCTCTGCTTGTAGGGTCTAGGCTTTCTTACCGGCCATCTCTGCATCATGGTGACATCTTTTATCTCAGCGTTGTCTTCTAACCTCGCTATTGGCTCCTCTATGGTATACTCGCCCTTGCGTATCTCCTTTATCACACCCTTCATGCCTATCGGCACCATTACCCGATGTTCCAGAAGCTGGGTCTCAGGAACAACGCCTAATATGTCACCTTCACTCACTACATCTCCAGCCTTAACCTGGGGTAAGAACTGCCACTTCTTGTCACGTGGCAGGGCAAATGCTTTGGCTCCCCGCCTTAGGAATGAATCCTCCTCTATTAAAACAGTTAAAGATTTTTGCAACCCATCGTAAATGGAGCCCACAATCCCGGGACCTAACTCAGCAGTTAAAATTGCCCCTGTTCTTTTGACTGTCTCACCAACCTTTAATTCCAGGGTATCCTCATGCACCTGGATTATCGCCTTGTCTTCCTCCAGGCCTATCACCTCGCCGACCAGCCCCTCACTACCTATCTCAACAATTTCGTAGACCTGCGCCCCCTTCATATCTTCGCCGATAACCAGAGGGCCTGAGATGCGCCATATTTTACCCATATCGTGCCACCTCCATAAAACTCTGTTAGATTTCTATATTAAACCCAATAAATTTTCTGATGTAAGATTTGTAATACCCAGCTACATCCTCATAGCGAGTACCACGTTTTGACGGGACTTCAATGACTACCGAGGGCGAGCCCTTCCTTTCTTGAGCTTGAGCGATCAAATCCTCAACATGCTTTGCATAGTCTTCCAATATCACTATTATGCCAATCTCGGGCTCCTCCATAAACTCGGTTAGAGCCTGCCTAACCTCGTCAGCGGAATCGTCTTGTATTACCCGGTAACGGCGTACCCCCCCCAGCCTCAATCCGTTAACCAAGTCCTCATCCCCAATAACCGCTATGTCTAAGTGTTTGACCTCCATCGTCATGAGAACACCATATACTCCATTATTTCTTTTATGGGTATATTATCAAATGCTGCTTTGAAGACCAGCCTCAAATTTTTTATTTCAACCTCTTTAATGAATAAATACCAGACTATCATCAATGGAGTCATCACCCTCGGCGACAATATCCCCTTAAGTAACTGAAACCTGTGCTTATCAATGACTTCCTCTACAGCAGTAATACTCTGAGTTCTACTATAGCTAGCGACTATTTCCTCAGCTATATCTTGGTATTGAGTGCCGCCTAACATACGAGGTATGTCGGTTAACTTACGTGACAGCAAATCCTGGGCAACTGTTTCAGAAATCATATAGCCACCGCTGATGACAAGTTCTCCAGCCTTAGGACCTATGCCTTCAATTATCGCCCTAGTTACAAGTTGTAAATTGGTCATGTCCATAATTACACTAATGGCCTTAGCCAGCAACGGGCCATCCTGAATACCCTTGGATAAGTTGAATAAGCCCTGATAATACTCCCTGTCCAATTTAGCTTCGGTGAGGAATTTTGACTTTGCCTCTTCAGCCACATATTCCCCGAGGATAGAGCCATACGCCCCTAAATCGCACTCAATCAATAACTTTATAACATCGTCAACCTCCTCCGCACGGGAAAGCTCATCCAACAATCCACGCGAGTAAATAACTCCCGCCAGTATCAGGTTAGCCTTCTTACCAGCTGAAATGCCCAGCAACACCGCCTTGATGTTCATGACATCGTATTTCACCCGGTAGGTGTTCAATATCTTACCCATATCAGCTGGCATCAGCTTCAGCCGCTCCAACTCCTCAAGGCACTGGCTAAAATACTGCCACAGATACCTATCTAAGTCATCAAAGGTTTCAATAGGCATCTCTTCCAGGAATCTGCCTATATCAGTGTCTTTGATTATTTCTAATACACTGCGGGGGCTGGCTGTCTTTGGCAACCTGCTTATATGGTCAGAGGTAACAGTTTTAGCCTCGGCACCCTTTAGGTAGGCCGACATAAAGGCATAATTTCCGTCAGGCAAAGCTAGCTCCTATAAACCTCAAAAGAGGTCCCTACCTATCTCCGGTAATAACTTTGGTAGTAACATTTCCAGCCTAGTCTCATAGGTGTTGTCGATTCTAGTCCTTCCCTCAATATCCTCGGCAATAATCCCCCCCACACTGTTATGCTCCTTGATCTCAGCTATCTTGCCAGCTAATTCCTTATCTTCGCCGATGAGTTTCTTTACCATGCTTACATCTTTAGGTAAAACATAAACCCGGCAGCCTTTACTAACACCAAGCGTATCAATAGCTTCCCTAAGCAGACCCAGGAGCAAGCTCTTATCACTCGAGGTTGTCGAGAGTCTCTCCTTCACTTCGCTGATTATCTCATTGATTACATCAGCTTTGGCTCGTGATAATTCCTGGCGTACCTGCACTGAAGCCTGAGCCCCAATTCGGGTAGCTTCCTCCTTGGCTTCCTGTATCATCTTAGCCTTCTTCCCTTCCAGCCTGGCTAGGTGCTGTCTTTTAGCTTGCTCTATTTCTTCCTTGGCCCTACTCTCGGCTTCCTTTATTATGCCCCCTGCCTCAGCTTTTACTTTACCCAAGACAGCTTTACCTATTGTTTTATCCATCTTTGCCATAAAATACCCCTTATTACATAAGACCTAGCATGTTTAATGCCATTATAGTAAACACCAACCCCAGCACCCCAATGAGTTCAACAAACACGGCTAACATCATAGAGTTGGTTAGTATCCGTCCTTTTGTCTTGGGCAGGAGAGAGATGCCTGAAGCACACACAGAGCCCTGGTAGGCTCCTGACCAAAATTCGGCAAAGCCAACGATAATTCCGCAGGCGAACACAGCAAAACCGCCACCACCTGTAGCCGGCAATTGAGGCACTACTGAGGTTATAATAAGTATCAAAATGATGAGCCCATAGAAGGTCTGTGTCATCGGTAAGGATGCCAAGACAATGACATTCCTAAGCTGTTCTGGTGCTTCAACTAGCGTAGCTACTCCATCGGAGGCAGCGCGAGCTATTCCTATCGCTGAGCCGGCTAAACCACCAGCCAAAGCTATGGCCCCTCCTAAGATTGCCAGAGATTCCGGGCTGATTATCATCTTACTATCCCTCCGTTTTTTTGGATTTTCTCCACTATGCTACTTATTAAAAACAGCTGTTTTAATTCCATCAACTCTTGTTTCACATAAGACCTAGCATAGTAAATGCCATTATAGTAAACACCAACCCCAGCACACTGATAAGCTCGACGAATACAGCCAGCATTAAGGAGTTGGTTAATATCCGTCCTTTTGTCTTGGGTAAAAAGGAGATACCTGAAGCACATACCCTCCCCTTCCATGCTCCTGAAAAGGCAAAGGATAAAGCTGCGATGACACTGCAGGCAAGAACGGTAAAACCGCTGCCACCTGTAGCCGGCAATTGAGGCACTACTGAGGTTATAATAAGTATCAAAATGATTAGGCCATAGAAGGTTTGCGACATCGGTATAGAAGCTAATATTATTACATTCCTGATCTGTTTGGGCTCCCGAGATAATATAGCTGTCCCAGCTGAAGCAGCAGTGGAAATACCTATAGCTGAGCCGGTCACCCCCCCAGCTAACGCTATCCCCCCCCCGAGAGTGGCTACAGATACTGGATCAAGTAACATTTTAGCTTCTCACTTCTAAGATTTTACTCCAATTAATACAGACGGCCGTTTCCTCAGTATGAATGGACTAAATTCTCTGCCACCTCCCTCGTAGAATTTGAATAGGAACTCGACAAAGCATAGCCTAAGGGCATGGATAAAACAAGCAAGACCAGCAAGCATCATGTTAATAAGGTGGCCAAAAATTAGGATAACAACGGCTGCAATACCACCAATGACAGCCCCAAGGAAGGGGAGAGTAGGTAACCACTCTGCCATCATATTAAAGACTGTCGCCAGATAAAATGTGGCTAAACCTACTCCAGCTAATCGGCTATATGACATAATATCGCCTAAAAGCCCGGTTAGGTCAAATATCCAAAAGAGGCCTCCTAAAAAAATGCCCTTCTGCCTTACAGAAGAAGCAATGACTAACACCAGACTTGCCACTAAAGCATACCCCAAAATAGAATATGTTTGTGTAGTCAACAGCGGTATATCAACACGGAATATAGTATGGAGCATGATAGGTATTCCACAAATTTGAAGGCCAAATATCCCGATTTTGCTGGGCACTACCCCCTTCTGCCTCTCCTTTATCCCTCTAATGAGCGCCAGCATATGGCCTATGTTTACATGAATCAAACCTATGAGTAATGCGAGCATTATGAATGTTATAGGGTTGCCGAGTATTCTTTCAACTCCAGCGGAGAGGACTAAACTCTCAACCCCAAAGAATCTATAAAAATCCCCCATATAGGTCCCAGTAAGTAAACCAATAATTAAACCAACACCGCTACTTATATAAAGCAACCTCTGAAATAACTTAAAGCCCTCAGATTCCGTATCATCAACAAGTTTAGGTAGGAGAAATCTGGTGCCTAGCATAAGGCCCGCAGCATAAACTACATCAGCTAGCATAAGGCCAAAGAAGAAAGCAAAGGAGCAGGCTATGATAGGCGTTGGGTCCCATTCCCTATATTTGGGGATAGCAAATAGGTTTACTACAACCTGAAATGGTCTAAGCGCGGTGGGATTCTTCATCTTGGTAGGTGGTTCTTCTGAAGGCTCTGGCCTTCTGGTATCAATAAACACATAGTCTACGTTCTTCCTAAGTTCAAAAACCGCTGACTCAAGGTTACCCTCTGGTATCCACCCCTCAACTAAGGTTACATATTTGGCTTCACAGGCTTTGGTTAAAACCGACAGCCTCTGGTTTTCAGCCATCAACGCTCCTCGCAAGAGGGCAATCCTTTCCAGTTCCTGCTTAACCTTACTCCGGAGTTCTTGATAGAATTTGTTCGATTTCTCCTCAAGCCTATGAAGCTCATCTTCGCTCTTCTCCAGAAACTCACCCAGGGTTAAATCCCTGTCTGGTATCGGCAGAATTTTGCCTTCAGCACCGCCGATCAGAGACTCTACGGTCTCCAGGTTTTCCATCTTACCGATGGCATGGACAACAGTTTCGTTATCTGCCACGCCGACGGCACTTTCCAATAAGTTTGCTTCCAGTTCATCATGCAAAGTTTCATATGCCTCGGTCGGCAGTGTGAAAACCCTAGAAAAAAGGTAATCCCCAGAAAACTTCAAGTCTCCTAATCTAATCCCATAGCGCTGGGGAAGAGAGCCGAGATACTTTTTCTGCTCTGTTAGTGCTTTAATCTCCTCATCAATTCTGACCGCTTTCTGGTATAGTTCAGTGAACCTGGTGTATAACGACCTTACTTCCCTACCGATTTCGCCAAAGGGTCTAGTATATATCACCTCAACGTCTTCCCCTGGCGACACCCGCTGTTTCTCGGTTATGTAACCCAGTAGGTCACTAACAAAAGCTGATAGCTCACTAACCTCCTTTTGTTGGCTTTCAATGGCGGTTCTATCTACAGGCTGTAATTCTTCACCCTGCTCAACATGAAGAACCCCGACTCTATGTAAGGTCTTGAGAGTCTGCTCTGAGTAATCTTTTAACGTGATTACTCTAACGTTGACCATAGGTTCAGGGGAATTGAGGATTACAGGTATCATTCCAGCTTGGCTCCGGTGATTATCTTAACTGTGCGCTCTACAACTTCCTCCATCTTCTTTCTGGCGCTGGTTCTAAGCTCGGAAGCTTTCTTCTTGGATTCTTCAATCTCTTGATTTGCCTTCCCCCTAGCCTTATTTAGAATCTGCTCACACTCCCTCTTTTGCTCATCCAAGGGCATCTCAGCAGAGAGAATTCTGCTGGCTTCCTCCTTGGCTTTGAGGATAATTTCATTAGCTCGGCTTCTAGCCTCTTCAAGAGTCTTTTCCGCCTCATT
>JAZGHN010000090.1:0-9635 GCA_036481135.1 Dehalococcoidales bacterium | reverse complement strand
TGTCGCCAAGCATCATTAAAGTTAGGCAAATTATACACCCGTTCTGACTTGCCAACAAAACATAACCCTTTTGGAGCACCCCTTGAATTGGTCGCTTAGTGCTAACCGCATGTAACAAGTTGACGTTATGTTCACTTGAGGAGAGTAAGCTAGGTTCGATTCCTGACCGAGTCAGTACCTTAAAGCTAGCTCTACCTAGAGCTGTGACAATCCCCTCCTGTTGTTGGTTCTAGCCTAGCCACACCGCAACTCTGTGGATTCCAACTGTCAAGGGGATGTTATTGCAAAATCAAAATATCAATAGGATACAGGACTAGGATGTGTAAATCACTAAATCAAGCCCATCTCCCTAAGTCTAATCCACATCAGTGCCTTTGGAACATCAAAGATTTTTGCCATCCTGTCCAGATCCTCAACCTCTGCCCATTTTTCCTTTACCCACTCTCTGGGCAGCATAATAGCGCCGGCAAAGTAGTCAGCCAGCAGCTCGTTGAAAGAACCTGCCCCATACTCACTTTTCTTAAACACCGGGGTGCCTTTACTATGGGCTATTATATGGAAACCCTCGTGGAATAAAGCAAATCTCCTTCTCGCAGATGTATCATTTATATTAAGTTGTATTACCCACTTACCCCTCAGCCCCCATATGGCACCATGATGAATCTTTAATGGCACCAGCCGAACTTCTATAGAACGCCGCTCGTCAGCCAGAGCAATAAGCTTTATCGGCACCGGTGGGCACTGAACCATCGCTATTTTAAGGTGCTTCTGTGCCTGCCTTTCTACTAATTGAAATATCCTCCCGCATTTACCCCCTTTGCCTACTAAATCATACTTACCAGCATCAAATCGTCTATCATCAAGCAACTTAGCGATGTAGTCTAAATTGTCACTACGACACCAGCCACCACCCCGCCTCCACTGGCAATAGTTATATGCAGGACAACTTATACCATCGCCACCGCTTACATAAGACCACAGCTCGTCTTCCCACTTAGGAATCTTTCCCTGTTTTATACCTTTTTTGTCTTCTACGCTCAATGAGATCCTCTATCATAGTAACCAGGTCTTCATCCAGCTCTTCTGGATACTTCTTGCGAGCATACTCACGAAACTCAGGCCACTCAGGAGGTCTCGCCTCAGCCATTCTAGGTATGTACCCAACGATGGAAAGAACCTTCTCCAGGGGCACACTGGCATATTGAGCCAACTTGGCACAAGAGCGACAACAGGGAACGTCTTCACCGGAAAACCAGCGAATAACAGTAGCATGGCTAACACCTAAATCAGCCGCTAGCTGGCTGGGTAGACGTTTCCGACGGCGCATTAACTCCTTCAGGAAGGAAACTATGGGGATTTCTTCTGCGCTCACAAGGTCATTTTATACGACCAAAACATCGCCTGTCAATAGTTGCATTCTATCCGCCACACAATTTGGCTAATTGTCACATTGTGTACGAAGACGGACATTCACTGTTCCTTAGGGTATTGACAAAAAGCGATTCTTGTGGTAAATTTTTATTTACCTTAAAATTTCATTTACTTAAATATTTCTTCTACTTTCCTGAAGATTGAAGATCGAAGGGGGGTGGGGGGTATGACAAGGAACCGCGTAGGGAAGAACTCCACGTTACTTCTCGAGGCGGTTTTTTGTTTACTTGCCCCCCCAGGTAGCAAAGTTGTGAATTACACAAGAGAGGAGGTGATAGCCTAGAGGTGATAGCCAAGAAGGTAAATTAAAAGGTAAACAGGTAGGAACAAGCTATTTATTAAATAAAGGAGGGGAAAAATGGCAAGGAAACCAATTAGTGCCATGGCTTACAAGAGCGGTGACGAGATGATTTTCGGAACTGCCAAGTATCCAGTTACCACCAAGCGAGGAATAAAGCTTGGGGGAGGGTTTGTTCATCCCCAGGTGGTCCCCCATCCCAGGCCGGGCAGTGAAAAGACCAAGAAGACCCTGCTGCGGGAGTTCGAAAGGATGAACAGTGATGCCTTGGACAGAATGCCCATTGTGGGGCATCCCACTCTACTGATCCATCAGGAGCAAATCTACCAGATGTGCCACAACACCGACTGGGGCGCAGATATTGCTGCCCTGACGGCTAGGCAGATGGATGACTACAAGGCCAAATACGGCTTACTTGCCAGTCAACAACTGTGCATCGCCGACCTTCGCAAGCCGCAGATTTGCCACATGCGGACAAGCGATTATGCCAAGGAAGTCATTGAATCCTTTAAGGCGTGCGCCCCGTATGCTGACGTCCTCGGTATTGAGTCTATGGGCGGGAAGGAGATTTTTGACCATGCTCTCCTCCGCCAGGATATCGGTGGTCTTCTATTCGCCATAGGTTACCTGGGCTCCATAGACATGGAGTGGATGTGGAACCAGATTGTTGATATTGCTAAGGCGAATAACTGCATTGCTGGTGGGGACACCGACTGCTCAGAGGCCAACACCGCCGTGTTCATGGCAGGAGGCTTGACCTCCAAGGATGTGCCTCACGTATTTGCCGCTCTAACTCGGGCAATGGCTGCTGCCCGGACGCTGGTAGCCTATGAGTGCGGTGCCACCGGGCCCGGCGAGGACTGCGCCTATGAGAATCCCATCATCAAGGCCATGACCGGGATACCTATCACCACCGAGGGCAAGGTTAGTGCTTGCGCCCACTCCGACCTGTGCAGCAACCTGATTGCTGCCGTGTGTGACGCCTGGAGCAACGAGGCCGTGGAATACCACGACATGTTCGGCGCCACCACCCCCTCGGTCTTCGCCGAGATAGTCGGTTGGGACTGTGCCATGTTCAACAGTGCCATCAAATTGGGCTACCAGAAAGAGATGAAAGAGATTCTGGTCAACTCTGACATGTACCGGGATTCTCACAGCCTTATCCTGACGCCTGATAATGCCTGGAAGATAGGCAATGCCATCGTCGCCAACACGGCTAAGGGATACTACCCCAGGGCTAGGGCTGCAGCCATGGAGGCAGCTAGTATCATCACGGGTGATGCCAAGATGAAACTGACCGTCTTTGAAAAAGAAGCCTTACAGAAAGCTGTGACGGATATGGAAGCTCTTCCAGATGATGAAGGAAACTTCGTGGATATGTGCTTGAAGAAGTACAAAGATGTTAAAGGCTTCAATCCGGACTCCTATGGGTTGAAATAATAAGAGAGGGGACATCTAATCAAAAAGGAGGGAAAAGGTGAAAACATTGACAGATTACTCAAACATCTTTAAACGTTACGACCTTGATTTGGAAGTGGAAAAGAAAGAGGCACACGTAGTCTCCAAAGACCCCGCTTTACAGAAGGTTGCCAGCTTCGTGGTCAAGGGTGATGATGAAGGCATTGTCGCGGCGGTCAATGATATCCTAGCTGCCAAAGACCCGCTGGCTGTCATTGAACAGGGTCTTGTCGCCGGCATGGATGAAGTTAGTCGTCTGTGGGACGAGGGCGTTTACTTCTTGCCTCAGGTCATGCTGGCTGCGGATGCCATGAACGTTGGCATCTCCCTATGCGAGAAGAAAATGGGCAAGGCCAGGACGATGAAGGGTAAGGTGGTCACCCATACTGCCGAAGGGGATATCCACGACATCGGTCAGGTTATTGCCAATGCTCTTCTCAATGCTGGTGGTTTTGAGGTTATCAATCTCGGGCCAGATTGTCCGGTAGATAAGGTCGTAGCGGCAGTTAAAGAGCATAAACCGATCCTGGTCACCGGAACAGCGCTGATGACCACCACCATGACCGCCTTCCCCAGGATTTGCGCACAGCTTAAGGCAGTCGGAGACAAGACTCCCTTTATCAGTGCCGGGGGAGCATGTGCCTTGGAGTTTGGAACCAGTTACGACAATAGTGTCTGGGCCAAACTAGATGCCTGGGCGGTGCCACTGGCTGAGGATGCTCTTAGCGGTATGAGCTGGCAAGACATGCGGTCAAAGTGGAACACCTAAATCAAGGTAGGAATGCTGAGGGATGATTGCTGATATTGTTTTTGGTTTCTTAGGTTCCGGCAAAACCACTCTTATCACCAACATTCTCAAGGAATGGGGGCAAGATGAAAAAATTGTAGTGTTGGTAAATGAGTTCGGCGAGGTGGGTATAGATGGCGATCTGTTAGCCAGTCAGGACGCTCAAGTAGTAGAAATGCCCAGCGGCTGTATCTGTTGCACCCTTCAAACAGACTTCAGGTCTCAGTTGTTGGATATTAGCCAAACCTTTAATCCACAGAGGGTAATGATTGAGCCGACTGGGGTGGCTCAGATAACGCAGATTATGTACATCATACACGCCGAATTATTCAAGGATATCATCAAAGAGACTCATAACATCCTGATTACCGATGCTACCAATTTCATCAGTTTTTACCGGCGCAACCGACATTTTGTTGAGTCTCAGGTAAAAAATGCCCATGTGGTTTTGTTAAATAAATGTGATAAAGTCAAAAAAATAGAGGCTGCGGTTACTAAAGACGCTATATCGGCGATCAATCCCAAAGTTCCTGTGCTAATGACCGAGTTTGGGGCAGTGGAGTGGAGCGAATACCAATCAGCCCTCTCCGCTGCCTCTTTCTTGTCCACGGATTTTGAAGTGGAAATAGCTTCTCCGATAGAGGAAGTAGAAGAAGAGGGACTTATCCACATCCACGAGGGTGAAGATGCGTTAGGCTATGAATCTTTTGGTTGCACTTATGAACTTTCTTTTGACCGGCAAGAACTGGAAAAGCTGTTTCAAGAGTTGTTAAATTCTACCCTTTTGGGAGAGGAAATAGTCAGAGCCAAAGGAATATTCAAGGTCGATAACCAATGGGTGGTGGGACAACTTGCCTCGGGAGAGGTTTCCTGGCAAGAAGTTAAAAGTGCCCACCAGAGTAAAATCTCAATAATCGGGAGAAACCTGAAAAGGGAACTGATTGGGGCCGCCGTCAGCCGCTGTTTAAAGGCTTCTTAGGCAAAACCCTTTGGTAAGCTGAGGCTGGGTAACTCGGGTCTACGGTGTGCACCGACCTCAGCTTACCTGAAGGGTAATTCGTAAAAAGGAGGAAATAGAAATGCTAGCACCAATACTTATGGCAATTAGCCTTATGTGGATACCAGTAGGATTACTTTTATTGGGCAAAGGTGAGGCTAGAGGGACAGGTGCCCTTACCCTTATGGTGGGCACACTGGTAATAGTAGCCTCGATCTTTATGGCAACCACTGAAGGGGCCTTTTTCGCTGCTGCCCTACTCTTCACATACGGGCTCTTTTACAACACCGTCGGTTACGCCCTATATGCTGGACTGACAGATATGAGGTCGGTGGGCAATGCTAGCCTTACGGTAGGCTTAATAACCATTGTCTACATAATTCTCTGTTTAGCCGGTCCCGAAGCCTTAAGAAGCAGCTACTTGGCGTTGGGTTGCGCTGGATACTTAGTTCTCTATATCATGGTCTGGCTCAACGCCTACGGCAAGTTCTCCGCCAAGACCTTAGGTTGGTCATTAATAATATGGACCTTTGTCGGTCTGTGGTGGCCTGCTTTCTCGCTGCTGACTACGGGTGCACTGCCATTTTAGCCGCATAGGGAGGCTCACCGAATCACCTTATTGTTCGTGGAAGTAGTAACATGCGTGATTTGGTGAGCCTCTTTTTTATGGTCATGGTCATCCAATTCATTTACCCTGGACTGAGAGGGTAACTATGTTGTAGGTAATAAATTCTGGGGTAGATTTGAACTCTTTACGCTAAAGTGTTGTCAGATAGAGTGGTAATTCAAGGCCGCTAACAGGACCTACCAAGACATCCCATGCGGTCAATTTTTTAATATTCATAGCCAAACTGCCAGCCAATCCGGGGATGATGAGCCTAGAGTGCTTAACTTCAGCGGCTACCTGTGAGTCTGTGAGTGTTTTAAAGATTTCGAAAGGGCGAAAGGTTTTTTCCGCCACCGCATTGTCTATACTGTAGCCTTTAGTGTCTGTAATTAATAAAAATGCATCGGTAAGTGTCGCTTCAAGAATAAGCTTCAAGATGGAAGCAGTTTCCCGAAAATTTCCGGTTACCAGTACCATAGAATCAGGGGTTGGATGTCCGATCCTAATCAAAGCGGGGGTAACCGACTCCATCATTGTATCATAGGGTATTAAAGGGAGTTCGAGCTTAAACACCTTTTCCATTACTGTTTTGATTTTATCGTCCAATACGGGGCAATTAGAAGGGAGGTTTTTGCCTTCGATTATTTGTTCAGCAAATTCCATACAACTAGCTACTCCGCATTCACCGCAGTCCGCATCTGGAAGATAATTAAGCAAATCTTCTGCTTCAAGGGGATAAAGCTCTGCATATTCTTGTTCTATAGGCATCTTATTATTCCTCCTTAATTTGACCCCGATGAGAATGGTCCCCAAGCCGTGCTCATCAAGCCCTTTAAAATAGCTATTTTTCAAGAATAAATCACAAGGGGTGGCGGGATTAGCGTAAATAATGGAATGACATCGAAAATCGCTTCCCTCCAGGACGCACCATTCTGCGGGGAGGCACGGAATCTCAAAATGGCACAACTTTTTCATGACATCCTCGGGAAAAGCTATCCTGTCCTTGTAAATAACAAAATTTTTGTGCATAAACCAGACATTTTCCTTTTTTTTCAGCCTGGCGATGGCTTCCTCATCCTCAATTTCTTCGCCTACCATCTCCTCCCCCTTTTTTAAAATCAGGGAAGGAGAGCCCCACCCAAACTCCCTGTTGGTCAGGGCAACATAGACCAAATCACAAGTCAGCACCTCCCTTACCCCGGTGTTGGTGACCTTACCCAGACCCATCAGGGAGCGCTTTTCGGCATCCTCCTCGATGCCCAATACCTGCTGACTATCCTTTTCAGAAAAAGGGCTGGCTTCCACGAGCCCCTTCACCTTTTTCAAGGCCGCTATCATTAGAGCGTCTGCCTTTGTCCGGTCTATGGTCATTTCTCCTACACCGCTGAACATCTACTTTATCTGACTTTAATTCCAGAAGTAAGCAGTTTATTCAGGTTGAACACCTTTTCGTCGCAGGCCCGTTCACATCTACTACAGCCCATACCATCACATAGAGCCAGATCAATGATGATACCAAAACCATCCTCTTGCTCATCCTGGGAAAGGGCGTCCTCAGGACATTCCTCGGTGCACTTCTCACATCCGATACAGCCCTCGAAAATGATCCTTTTCAGTTCTCCAATGTCGGGAATGATCTTCAGCCCCATAACCCCTAAATCTGGTATGTCCCTCTCCACTGTCTTAATAACCTGGGGAAGCTCACTGGCCTCATTTAGAGGAGGGAGCCCGTATTTTTTAAGAAATTGTTGATACATCTTCATGGGCATACCCTCGGTCCAATAAGAAAGCTCGAGCAGGTAGACCTGCTTAAAAACTTCAGACTCTGCAAACATGCAGTGGTTTTGGCGCAGCTCGTTGGCCATCTTTTGCATGTTCCACAGTTCATCCACGCTTTTGACCATGTCTCTGGACATAGCTAAAGAGGTGTTTCCTACCTGGAAGATTCTTTTAACACCTGATGGTATCATGCCTATTTGCTGGGCCTTCAGGGCATCGACATAGGTTCCGGAGGCGCCAGACATATAAGCCGTTTCTATTTGACTCAAATCTATACCGGCTGCTTGGCAAAGGGCTACATGCCCGGCCCTGACTGCGCCAATGGCCTTACCCGCCTCCTTAACATCGTGTTCGGTAAACTTGACGCCGCTGGCAAGTTTAATTTCACTGTCTCCTGTATCGATTTTGGGAAGTTTAATCAGGCCGGCTTTTAGTCCCTGGCTGAGTAAGGCAACCACTCCGGTGCCAGTAATGCCCACAGCCTCTAAATCTCCTTTATCCAGGACTCTTCCCGAGCTGGGAACCACCTTATCCCCTTTTTGGACAAACATGTCCTGGTCGAGGACAAAACACTGGAGTCCGCCTCCGGGAGAACTTGCGTCGGGGAAATAGTACTCGACATCAGAGATGGCACCGGGGAGAGCTAAAAGCCCATCTTCAATCTGTTGCCCTTCCAGAGCAGGCCCGGCAGCCGTAGAGCCGGTGTAAACGACTCCCCCTACTATGAGGGACATTTCGTTGTTAGTACCGTAGTCGGTGACAATGGCGATTTCTCCTCTGTCCAGCGCACCTGCCTGGATCATCATGGCCAGGGCGTCGGCTCCGATCTCGTGGCGAACCGCTGGTGGCACCAATATGTCTACGCCGGCTGATAGGTTAAGACCTCTGATATCCTGGGCCTTAAATATTTGGGCATCTCTTTTGGGAGGAACCACCCCGAGAGCTTCCAATTTTCGTTTTCCGGCATAGGCCAGGTCTCTTATCTCGATTTCCCTGAAAAGAGAAAGCTGAATAGGATTGCCGCAGACAGCCGCTCGTATCACGTCGTTTTTTTCAATTCTAAGGTTGTCAATAACCCGGTTGACGGCATGAATAACTACATCATGGGAGATTTCCAATCCGACCTCCAAGGCAAAATGTAGGTGGTCGATTACATTGGCCCCTGGCAAGGGGTGTCGGGTGGTAATGGCGGTAGAGATTATCTTATTCCCATTATCCAGATCAATGGCTTGCCCTCTGAAGCCACTGGTTCCCAAATCAAGGGCTATACCTAGTTTTCCCATAGCTTCTCTCTTGATAATAAAGGTCTTTTACTTTTGCACTTTTCTTCTGCAAATTTGCCGGGGTTAATCGTTCAAAAACCTTTTCCAGCGCTGCTTATCAGGCTAGTGCTCGAACTATCATGGCGACAACTATCACCTGAGAGTAATTAGGATTCTCAATCTTAATATACTGAGTGGTAGCTTGGATGTCAACTGAACAAGTTGGAGGTTCTCTTGCATTTTATGATTAAGGAAGTTCTGGAAGCTGGCTTAAAACTTCTGCCAGTGCTAAGCCAGCTAGGAAAAACGCCTTTACTTATAACTTTTCGTAGTAACAGCGATTCACCATGTGGCGAATTGCACAATAGCTTATTCTGTCACCTTTTACTTATTTTACTTTGAACCTTTTTCTTTAGCACTAAAAATAGCCTTAAATTCCCTACATCGGTATTCCAGCATTTACTATGGCCCCAACCCCATCCTTCCACCGCTCCCTTCACGCTGTCTTCAGTCCATTCAGTTATAGGTTCACCGCATATTTCACAGGGTACATTCAGGAATGCTTTGAGTGGCCTCAGCGTCTCGTTCTCCTTTAGAGTATCCTCCACAAGAATAATATTCTCCATCTGCTTCTCCGAGACCATAGCCTTGAGAAAGGAATCATCCGGCTCAACCCCATGGGAAGTGTGGCAGGATGGACATTGATAGTAGTTGCTTATGCTTTTATATTGAGGCTCCTTATTAACCATAAACTTGGCCCCACAAACCTTGCAATGAAAACATTTAAGATAATCTCCCATTACCCTGCGGACAAAGAGGCTCCTAATTTCATAGGCATCCTTCGGAAAATACCATCCCAGTTCTTTGAGCTTTTGGAATGAGGCAATAAGTGTATCAATAGAATCAGTAACCGAGGGAGACTCCGCCACCATGGCTATGAAGCCACACAACAGGTCGTGCTGGTAGCTATGTAACTTTATCTGATTGTAGAAAGATTGGAGCTGGCTTTGGTAACT
>JAZGHN010000089.1:0-2490 GCA_036481135.1 Dehalococcoidales bacterium | reverse complement strand
CCGGGGTCAGTCAATATCGCCAGGGAAGCCCGATGGAGCTGTTCCACCTGTTCCAGTTTGAGCCTGTGGTAAGGTTCTACAAGTACTCCTTGCCGTGCCACTGCGTCTCTCCTAGTCTACCAGAATGCCTTTCTGGTGAGCCCTGATGTATCCCCTCCACGAAGCGTCCTTACCCGTAAGCATATCAGCTATCTTAATTAAGCTCATCATTTTGGTGTCAAGCGGATTCAAAATCACGGCATCGAGTCCAGCATAGGCTGCCATTAGCAGGAAGGCATGGTTGACCAGGCTTCTAGAGGGTAGACCGTAGGAGATGTTGCTCAAACCTAACACGGTCTTGACACCTGGATAGCGAGATTTAATCTGCTCCAGAGTCTTCAGGGTGACTATCCCCTGGGTAGAATCTACAGCAATAGGCAGTATCAAGGGGTCGAAAAATATCTGTCCCGCTTCAAAACCTAACCGAGTCAAGTGTGCCATTATTTGCTCACAAGCAGCTAGACGCGCTTCCACAGTGGTGGGTATCCCGTCTGTTCCCATAGCCAGCGCCACCAGCCAGGCATGATGCTCTGCGGCTAGAGAACTGATGGATGCCAGCCTCTCTGGCTCAGCAGTGACCGAGTTGATTATTAGCCTTTCACCCTGGTATCTACCTAGGCCAGCCTCTATCAAGCTTGCAACCTCACTATCAATGGCAAGTGGCTTGTCAGTAGCTCCCTGAACCACCTCCACCAACCACTCCATGGTTACAGCTTCATCTTCTTGGGAACCATTTTTCATGCCGCTGTTTATGCCGATAAAATCAGCGCCGGCAGCAGCCTCAGCTCTAGCTAGGCTGGCCACGAACTCCCTGTCCCTCCCAGCGATAGCTTCAGCCACAGACCTATTTGATGCGTTGATGTTCTCCCCAATTACTAGCATATCAGTCCACGATGCCCTGAATCTCTGAGAGCACCTGCTCTCTTATATCAGCAGGCAAGCTCCAGTTGTGGCTAGCTATAAGCTCTTCTACACTCTCCGTTGCTCGCTCCAGAGCGGTCTTACTGCCCTTAGCCTCCCATTCCTCCCTGCTGTCCCTGTCGCTCAGGGAGGGCTGATAGTGCTCGCTCCGCATAAAGCGCCTGGTGTGCTTGGTGGTAACAAAATTACCCCCGGGACCTACCTCTTTGATAAGGTCAAAGGCCAGGGTATCATCGTTGACCTTTATGCCATCAACGGCTCTCATTACCATCCCCAGTATCTCATTGTCGATAACATACTTCTCATAGCATGCAGTTAGTGCAAACTCCATCAATCCCGCAGCATCGTGAATGAAATTGGCACCGGCTAAGGCACAGAGTAAGCTGGTAAGAGCCGATTCATAGCCACTCTGGGCATCCAATACCTTGGAGTCAGTCATACCACCGGTGGCATAGAATGGCAGTTTATAAAACTGAGCCATCTGGGCACCGGCCGCATTGATAAGACCCATCTCAACAGAGCCTGCCAGATACTTGAGGTCACTGAGGTTGGTGTTGGTAGCCACTGAGCCGAAGATAACCGGCGTCCCTGGATTAATAATCTGGGTCAGCATTACACCCATTAATGAGTCCACAGTCTGGATTACCAGGTTTCCGGCAAGAGTCACCGGTGAGGTTGCCCCGCATAGAGGTTCAGCGGGACACACCAGAGGGATGCCAGCCCGGGCAATGGTTACCACCAAGTCCCCATATTGCCCGTCCATCCTCAGGGGACTTATACTACAGGTTATCATAGAGATTAGAGGACGCTGGCGAAGTCTGTCGCCAGAGCCGGCGATTAACTCTGCCATCCGTATCACCTGCTTCACTCCATCGAGGGTATAAACACCTCCCATAACATGCTTGGTGGTATTGTCCAGCCCGGCAAAGAAGCGATTTACATCCACCTGCTCTACCGGCAGCTCGGTGGGATAGGTGGGCAGCATGAACAGGTGAATATTATCCAGCTTATCAACCAGTTTGGTGATACGCTTCAGGTCATCCAGGGTAGCCGATTGCTTTTCACCAGTGTCGGGGTGATAGATATAGAGTGCAGTCCCTCCGGTTCCTGTGTATACCCGGTGCCCACCCAGCATGATATCAGGCCTCTCATCTTGGCCACAGAGCCTGACCTCGGAAGGCGCCATCCCTATGAGTTCCATAGCCTTTTCCTGGGGCAGGCGCACTAGGTGCTTTTCTTGGTCAACCCATGCCTCAGCCGTCTTAAACAGTTCCAGCGCTGCTTCCGAGTTTACCTCAAAGCCTACTTCCTCAATTACCCGCATTGCGGTCTGGTGAACTCTATGTATAGAGTCCTCGGTGAGGGGCTTAAAGCTACCCCCGTCCAGCCCCCTTCGAATCACATCCCTCTCCTACCCTGGCAATCATGCTTGTCACAGGTTCTACAAGGGTTATAATTCTCCACGTTGCTATCACGAGGACCAATACCAATAACACCTGATATTGACTTACGGGGAATCATCAGACACCC
>JAZGHN010000088.1:0-2438 GCA_036481135.1 Dehalococcoidales bacterium | reverse complement strand
CGCCGCTGTCTATAGTTACCTGCACCACAAAGCGTTGCTGGGGAGACTTGGTCTTCTCTTCAAAAATTTCTACCTTGGACTCAGTAATATTAGGTAGAAAGCGGCTGAGCTTGCCCAGCTTGCGCTCAATGTAACGGCGTACCGCTGATGATAGGTCTATATTTTTACCGGTTATCTGTAGCTCCATCGGTTCACGCTCCTGATATTGATTACTCTAAATCTCTCTTGCCAGCACCAGCCCCCACACCGAGGTGGCTCCGGCTGCCTTTAGCGCTGCGGCGCAGGCATCAAGGGTAGCTCCGGAGGTGGAGACATCATCTACAAGCAATACTTGCTTATCCCGCAGCCTGTGGTTGCGGCAGGTAAAAGCATCAGCTACATTGCTCCGCCGCTCGTCCACAGTTGATGTCCTGGCCTGGGGAGGGGCGTGCCGCCGCCGGATAAGACAGTCGTCTACTAACGGCAAATTGATGAGCTTGCCCAGCTCCTGAGCCAGCAGGCGGGATTGATTGTAGCCACGCTGCCTCAATCGTTTTTGATGCAGGGGCACCGGCACCAGAGCCTCTCCGGACACAGGGCTGGTAGTAAGGTAATCTTGTAGCAACTTAGCCAGGGGCACAGCCAGGGCTCTAAGGTTTCTATACTTTAGCTGGTAGATAGCCTGGCGTATTACCCCATCAAATCGAAACGGAGAGCGGATGCCGTCTATCTCCGCCTGCCAACCAACACAGGCAGGGCAAAGTATGCCGCTGGCTTGAGGTTTGCCACACCGGGGGCAAATCGGGGGCATAAGGCGAGGTAATGACCGTCGGCAGGAAGAGCAAATAAAATCACCTTCCTTCCCACAGCCGACACACCACTGCGGAAATAGAAGATTAAGTGCTATCCCCTTGAGTCTAGTTAATTGAGGAAGCACATTCACCACCTGTAATCTAGAGCTTTAAGGTGAATCGCTAATATTTTAGCGGGAGCGGGTACTATGAAGTGCCCCGCTCATAATGGGTTCGTCAATATAGACATCACCATTCCTGATTTTTAGGTTGAAGCCGCAATCAGGATTGGTGCAAACCCAGGCTTTGTAGTAAATTGCCGCCCCTTGACTGCCAAAATCAGACAGGGGCACCAGGTCTCCAGACTTACACTTCTGGCACTTGGGGAAAGTAAATTGTTCCACGAGGTCCACCTCCCAACCGAGATTCATTTTTTTGCAGTATACACTATGCCGAGGTTGTTGACAAGGGCTTTTTTAACCCGATTGAGCTTATTTGACTGTAAATAGCACCCTCTCTGGTTAGCTGGCTCCTCATCAAGTTAATAGCATCTACCTCAATGGTATAAGCTGCCTCAAATCCGGTGCTTACTATAAGCTGCCCGAATCTTTGTCGCTCATCCGGTAATGCCCGGTCTCGAAGCCGAGCCAGGGTTAAATGTGGGGTAAATGGTCTTGACTCAGGAGCAAAACCAAGGCGAGCTAGATTAGACTCAATGCGTTGCTGAAGCTGACCAAGCTTATCTACCTCCCCGCTCACCCCTACCCAGGCTACCTGAACTCGCCTCAAGTTGGGGAAAACTCCAAGCTCCTTGACCTCAAGGTAGAAAGGAGACATCCCCCGAGCTGATTCCTCTATCGCCCCCGTTATTTCATCAATCCTATCTACAGCCACACTGCCCAGGAACTTCAGTGTCAGGTGAATACTATATGGGTCAACCCACTTTACCCACGGTTGCTCGCCCATTTTCAGCCGGGATTGCAGCTGGGTAAGCCCTGCTTTTAACTCATCAGGTAGCTCAATAGCAATAAAACAGCGGACTTGCTCCATAGCTCAAGCCTCAATTCCCAGCAGTCTCCGGGCATTACCTGATAGAATCAGGTTCTTGGTTTCCTCAGGCAGGTCCAGAGAACTAATTTCCTTTAGCAACCGGCCCTGTGCCAGCAAGGGATAGTCACTGCCGAAAAGAATCTTGTCACCTCCGACAAGCTGGGTAACCTGGTTATATACCTGGGGACTATATAGAAGTGGCGAAGCCGCGGTATCAAAAAAGACATTACTCATCACCTTCGCTACCTCGGGCATTAACGCATAAAAGGGTAAACCACCACCCCAATGGGCACAGACTATGGTTAAATCAGGAAAGCTGGTGATAAAGGGGTAGAGCATATCCGGGGTAATAGCCCCCTTGCCCGGATAGTCATGACCTACTGGCTCAGAGGCGTGGGTGAGCAGGATTAGCTTATGCTTTTTTAATACCTCAACAAACGGCTCCATCAGCACCTCATCCACGAGGTCAAATAATTGCATATCCGGTCTCATCTCACCGACTCCCCTTATCCCCCCTTCGGCACAGCGCTCGATTTCAGCTATGGCGGCGTCATACGAGTTTGGCTGAACAGCACAGAAACCTATAAGCCGCTTGGGATAGCGGGCTACTGATTCTAA
>JAZGHN010000087.1:0-6178 GCA_036481135.1 Dehalococcoidales bacterium | reverse complement strand
AATGAGTAGCTCTGCCCTGAGTTAGTGACCTAAGGCTGGTAGCATAGCCAAAGGTCTCAGCCAGGGGGATAAAAGCACGAATACTACTCATTTCACCCTGCGCTTCTATAGCCTCAATACGCCCTCTACTTGAACTGAGGTCGCCTATTACATCACCGAGGAATTTTTTCGGTGTAACCACGCTCAGTTTCATAACAGGCTCCATAAGGATAGGGGCAGCTTTAGCCACGGCATCCCTTAGAGCTATGGAACCAGCCATCTTAAAGGCTATGTCTGAAGAGTCTACCTCATGGTAACTACCATCATAGAGGGTGGCTTTAATATCAACCACAGGGTAGCCGGATACCACCCCGGTCTCCATAGCCTCCTTAATCCCAGCCTCCACCGCGGGGATATATTGCTTCGGTATCGCCCCATTTTTAACCCGGCTTTCAAATTGAAAGCCACTGCCACTCTCCCTAGGCTCAAAGTCAAGGCGGACATGACCATATTGACCATGCCCGCCAGTTTGTCGAACAAATCTGCCTTCGGCCTGCACCGGCTTAGTTATCGTCTCTTTATAAGCAACCTGGGGCTTACCCACATTTGCCAATACCTTAAATTCGCTTAATAACCTCTCTATTAGAACTTGGAGGTGAAGCTCACCCATACCTGAGATAACAGTCTGTCCCGTATCTTCATTGTAATCCACCTTAAAGGTAGGGTCCTCTCCAGCCAGTTTGTTCAGGGCTTCCCATATCCTATCCTGGTCGAGCTTGGTTTTGGGTTCAATAGCAACCGCAATCACTGGCTCGGGGAAGCGAATAGACTCCAGTAATACAGGATGACTGGAATGACACAGGGTATCACCGGTGAAGGTCTCCTTGAGACCGGTGGTAGCAACAATAGCCCCGGTATCAGCCTCCTCCATCTCTTCACGATGATTGGCTTGCATTAATAATAGCCGCCCGATACGCTCCCTTTTGCCTCGAGCAGCATTAAATATCTGAGCTCCCGCTTTCACTTTACCCGAATATACCCTTAAATAGAGCAGTCTGCCGACAAAGAGGTCAGTTACCACCTTAAAGGCCAGGGCAGTGAAAGGAGCATCATCTCGGGCAGGACAGGTGACCTCAATCCCTCGTTTGGTATCAGTAGCTATTACTGGGGGCATATCTATAGGAGAAGGGAGATAGTTTATGATAGCGTCAAGCAATAGCTGAATACCTTTATTTTTCAGGGCACTGCCACAAAGAATAGGAACCCCTTTATTGGCTATAGTCACCTTTCTTAAGGCTGCTCTCAATTCATCAGGGGCGATGTCCTTACCATCAAGATAAGCCGCCAGAATATGGTCGTCGCTTTCAGCCAACTTTTCAATTAGAGCCTGGCGAAATTCAATACACCTTGGCTGCTCTGACTCAGGGATACCTATCTCTTCTGGCTCCACGTCAGGATTTACATCAAATCGCCACGCCTTATTCTCTATTAGGTCAACAACACCATCAAATGAAGCTTCACTACCTAGAGGTAATTGTATGGGCAAGGGCTTGGCTTCCAGCCGCTCTTTAATGGTAGCCAAACTGCGGTCAAAGCTGGCACCGATTCGATCCATCTTGTTGATGAAACAGATTCTCGGCACCTTATATCTATCAGCCTGTCGCCATACCGCCTCTGATTGAGCCTCAACCCCAGCTACAGCATCGAAAACCACCACTGCCCCATCCAATACCCTCAGGCTACGCTCCACCTCAGCAGTAAAATCCACATGCCCCGGAGTGTCAATAATATTGATGCGGCGATCTTGCCACAAACAGGTAGTAGCCGCAGCCGTAATAGTAATGCCACGCTCTCGTTCCTGCGCCATCCAATCCATTACAGCTGTGCCTTCATCCACCTCACCAATCTTATAGGTACGACCGGTATAGTATAGTACCCTTTCGGTGATGGTAGTCTTACCGGCATCAATGTGCGCGATAATACCTATATTTCGTATCTGCTCTAAGGGAAAACTCCTACGCATTGTCCTGTCCTCTACCTTAACACTCTTACCATCTATAGTGGGCAAAGGCTCTATTGGCCTGAGCCATTCTATAAACGTCCTCACGCTTTTTAATAGTCGCCCCTTCACTTTTTGAGGCGTCACGAAGTTCAGCAGCCAACCTCTCCCCCATAGATCTACCTGTCCTGGCTCTGGCTGATTTTAGCAGCCAGCGTATCGCCAAAGAAAGACCACGACGAGGGGCAACCTCCACCGGCACCTGATAGGTAGCACCTCCAACCCGCCGAGGCTTAACCTCAAGCACAGGAGTGGCATTCTTTATCGCCTCTTCCAAAACATCGAGCGGGGCTTTTGACGCCTGCCGCTCGAGAACTCCCAGAGCATCGTAGACAATCGTCTCCGCTGTGCTCTTCTTGCCCCCCATCATTATTCTATTAATCAGCTTGGTCACAAGCACACTGTCATATTTAGCATCGGGAGGTAGCTCCCTTATTATCACTCGGCCTCGCCTTGGCATTTTACCTCCTTAATTTAAGTAGCCTCAGCCTCAGCCTCAGCCTCAGCCTCAACCTCAGCCTCAACCCCAGCCTCAGCTCCAGCCTCAGCCTCAACCTCAGCCTCAACCCTGACTAACTCTTTAGTTCGCTTGCTTCCATACTTACTACGACTCTGACGACGATTAACCACACCGCCAGCATCCAGTGCCCCCCGGATGATATGGTAACGAACACCAGGTAAATCCTTCACACGACCCCCGCGAATCAGGACCACGGAGTGCTCCTGCAACTCATGCCCTTCACCGGGGATATAAGCTATTACCTCCATCCCATTAGTCAGCCGCACCCTAGCTATTTTACGCAAGGCTGAATTGGGTTTCTTAGGGGTGGTGGTCTTAACATGAATACACACCCCCCGCTTCTGCGGAGAACCCTTCCCCATCAGCCTTCTATTCTTCAAGGCGTTATAGGTAAGGCGCAATGCTGGCGTTTTGGTCTTCTTAACCGCCCTCTTACGCCCTTTACGAATAAGCTGGTTAACTGTAGGCATCGACTCTTCACCTTCTCTACAATTTTAATGGATGAGCCTAGGCTCATCCATTTCTATTTAACTAATAGATTGAATGCCAAGCTTCAATCTATTACCTATTTAGCATGGTAAGTAAATGCAATTTTAAAGTTTATCACAGCTAGAGACTACATGTCAACAGCTACAGGCGGGATAGTTGCCAAGGGGTGGGAATAAAATCAATCTATATTTTCTCCCTGGTAGGCTCCGCGATAGCCCTCTGTCTCCCCGGTTAGCCATAAGAAAACAAGCTGTATGATTCTGGCATTCTTCTGCAAACGAAACCCCTGAGGATTATAGACTACCATCAGAGATTGAGAACGGCCAGAGTAACCGGCATCCCACACAGCGGTGTTTACCGTGACACCACAACGAAGCAAGCTCGACCTTGATGTAGCCAATGCCATGACATTTTTAGGTAGATGGACAATCTCGTTATAAGTAATAGAGTAGACACCGGGCATCAGGTCAATAAAGCCCAGTCCATCGAACGCCAGCGGAGCTAAATCCGATATCAGCCTCTGGCTATCCTTAACCGCTATCCTACCTGATGACTGGAGCATTGCCACCTCACGCAGGGTAAGGTCAATGCCATTAGGTTGAACCTGCTCCTCAAGGTCAATGTAGCCTTCTACCAGAGGCGGCTCTTGCTTTATCAATCTACGAATATCTTGCTGGGATAAAACAGCTGACATTTTCCAGACTCTACTCCACTCTACCTGATTCACCAGAAAAGGGGACAAGGTAGGCATAGACAGAAGAACAATCAAAAGTGGCAGCGGAGGGATTTGAACCCACGACCAAAGGCTTATGAGTCCTCTGCTCTACCACTGAGCTACGCTGCCATCCAGTTCAAATATATACCACAGGTCGAAGCGGAGTGTCAATCTGGAGACGAGGGCAAAGAAACCGATCAACCTCGATTACATATTGCCGTTTCAGCCAAGGTTAATCCCACCTTTTTAGAGTGCGTATTGCGCTGGCTTTAAAACTAGTGTGAACCAGCTTGCCGATGGCGAGATTCAATTCTTCGGCTGATTTTTTTGTCACTAAGGCTAGTAGGGGAAAACCGCAGTCCACTTCAATTCTAATAAGCGGCCCTACCAAGGCCATCCTCACTATCTTACCCCGGAAAGTGTTTCTGGCACTGCCTACCCCTTTAGAGAGGGTCAGGGTTATATCCTCAGGCCTGATTAGGGCATAAACTTTTTCCCCCAGTTCATAGTCCGAAATCGCTTCGATAACATTTCCATCTATCTCTATAGCAGCCAGACTGTCCTCTTTTTTGGTTATAGCGCCAGCCAAGATATTATCGACACCGACAAACTCAGCCACCTCTTTGCTCCTGGGCAGAGTGAATACTTCGCTGGGGCTACCTACCTGGAGTATTTCACCGTCTACCAGTACACCAACCCGGCCGGCAATGCGCTGCCCCTGAGACATATCATGGGTAGCCATTACTATGGTTATCGTCCGCCTACCGATAATGTGCGATAGAATCTCTTCTATTTTTGACACTGAAATGGGGTCTAGATTAGCAGTAGGCTCATCAAGCAAGAGTAAATCTGGTTCGGTTACCAAAGCACGGGCTATAGCCACCCGCTGGGTCTCACCCCCTGAAAGCGTTTTGGCGTTCCTGTCCCTGTAGTTGGTCATGCCTACAAGCTCTAAGACCTCTTCTACCTTTTGCCGGATAATCTCCTTCTTTACCCCCCTCCATCGTAACCCACAGGCGATGTTATCATAGACACTCATAGTGAACACCACCGGCTTCTGTTGCACAAATGACATCCTGCGGCGTACTTCCAGCCTTTCAGCTTTGGGACGGGTAACCTCTACCCCATCGAAATATATTTTGCCTGAGACCGGCGGCTCCAAAAGGTTCAAAATCCTGAGCAAGGTCGTCTTCCCAGCGCCGGTAGGACCAATCAGGGCAAAGACCTCACCCCTCTCCAGGCTAAGGTTTATATGCTTCAAGACGTATCGGTTTCCGTATTTTTGTCCTAGGTTGATGGTTTCTAAAAAAGCCATTACGTTACCTCTGCTGGAGTCTGTTTAGAGTTAAATTTATTGCCAGCGCCAGAGAGAGCAGTATTATCCCCAAGGCCATCGCTAGTTCAAAATCACCCTTTGATGTTTCAAGCGAGATGGCAGTAGTGAGGATTCTGGTAAACCCCTTGATGTTACCACCGACCATTAAGGCTAACCCGACCTCTGATAGCGCCCGGCCAAAGCCCATTATTACCGCAGTCAGTACGGCATATCTCGCTTCCTTGAGAGTAATGAGAGCCGCCTGTAGCCGGCTGGCACCGAGAGAAATCGCAGTCTCTGATACCGCCTTGTCCACACCTCTCAGAGCCGAGATAGTAAGGCCCAGCATAAGAGGGGTTATCAGAATCACCTGCCCTATCACCATTACTTTAGGTGTGAACATGATGTTTAAACCACCGAGTGGTCCAGCTTGGGAAAAAAGGACAAGCACCAAGAGACCAACAACAACAGTGGGCAGGCTGAATAGGGTCTGAATGAGACTTATTAGCCCCCGTTTACCCGGAAAGCGAGAAAAATGGATAAGGCTACCCAGCGGTATCGAGATTAGGGTAACGATACTGCAAGAGGTCGCTGAAATAGCTAGAGACCGCCTGGCTATCTCTAACACTTCCGAGTCAAGAGATACGATAAGCTGTACTGCTTTAACTATTCCTTGCCATAGTTCATCCAATGTATCTTCTCACCGATGGATTCTTAAGATTGAGGTTCAGCTCCAGCACAAGGGGTGAATAGAGACATACCATATTCTCTAGCACCGTAGTTGCCGATTAACTCCTGTATTTCAGGTGAAGTAAGAAACCTCACCAGGTTATTTGCCGCTTCATAATTCACCGAAGGATTCTCCTCAGGATTACAGGCAATGACCGAGTAAACGTTAAGCAATATGCTACCTTTGTCCACGACAGGTACCAGATCGATTTTGCCTTTATAGGCAAGGAAAGTCCCCACGTCAG
Source organism: Dehalococcoidales bacterium (assembly GCA_036481135.1). Classification (GTDB taxonomy): domain Bacteria; phylum Chloroflexota; class Dehalococcoidia; order Dehalococcoidales; family E44-bin46; genus JAZGHN01. The sequence continues at coordinate 127 of JAZGHN010000087.1, read as the reverse complement.
TCAGGGTATATCCCCGCTTTTCGCTGGCCATAAGCAAGGTGGGACCCATACCTCTGCCAGCCTCTATATACCACTGCCCGGCACTGCGGACAGCTTCATAGTCATAGCCGGCGCTTTCCCAGACTGC
>JAZGHN010000086.1:0-4024 GCA_036481135.1 Dehalococcoidales bacterium | reverse complement strand
AAACCACGGTCCATAAGCCGTTTGATTGTGCCTTTTGGCATAGGACACCTCCTTTTGTAGTTGAAGCGTAAACTAATCTCTGCGTGAATGTCAATAGCTTCTTACCTTTAAAGTCAAAACCTGCAATCACACAATTTGACGTTTTGTTACCTCATTGCACAAGATAGCGTTCTATCGCCTCCGGTACGTAGCACCTGCGTTCTTAGTAGCGAAACGCCTCGCCCGCTCCACGATGAGCTTACTAGCTACGTTAGTCTCTTCAGAGGTGGTCCAGCGCCCCAGTGTCAGGCGAAGTGCTCCAAGAGCCCACTCCCGGCTCAGTCCCATCTCCAGAAGCACGCTTGATGGTTCCGTAGAGACAGCATGGCATGCCGCCCCGGTCGAGGCAGCTATCTCGGGAATCTGGCTAAGTAGCTCTTCTCCCACCACTCCGCGAAGGCTGATGTTCAACGTGTTGGGCAGCCGTCGTTCCGGATGTCCATTCAGGCGAACCGCATCTTTGCCAAGTCCCGCCTCAATACTGGCGTGAAGCCTGTCCTTGAGAAATTTGACCTCTTTCTGGTAAGTCGCCAGCAAGTTTTCGGCGATCTCGCAGGCAGCACCCAGCCCTACCATATAGGGGACATTCTCAGTGCCTGCCCTCTTACCACGCTCCTGACCGGCACCGTGGATCAAGGAATCAATCTTGATACCATTTCTGACAAAGAGCGCTCCCAGTCCCTTAGGCGCATATAGTTTGTGCCCAGCGATAGTAAGCAGGTCAACATTTAGCTGGTTGACATCAACTGCAATCTTACCGCAGGATTGGGCGGCGTCGGTATGGAATAAGATTTTACTTTCCTGAGCAATCTTGCCGATTTCATCGATAGGCTCAATCGTTCCCACCTCGTTGTTCGCGTGCATTATGGTGATCAGGATAGTGTCTATGGTGATGGCGCGGCGTACGTCTTCCGGGTCTACCAATCCATACTTATCCACCGGGAGATAGGTTATCCTGAAGCCCAGTCTCTCCTCCAGGTAGCGGCAGGTGTTCAGGACGGCCGGGTGCTCTATGCGCGAGGTGATGATATGGTTCCCCTTTTCCCAGTTGGCCAATGCTGTCCCGATAATAGCCTGGTTATCACTTTCGCTGCCGCCGCTGGTAAAGACGATCTCGTCGAGTGTGGCCCCGATGAGCCTAGCCACTTGTCCTCTGGCTATCGCCACCGCCTCTTTGGTCTGCTGCCCGTAGACATAGCTAGAAGACGGGTTGCCGAAGTACTCCTCCAAATAGGGAAGCATAGCCTCGCGAACACCGGGGTCAATCGGCGTAGTAGCGTTATAGTCAAGGTAAATCGGCTTCTCAGCCATCGCAGTGCCCCCTTATTCGTGCTCCTCCACTTCGGATACGAACATGCCATGCCAGGTATGGTACCAGATGTCTCCGGAGTAGCCGTTGACGCTCAGCATGCCGTAATGCTCACCTTCAAGCTTGGTCATTATTGTATAGTAGCCGAAGTAGGCGACAATCTCGTCAGCCTCGGTACCGGGGTAAGCCACGTCCAGGAAGTCCTGGGCGATTTCTATAGCCTGATGCTGAGCTACCGGCATCTGAGCTTGCTGGTAGCTACCCATCATGCCGTACTTCCCGTTCCACATCATGCTCTGCGGCTCGGGCTGATAACTGCCGTAATACCGGTCAATGATAATCTCAATGGCCCCTCTGCCAGTGCTTTTCTCAACAAGCGACACGTAGAAATTATGGGAGTACTCCTCAAACTCGTCGATTTCTAGCTCCGGGTTGTTCAAGGATGACAGATAGTTATTGGCGATAGTCTTGGCATCCTCATGAGAGAGTGCGCTAGGAACCCCGGAGTAGTAGCCCATCATCGGCATACCATCCATCATGCCCGGCCCCATCATTCCACCTGGCCGCATCATGCCGGGGCCCATTCCGCCACCTAGTCCGTAGGTATAGGGTTGCCCTTGCGATGGTTGCTGGCTCGGCTGCTGAGGTCCCATCATGCCACCCCCTGGCTGCACCCAGCCAGGAGCGCAGGCAGTCAGGCCCAGCAGAACTACCAGCGTTAAAGCAATAAGCACCAAATACATTCTTTTTCCTCTCATCACACCCTCCGATCAGTTATACTAAAGTGCTCAGGCTAAATCTATCTTCTTCTCTTCATACTCCTCCTTGTTTATCTCGCCCCGGGCATATCTCCTTTTCAGCACCTCCAGAGCCGAGTCTGCTTTTGAGGAGTCAGAACTTCTTGATTCGCTTGAACCGCGAACTGCGGCTACCACCGCCCAGATAACAAGCCCCAGGACAACGATCCATAGCACAGGCATTATCGCCATCCAGCTAAAGCCACCCATCATCCCTGGCCCCATCATCCCCCAGCCTCCGTATTGCCCTCCCCAAATTAGTCCAAAGACCAAGGGGAGAACGATAAGGACGACTACGATTATGCCCCCGATAATTAGTGCCGTTTTCATATTTTGACTCATCTTGTGCTCCTTTCAATAGAATCACATCAGCGCACTTTCCGGGTCGTTGGTATTCACGATGATACCCAGTTTCATTTATTTACCTTCATCATGGTATTCAATTTCACCCGCTCAGTAAGGGCGAAAACGGCGGGGCATCTTTCGTAGGCAAGCCTTTCCGCTTCCTTCAATTTCTCCCTTGGAGCATTACTTTCTACTTCCAGTGCGATGCGAATTTCCTCTATCACCGGCTCTTGCGACAACCCGAAGACTCGAGAGAAGTTTAAATCCCCTTCCAGTCTGGCAGTGAGCTTAGTTAATTTGATACCCATCTGACTAGCCATAGCGGCAAAGGTAGCTGTGTAGCACGATACGAGCCCAAAAAAGCAGTAATGCAGAGGGCCGGGTCTAGTACCACCGCCGCCCAGATTATTAGGCTGGTCAGACTCCATGATAATCTTGCCGCCCTCAAAGCTTACTTCTGCTTGGAACTGAGGACCGCCCTCCTTCAAGAGCCATTCCCCCTCAATCTTCTGGGTTCGCTTGACCTTGGATGTATCGGTTTCCGCTTCTTTGATGACCTGCTCTAGCGCGCTTACGTTAATATTATTTAGAATAGTCATTAGTTTCCTCCCGCTTAGCTTCACGTGCTCTGAATAAGAGCCGCATCCTGCCTGATTTGCTCAAACAGTATTTCCCGCAATAAGTCAAAGGCCTCGAGAAGACGAGGGTTGGTGATGCTGTAATAGACGACGTTTCCTTCTTTCCTTGAGGTAAGGATGTGGCGCCCTCTCATCATAGCCAGGTGTTGGGATAGGTTGCCCAGCGCCAGCCCGAGTTTTTCGCTGAGTTCACCAACACTCATCTCTTTATCTCGGAGAATATTAATGAGTTCCAGTCTCTTGGGGTGCGAAAAAACTTTACACATCTCGGCGTGGTAGGAATAAATCTGATCTTCCACTGCTACCTCCTTAAAGTAAGTATATTAGATTATTCTAAGGTTCTATATTTCTATAATACCATAACTACTTTGCCTTGTCAATACTATCCAATGAAATTTCACATGATTCACAAAAGGGTCTTGACATTCCACTTACTAGAAGGTGTATCGCAGCTGTAGCGTACGATTCCCTATTCGTGCAAGATGATACAAATCATATGCACCAGCAGATATCTATCAAACATTTGTTTAAAATGTTACCTGTTGTGGTCACTTAAGTGATACGCTAAATGGTAGACAGTAGGTATACGCAGGTTGGGATAAACATCCCAATGTTCGTCCAGTGGTGACTAGAAACCGGGTTAAAACAGAGGGGGAGCAGAAATGCTCCCCTTTTTCATGTAACAAGTTGACGTTTTGTTACCTCACCACACAATATAGCGTTTTGTTAAAATATGATTATGATATGGTATATAATCAAAATTGTATTATAGTCAGAGCAAGAGTTCAGAAAATTTTTAATGTTAAGGAAGGAGGACTAAAGTGACAGGTAAAGAACGTATAATGGCAGTACTGAATCATCAAAAGCCAGATAGGATGCCCTGCTTTAGTGCCAAC
>JAZGHN010000085.1:0-2927 GCA_036481135.1 Dehalococcoidales bacterium | reverse complement strand
GTTAGCAGTCTCGGGAGGAGAGTGCTAATTAATATTGACAAGGAGGATTGGAATGGCGATTAAGCTTCAGCCATTGGCTGACCGGGTGGTGGTTAGACCCATCGAGAGGGAGGATGTGACCAAGGGGGGGATTGTTCTGCCTGATACCGTTAAGGAGAAACCCCAGGAGGGGGAGGTTGTTGCTGTAGGTAAGGGGCGGTTGTCAGAGGATGGGAAACGGATGCCTATCGATGTTAAGGTAGGTGACATCGTGGTTTATGCTAAATATGGGGGTGTTGAATATAAGGTCGAGGATGAGGATCTGGTGATTCTGCACGAAACCGATATTTTAGCGAAAAAGATTAAATAACGAGCCGAGTTAATATATAAGGAGGGGAAAATTGGCTAAACAGATCATATATGATGAGGAAGTTAGGCATGCTTTAAAGAAAGGAATAGATACTTTGGCTGATGCGGTCAAAGTGACCCTGGGACCCAAGGGGCATTGTGTTGCTTTAGATAAGAAGTGGGGTGCCCCCTTGGTAATTGATGACGGGGTTACTATTGCCAAGGATATTGAGCTTCCTGACCCCTTTGAGAACATGGGGGTGCAGCTAGTTAAGGAAGCCGCTACTAAGACTAACGATGCCTGTGGTGATGGTACCACTACATCGACTCTTCTGGCACATGCCATGATTACTGGCGGCTTTAAGAATATAGCTGCCGGAGCTGAGCCTATGGCGCTAAAGAGGGGCGTTGAGAAGGCAACCCAGGCTATCATTGAGCAGCTTAAAAAGATATCCACTGAGGTAAAGGGTAAAGAGCAGATTGCTCAGGTGGCGACGATAACTGCGGTTGATAGTGAGATTGGTAACCTTATTGCTGATGTTATGGAGAAGGTGGGTAAAGACGGGGTTATTACCGTTGAGGAATCCAAGGGGCTAAAATATGAGACGGAGTATGTGGAGGGGATGCAGTTTGACCGCGGTTATAGCAGCCCCTATTTCATCACTAATGCCGAGAAGATGGAAGCGGTGATAGAAAACCCCAACATCCTTATTACCGATAAAAAAATCTCGGCCCTTTCTGACCTCTTGCCAGCCTTGGAGAAGATACTGCAGGTGTCAAAGGAGCTGGTTATTATCGCTGAGGATGTGGAGGGGGAAGCCTTAGCTACCCTGGTAGTTAATAAGTTGCGGGGTATCCTTAATATTCTGGCGATAAAGGCTCCTGGTTTTGGTGACCGGCGTAAGGCGATGCTAGAGGATATAGCCATTCTCACCGGCGCTAAGGTGATTTCGGAGGAGGTGGGGCGGAAGCTAGACTCAGTTACTGTGGAAGATTTGGGCAAGGCGCGTCGGGTAACCGCTGATAAGGATAACACCACCATTGTTGAGGGCAAAGGCGCGGATGAGGCTATTAAGGGGAGGCTCAAACAGATTAAGGCTCAGATGGAGGAGACCACCTCTGATTTTGACCGTGAGAAACTCCAGGAAAGGCAGGCAAAGCTGGCAGGTGGAGTAGCGGTAATCAAGGTAGGCGCTGCTACTGAGGTTGAGCTTAAGGAGAAGAAGCACCGGGTTGAGGATGCTTTGTCGGCAACTCGGGCAGCGGTGGAGGAGGGTATCCTGCCTGGTGGTGGTGTTGCCTTAATCAATGCCCTCCCGGTCTTATCTAAGCTGGAGGTCAGCGGGGATGAAGCTACCGGTGTTGATATTGTGAGGAAGGCTGTGGTTGAGCCGGTTCGCTGGATTGCGGTAAATGCCGGCCAGGATGGTGCCGTGATAATGGATAAGGTGCAGCAGAGCCCACCCGGGGTTGGCTACGATGCTGCTGCCAATGAATTCGGTAACATGGTGGAAAAGGGTGTAATTGACCCCACTAAGGTGGTAAGGTCTGCTCTGGAAAATGCTGCTAGCATTGCCACTATGGTTTTGATTACTGAATCATTGGTTACTGATATCCCAGAGAAGGAGAAAGCACCGCCTATGCCTGGTGGTGGTGGCATGGAGGGTATGTATTAATCTTTAATATCCGTGTGATGAAAATAGCCGTAGCCTACAGGCTACGGCTATTCTTTATGCCTTAACAGGTTATAGCGTTAGCAGTTTCTCCAGAGGCTTATCATCAGAGACAGGACCAACTACCGCTAGGCGGAGCTTCTTGCCTATTATGAGTTGTTGAGCTAGTTGCTCGAGCTCCTCAGCAGAGATGGCATCAATAATGGATATCACCTGGTCAACGCTGAGGATACGCCCGGTGAGAATCTCTTGCCCACCCATCCAGATGGCGACATTGCGGCTATCCTCCATTCGTAGTATCAGGTGTCCTTTGGCTAATTCCTTTGCCTTGGACAATTCAGACTCAGGGACTGTTTTCTTGAGTTGATAAAGTTGCTCCAGGATAGCTGCGATGACCGTTTCCAGGTTTTTGAGCTCCACTCCGGCATAGACAATGATTGAGCCTGAGTCAAGGAAGTGCTCTGTATAGCTATGAATGCTGTAGGCAAGCCCGAGTTTGTCGCGAATTTCAATAAACAGGCGGCTGCTCATGCCTTCCCCAAGGATGACATTAAGCAGGTCAAGGGTGAAGCGCTTGGGGTGGAGGAGGGGTAATCCGGGTAGTGCCAGGCAGAGGTGGGTTTGCTCTGAGTCTTTTTTCTCAATGTTTAGGCGCCGAGCCTTTTTGGGCTTATAGATGGAATAACCACGCTGTGGCTGGTGACCAGCCCAGTCGCCTATGGCTTGGCTGATAGCAGTTACCACCTCTTGATGGCTGATATTGCCAGCAACAGTGATTACCGTGTTATTCGGCAGATATTGCTCTCGAAGGTAATCGAGCATTGCCTCCCTGGTAAGGGCGGTCACTGATTTCTTGCTTCCAGCTATATCGCGTCCCAGGGGATGCCCGGGCCATAGAAGCTCATCGATGAGCATGTTAACCTGCTG
>JAZGHN010000084.1:0-2899 GCA_036481135.1 Dehalococcoidales bacterium | reverse complement strand
TGTTTGGCTTCAATAGACACAGTAAATGCGGTAGAAAACTTTGAGGTATTCTCCCCTACCATCAGAGGAATCCTCAATTCGTCTAATCGCTTTCCTATTATGGGCATACAAATCAATCCCCTGCCATGCAGTGCCATAAAGTTAATATCTTCCGCCGTAACCTTCTCCGCAGCCAGTGCCAGGTCACCTTCATTTTCTCTATTCTCATCATCAACGATAATAAGAAACTTGCCTACCTTTATGTCCTCAATAGCCTCAGGAATGTTTAACATGCCCATCCTTACCCCTCAAAAATAAATTATGTTAACCTGCTAAAAACCCATGCTCCTCTAGAAAATCAACAGTTATACCCGTATTGGGAGCCTGGCTAAGCTGTTCCACATATTTGGCAATAATATCCACCTCCAGATTAACCAGGTCTCCTTCCTGCCGACTACCCAGCGTAGTATGTTCCCGAGTGTAATCAACAACAGAAACCTGAAACGAGCTAGTATCTTTAGCCACTATGGTTAGACTAACCCCATCAACGGCAACAAAGCCCTTCTCCACTATATAGCGCACCATTTCAGGGGCAGCTTCAAACCTGATGAGCATTGCCCCACCCTGCCACCTGATTGAGGCTACCCTTCCCGTGTCATCCACATGCCCTTGCATTAGATGCCCACCCAGGCGCCCACCTAAGGGTAGAGGTCGCTCCAGATTAACTCCATCCCCGGTGTGAAGTAGACCAAGATTAGTCCGTTTTAATGTTTCTGACATTATGTCAACTGAAAATGAACTGGTATCAAATTTGGTAACTGTCAGGCATACCCCATTAACCGCAATGCTTCCCCCCAGTTCCATTTCTGGAAGGACATTGCTGGCGGCGATAACAAGATATCCCGATTGTGCTGAAATAACTCTACCTACCTCTTCTATAATCCCGGTAAACACATACGCTCCTTAGATAAAATTAGCTAAATAGTAAAGTTAAACCCTAACCGCCCCTCTTTCCTGACGCAACATATCCACAAACCATCAAATCTTCACCAAGTCTTTCAATACTAATACGCTCTAACCTAAGTGAGTCTACCACTTTATCAACCCCTTCACCTTCGGCAGCCGTCTTGGCTTCCTTCCCACCAATGATAATAGGGGCAATAAAGGCAATAACCTTATCTACCAGCCTACAGTCGAACAGAGAACCAATAAGAGTCCCCCCACCCTCGACCAGAACACTGGTGATACCCTGTTCACCCAATGCCCTTAGCAACTTTTCTAAATCTACCAGCCCCTCTGCTGAAGGCAATTCTAATAGTTCAGCACCAACCTCAGCACAAGCTGTTTTCTCCTCTGGCTTAACCAGTCTGCCCAGCGCCAGAAGTGCCTTACCTGGTTGACTAAACACGCGAGCAGTTAACGGCGTACGTCCTTTACCATCGACAATTACCCGGAGCGGCTGCTTTCTGGCTGTTCCTCCCTTGCCACCACAACACCTAGCCGTAAGTTGAGGGTCATCAGCCAGAACGGTATTCACCCCCGCCATAATAGCATCAGTGGTATAACGTAACTTATGAACATACCTCCTGGCTTCACCACCGCTAATCCACTTGGAATCACCGGTCTTAGTGGCGATCTTCCCATCCAGGCTTACCGCAAATTTTACCGTAACCAAGGGCATACCGGTAGTAATAAACTTAGTATAAGCCTCATTAATCTGTATAGCTTCCTCCTCGTGCTCACCGACATATACTTTAATGCCCTGTCTTTCCAGTTCGTCTTTGCCTCGCCCTGAAACCAAGGGATTGGCATCGAGCATAGCCAGATGAATCTCAGTAATGCCGGCGGCAATAATTGCCTGACTGCATGGCGGAGTCCGACCATAGTGGCAGCATGGTTCCAGGGTAACATACATCGTCCCCCCCACGGCCTGGTCACCGGCCTGCTTCAGGGCTAATACCTCAGCATGCCATAAGCCTGGTGGTTGTGTATACCCTTGGCCAGCGACTACATCATTCTTAACAACTACCGCCCCCACCGCCGGGTTAGGGCTAACCTGACCCAGGGCTAGTTTAGCTAAGGAGAGCGCCTGCCCCATATAATCCATGTCGTTGCCATTCTAGCACCTCCTTTCAAAAAAGTGCAACATTAGCTCCCCACTGGAAGGATAAAGCCCAATAGGGTATAATTGGGACTAAACCAGGAAAGGAGTACACCGAATGAGGGGTTTTCTCCGTGAGATTCTGTGGGCACTCATACTGGCGGGGGTAATCTTCTTTACGCTGCAAATTACTGTCCAGAGTTTCGTTATCGTAGGTCCCAGTATGCAACCTGGACTTCAGCCAGAGCAACGGCTACTGATTAATAAAATCGCTTATGCTTTCCATGAACCTGAAAGGGGTGATGTGATTGTATTTCATACACCTGATGGGCAACAAGCCGACTACATCAAGCGTATCATTGCTTTACCTGGCGAGTCCGTAGAGATAGAAGAAGGAGTAGTCTATATTCATCAAAATGGCAATGTTTACCCACTGGATGAGCCCTATATAAAAGAACCGCCTAACCATGACTTCCGAGGGGATATAATCCCGGAGGACGAATACTTTGTCCTTGGTGACAACCGCAATAATAGTGAAGATTCACGCAATGACTGGACGGTAAAGCGCGAAGACATAATTGGCAAAGCCTGGCTATTAATCGGGCTACTTAACGGGGAATGGGGGGTTGTCCCTAACTATCCGTTAGAGGAGCAACTAGCCAGCTCTATAAGTAATTAGAACCACCGGGGTTGAGGTTGATAAATAACGTAGAAGAAATCTTCCAGAAATCAGGGGCAATACTCAACGGGCACTTTTTACTTGCCTCTGGCCTGCACTCCCCTATCTATTGGGAGAAGTTCCAAGTTTTACAATACCCA
>JAZGHN010000083.1:0-3063 GCA_036481135.1 Dehalococcoidales bacterium | reverse complement strand
TTTCCTCAGGGTACTGAGATGTTTCACTTCCCCTGCTTACCCCCTCCCAGCCTATGTGTTCAGCTGGGGGTGCTCAGGTTTTACCTGAGCGGGTTGCCCCATTCGGGAATCCCCGGCTAAGCTTGCTCGACAGCTCACCGAGGCTTTTCGCAGTCTTGTCACGCCCTTCTTCGGCCCTTGATGCCAAGGCATCCACCATACGCCTTCACCCGCTTGACCTGCTTCAGATTTGATATTAGTCCCATATTCAATTGTTAAGGTTCTACATACATAAGAAAACGGCTTGGCGATTTCTCACCAAGCCGTACTTGGCTACCAATCACCAACCCTAGTTTATGTCTCAATCCTCATTATCACCAACATTATAACAAAATTGTTATTTTGTTGCTATTAGTATAATACTACTCTGCTGCTTTGTCAAGACAATTCATTAACAAATTGTTTAACATCCTCACTAATACTTTACCACAGCGCTCTCTTGACAAATAGAGACTGGAAGTGATAAATTAAGTAGATTAGCAGTCTAAGCCTTAGACTGCTAATCAGGGTAAAATATGCTGTCTTCTAGAACAGGGACAATACTTAAGAGCATAGTGGGGCAATATATTGCTAAGGCGAGGCCAGTAGCGTCACAGAGCCTCACCAACAACTACGAGCTGAGGGTAAGCCCAGCTACCATCCGCAATGAGATGGCACACTTAGAGCAAGGGGGTTATATTACCCGCTGCCACCCCTCATCCGGCGCCATACCCTCAGACAAAGGTTACCGCTACTATGTGGAGTCTCTGGGCGACACCAAGCTCCCCTTAGCCGAGCAGCGTTTGATACGTCATCTCTTCCACCAAGTGGAGAAGGAGCTGGAGGAGTGGCTAAAGCTAACGGCACAGCTTACAGCTCAGCTGGTTCAAAATATGGCTATAGTCACCACCCCTAAATCAGCCAAGTCTCGATTCAAGCGCGTGGAGTTAATTGCCCTACAAGATTCATTGGCACTGATTGTCCTCGTCCTCCATGGGGCTAAGGTAAAGCAGCAGTTAATAACCTTTGACCAGGTTATACCTCAGTCGGAGTTAACGGCTACGGCCAACAAACTAAATGCCGCCTACTCTGGCTTGACCAGCTCGCAGATTTTGGCTAAAGGGACGAGGCTTTCCCTCACTGAACAGCAGCTAACCGATTGTTTGTTTAAGATGATACAAACTGAAGATGAACAGGAAGGTGAGGAGCTTTACCTCAATGGATTGCACTTTATGCTCAACCAGCCAGAATTTGCCCATAGCCAGCGGGCGCTACCCCTAATGGAATTAGTTGACCATAGAAACCTGCTGAGGATTATTGCCCCCCAAGGATTAACCAGCTACGGGGTGCGGGTAATTATCGGTGAGGAGAATGAGGCAGAAGCTATCCGGGACTATAGCATAGTCATCAGTCGATATGGTTTACCTGAAGAAGCCGCTGGCACCATAGGCATAATCGGCCCCACCCGGATGCCCTATGCTCGCGCCATTTGCAGTGTAAACTACCTTGCCTCATTACTCAGTGAACTGATAGCTGAGCTATATGGAAAAGAAACAGCCTGATATAAATTCATAAGGAGAGTTAAAGAGAGGCTTCGCCTCTCTTACATAACCCACTCCCCCCTCCTTCAAAGGAGAGGGGGAACAAGGGGGTGAGGTAGATAATAATGAAACAAGAAGAGTCAGAAGACCAAACCCTCGAGGCAGAACCAGAGGTTGCTGAGGTAGAGGATATAGAGGCACTAAAGCAAGCCCTTATCGAGGAGAAAAAAAGGGCGGAAGCTAATCTGGCCGGCTGGCAAAGAGCCCAGGCAGACTTCATCAACTATAGGCGGCGCAGTGAGCAGGAGAAGGAGGAGATTGGCAAGTTTGCCAATGCCGCCCTTATGCTCGACCTCCTGCCCATTCTTGATGACCTGGAGCGAGCCTTCGCTGCTATTCCATCTCATCCCGCCAAGGCGAGCTGGATAGACGGCATCAGGCTCATCGAGCGCAAGCTTTGGGCAAGCCTGGAGGCACAAGGACTGTCTCAGATCAAGGCGCTGGGTGAACCATTTGACCCCAACTTCCATGAGGCGGTGAGGCAGGATAAGGGCAGAGAGGGGATAGTGGTTGAGGAATTGCAACGTGGTTACACGTTACATAATAGAGTTATTCGCCCATCAAAAGTAGTAGTTGGCAATGGCGAAGAGGACGAAAAGGAGGAATAAACAATGGGAAAGGTTATAGGTATTGACTTAGGTACAACTTTTTCTTGTGTGGCGGTGATGGAGGCAGGAGAACCAAAGGTTATCACCAATGCTGAAGGCGGTCGCACCACCCCATCAGTAGTAGCGATAAGTAAGACCGGCGAGCGTCTAACCGGGCAGGTAGCCAGACGTCAGGCTATCACTAACCCTGACAATACCATATTCAGCATCAAGCGCCTGATGGGGCGTAAGTTTGAGGAGCCAACGGTAGAATACGACAGGAAGCTCCTGCCCTTCAAGATAACCAAGGCAGCTAACGACGACGCCTGGGTGAAAATGGGTGATAAGGAGTATAGCCCCCCGGAAATCTCAGCTATGATTCTACAGAAACTTAAAGTAGATGCTGAGGCATACCTCGGCGAGAAGGTTACCGAAGCCGTAATCACCGTTCCTGCCTATTTCAATGATAGTCAGCGGCAGGCAACCAAGGATGCCGGCAAGATAGCCGGGCTTGAGGTATTGCGAATAATCAATGAGCCCACGGCTGCCTCCCTAGCCTATGGACTGGATAAGAAGGGGGAGGAGACAATCGCCGTCTATGACCTTGGTGGCGGTACCTTTGACATCTCCATTCTAGAGCTGGGTGAAGGCACCTTCCAGGTCAAATCAACCAACGGCGATACTCACCTTGGCGGCGATGATTTTGACCAGAAAATTATGAACTGGCTATGCAATGAGTTCAAGCGAGAGCAAGGGATAGACCTCAGACAGGATAAAATGGCTCTACAACGACTGAAGGAAGCCGCGGAAAAGGCTAAGTGTGAGCTTTCCACCGTCCAGCAGACCGAGGTAAACCT